>JAYSVR010000501.1:0-12138 GCA_043718445.1 Acidobacteriota bacterium | reverse complement strand
CTTTATGCTGCCGCCCGCGTTCGCGGGCTGAAAACCAACCGCACGTTTCGTGAAAAGTTTTGGGTAATGACAAGTCTAACGGTCGGGCTACGGACACAGCGGCGATTCACACGTTCGCCTTCAAATGGTCTGCCAGCCGCAAGGCCAGCGCGACGATGGTCAACGTCGGATTGGCATAGCCTCCCGTCGGATATACGCCCGAACCGGCGATGTATAAATTGTTCACCGTATGCACTTTCAGATCGGGGTTGACGATGCCGTCTGCCGGTTGCGCAGACATGCGTAACGCGCCCATGTGATGATCGCCTGGCCACAGCGCTTTTGGATCTTGATTCGGAGGCGGGAATGGAGAGAAATCCCACTGCTCCGGGCCGCCGCTCAAATCGGTGATGAGTTCAAAGTCCGTTCCGCCGCGTGCGTAAAGATAGTCCCTGCAAATTTCCAGCCCTCTTTGAATGGTGTGCTTGTCTTGTTCCAACAGATTCCAATCCAGCTGTACAACTGGTTGATTGAAGACCGGGTCGCGCTGGCTTTCGTTCAGCGTGATCGTACTGTTTTCATTGGGCAGTTGTTCCCACAAGATGCCAAGCCCGAGGACGTTGGGATTCTCCTCAAATTGGAACTGTAACCTGGCGTAAAAATTGCCGATTCGTTCGTTCGCCAAGGCCTGTGGAGTTGGTGTCAGCGTAGCGTGGGCGTGGAATTCGTAGCTGCCCTCTAACTCTTCCGACTGATAGACTGGGCCGTTGATCACTTGGTAATCCGTCTGTCCCGATCCGAGCGGAGAAATGGTAACGTGCCTACCATCGTAAAAATTCTGAATCAAGGTAGGAATCGGCGTGGAAAAACGGAGCTTAGCTGCCTGACCGATGACGGGGTGCAGCATGAACCCGCGCCCCAGATGACCTTTGGTGTTATCGCCCAGATTGCCCGAGAGTTTCAGTAACCGCACTGGTTCAATGCCACCTTGTGCCAGCACATAAGTTCCTGCCTCAATGCGAAAGTCCCGACCTTTTTTACCGCCTTCAATCGTGGCGCAGGCCAGCCCCGCCACATGCTCTTTTCGCTCGGTCGCTTCTATTTGTAGGACGTTGGCATTGAAAAGTACGGTTACGTTGGTTGCCTCCTGCAACCGCTCTCCATATTGGCGCTGGAAGTGATTAATGGCTTTGTTATTTTGCCAGTGAAAGACGGCGCTCTGCATCTGGTCGCTCGGCAACGTCGGGAAAGTCGTCCCGTGCAGCGCCTCTTCCCAGAAGGGAATATCGTCATAGTTGGATGGGCCATAATTGCCAAAGACGTTGGCATCGGGGTAGTAACGATTTAGTTCTTCCATCGTAATTGGCCAGTGAGCGTCTCGACAGCCCCGTCGGGCTTGCAAATCAACTGCTTCCAGCGGACGTCCCGCGAAAATGAAATGATTGGTTGAGCCACCGTACATGCGCAGCCGGGAGCGTTGCAGAAAGGTGTTATTCACCTTTTGCATAAAGGGCCCCAGCGTTCCCTGATAGATGGATTGGCTGACTGGCGATGGCGGCGTATCTCTGTCGGTGGACGCGCCTGCCGAAACCAGCAAGACTTTTTTATTCGTGCCGATCAAACGCTGCGCGATGGCAATGCCTGCTGCGCCTGCGCCTACGATGCAAAGGTCGTAACCGCGCAAGGTCGTGCCGTTGGGAAGTGTGTCTGCGTTGACGTACATAGTTTTTCCTCATGGTTTGGTTGAACGAAATGGCCCACTCGCTTGAGCCTCTTGTTCACATATGCGACGTGGCTTGACGAATCCCGCCAAAGAAAATTGAAGTATTTTTCAGCGGCGAAATTCGCCGGAAAGGAAGGGCTGTGCTAAATTCCGCGCAGATTCCAACCGTGCCCACGCCTTCAAGAGAAACCGAATCCGAACAGGTGCTGATAGCTTGAAGCCGCGCACGCAGAATTCGTCTCATAATCATCGTCTCCTTTCATGTCCCCTGAACGCTGGCAACAGGTAGAGTCGCTTTATCACGACGCACAGGAACGCCCCGCGCCCGCACGCGCGGCGTGGCTGGCGCAGGCGTGTGCCGGAGACGAAGCCTTGCGCGACGAAGTCGAAAAGTTGCTGACGGCGGATGAGTCGGCCAGCGGTTTTATGGACGCGCCCGCCTGGGAAGCTGAAGCCCGCAAGCTGGCGATGGAAATCCCCTTGAATTCGTTGGAAGGGCAGCAGTTCAGCCACTACAAAATTCTTTCCAAATTAGGCGCGGGCGGCATGGGCGAAGTTTATCTGGCACGCGATCAGGCGCTCGAACGACAAGTCGCCATCAAAGTCCTGCCTGCGGCATTCACACGCGATGCCGAGCGCGTGCAACGTTTCGTGCGCGAAGCCAAAGCCGCTTCGGCGCTCAATCATCCGAACATCATCACGATTCACGAAATCGGCGTGGCGGAAAACACTCATTTCATCGCCATGGAATTTATTGGTGGCGTCACCTTGCGCCAGCGGCTGGCAGCAGGGCGACTGGAGTTGCGCGAAACCTTAGCCATCGTCAGGCAGATGGCGGCGGCGCTCGACACCGCGCATCAAGCGGGCATCATTCACCGCGACCTCAAGCCGGAAAACGTCATGCTGCGTCCTGACGGCCTGGTCAAGGTGTTGGATTTCGGCCTGGCGCGCGTTAGCGAATCGCGGTCCGGTTCTGACGATCCAACCCTGCCGATTGGCGCGCCGCGCCGCGCCCTCGCCGAGTCAATGACCAACCCCGGCGCAGTGATGGGTACGCCGCGTTATATGTCGCCGGAGCAGGCGCGCGGGCTGAAGGTGGATGCGCGGACAGATGTTTTCAGTCTCGGCGTCGTGTTTTATGAAATGGTTACAGGCGTGTCGCCCTTCCCCGGTGCCACCACCGCCGAAGTGTTTGCGGCGCTGCTCGAAAAGGAACCGCCGCCGCTCAGGCAGTTCACCCCTGACGCGCCTGCCCGGTTGGAAGAAATCATCAGCCGCGTGCTGGTCAAGGAACGCGACCAGCGCTACGCCACCATCCGCGTGTTTATGGCTGAGCTTGAACAGGTCGGCCTGCTGTCGGTCAGCGACAGCGAACGATGGTTCGCGTCTGCGGGTGAGAACGACACGGCCCGCGATGGCAAAGAGACAAAGCCGCCGTTGCCGTCCGACACCTTGCAGCATCCGTCGCGACCTGTCAGCCATTCGGCCAGCAATTCAGCCAGCAGTTTGTCCGGCGGCTTGCCCGTGCGGCGTTCCTCGCGTTTCCGCTGGTTGCTCGCCGCACTCTTACTCGCTGGTGCGCTGGGCTTGGGCTGGTACGGTTGGCGCGCACCGACCCGCGACGAAACTGCCTTCCAAAATATGGCCTTTCGCAAACTGACGTTAACCGGCAACGTCCACTCCCAAACGCCAGCCATTTCACCGACGGGCCAATATGTGGCTTATGTCATACGCGAGGGCGAGCAACAGTCCCTGTGGATGAGCGACGTCAACCTGGGCAGTCAGATCGAAAAAGTCCCCCTGGCGCGCGTCACCTATCGCGGCTTGACCTTCGCGCGCGCGAGCGACCTCCTCTTTTATATGGTGAGGGATGAGCAGGGGACGCAAGTGCTCTATCAATTATCCGTCCTGGGAGGAAAGCCGCAGAAAGTGCTGGCGGGAGTCTCACCCTATCCCATCACGTTTTCCCCAGCGGGCGACCGTTTTGCTTTTATCAATGACCAAAACAGCTTGCTGTTGGCGCGGCGGGATGGCAGCGATCAACGGCTGTTGCTCACGCATGGCAAGGACGAATTCTTAACCTCTCCTGCCTGGTCGCCCGACGGCCAGCTCATCATCTGTGGCGCGGCTTCGAGTAAAAGCCGTGCCAGCCGCTTACTGGCAGTCAATGCCGAAACAGGCGCGGCCCAGCCGGTCGCCTCTCCGCCCTGGCTCGATATTCTGGAGGTGAGTTGGCTGCCTGATGGCAGCGCCTTGATTTTGAATGCGGTAGATGCGGAATCCCGCTTGCCACAAATTTGGCAGTTGGGCTACCCGGACGGGAAGGCGCGCCGGATCACCAATGACTTGAATAATTACATTGGCGCCAGTCTGGCCGCCGACGGCGGGAAGCTGGCTTGTATCAGGCGCGAGCGCATCATCAACCTCTGGGTGGCACCTGGCGGAGATGCCAACCGCGCACGGCAACTGACTTCCGGCGCCGGCCGGGAGGATGGTTTTCAGGGTTTGGCCTGGTTGCCTGACGGCAAAATCGTATACAGTTCAGCCGCCGGTGGGGCCACCAATTTATGGCTCATGGACGCAGCCGACAACGATAATCAACCCCTCACCACTACTGGCAGCAACACTTCTCCGGCAGTTGCGCCGGATGGCCGCACGATTGTTTTCGTTTCCAGCCGCACGGGGAACAACACGCTTTGGCGCATGGAGCCGGATGGCAGCAACCAAAGGCCGTTGACCGATCTCACGGGGGACGTTGCCGGACCGGCCTTTTCGCCGGATGGCCAATGGGTCATCTTTGAATGGAGATTGAAAGTAGATTCCCCCACGACACTGTGGAAGGTACCGTTGGCCGGAGGAAGCCCCGTGCAATTGACGACGGAGAATTCCTTCAGGCCGGTCGTTGCGCCTGACGGCGGGCTGATTGCTTTTCGTTACGGCAGCCGCACACCAACCTCCCCTGCCAGGCTTGCGCTCCTGCCGTTGGCAGAGGACGCGCCGCTCAAGACCCTGGAATTGCCCGCCGTCCTCAATTCGCCTGTCTTCAAATGGACGCGGGATGGACGCGGCCTGAGCTACCTGAATAGCCAGGATCAGCAGAATAACCTTTGGAGCCAGCCCTTGAACGGCGGCTCCGCAAAACAACTTACCGATTTCAAAACAGGGCAGACTTTCTACTTTGATTGGTCTCACGACGGCAAGCAGTTGGCTTGCTCGCGGGGCACCGTTACTGCGGATGTGATTCTCATCAGCAATTTTCGGCAGTAGCAAACGCCAGCAACCCACAACCGGAGGCCCGGTTGTTCAAGGCTGGTTTGGCAACAACGACTCGAACAAAGAAATGAGGTTTAGCATGGCAATAAATAAAAAACCGAACAGTCCGTGTTTTGATGGGGACTGTCATTGGGTGGTAACGCCGCCCGGCAAGTTCGATTGCATTGCGGGTAATGGCGACGCCTGCCGCAGGGCGCCGTTGCTGAAGGCGAAGCTTTCTCCTTTTCACGATGCGGCGCTGAGTGAGGCAACTCAGCAGATCAATGCGATTCTGGCCGCGCTGCCGCCCGACCCGCAAGGCCGCGCGGCCTCCTTGGTTTACACCAAACGTGGCGTGCTGCTGGCTTGGGTGGATCATAGCGGTGCGTCGTCGCCGGCTTCTCTCAAAGGCGGTGTGACCGGTCGTTCTGAGGAAGCCACGGTGATCAAAGCATTGGGGCTGAAAATCAAACCGCGCGTCAAACCCGCCGCCAAACCGGGCAAACGCTGAACCTCTCCCGGCGCGCGCGCCGCTGCGTTTTGTCCCAGCGGCAAAACGCAGCGGCAGTGTGGGGCTGAGTGATTTATTTATGGCCCCTTCATTGCCCGACGACCGTGACGATTTCGGGTTTGACGGACGTGCCCGCCAGGTTTTTTGCGCCGTCAGCGGCAGCGCGTTCGCTGCGCGATTTTTGCAATTCGAGATTGGTCGTCGTGCCAGCGGGCATTACCTTCGCCAGAAAGTATTGATCGCCGTAACGATGAAATTGCAGTGTCGCTTTCTCATTCGCGCTGGACGAGTAATTCGTGTTCGTGATGGTCGCAACATTCTTTTTCGTATCCTGTTCGTTGCGCAGGATCACGACGCCTGCCGAGCCAGCGTTGCTGACGACGTAAGTGCCAGCCGGAAAAGCGTTGCTGCCGACGTGGAATGCGAACGGAATCTTCGCCGTCATCAAGGTCGCGGGTACGGCGGCGAGCGCGAGTGCGGTCAAAGCGGCGATACAAGTCAAGGTCAGCATCAGGTTCAAAGTAGTCTTTTTCATAGCGTCTCTCCTTCAGAGTGCGGTCGTTCTCGAAGGCGACGAGCAGCGCCTCTCACGCTTGTGCGGGCTGTTTCTGTCGTCCTCACTCAGACATGCGCCGATGCTCTGCCAAACCCGCCAACGATTTTTTGTTTTTCTGAATCGCTGAATTTTATGAACCTAGCCGCTGTGTTAAAGTGCGCGCCGAATCCAACCGTGCCTAGCACTTCAAGAGAAACGAAATCGAGACAGGTGCTGACAGCTTGAAACCGCGCGCGCAGAATTCACCCTATAACCGAATCGTCTCCCACCATGTCCCCTGATCGCTGGCAACGCATAGAACCGCTTTATTACGACGCGCTGGAACGTCCCGCACATGAACGCGCCGCGTGGCTTGCGACAGCGTGTGCAGGCGATATGGAATTGCAGCGCGAAGTCGAAGCTCTGCTCGCTGCCAATGAAGAAGCAAGCGGCTTTTTGACCACGCAGGCGCTGCATCTGGCGGCGCACAGTTTGGCAGCGGGTGAAATGCCCACGCGCCCCTTGAGCGCCAGTGTAGGGCAGCGACTCAGCCACTATCAGGTTCTTTCGCGCATCGGCGCAGGCGGAATGGGTGAAGTTTATTTGGCCCGCGACACCAGCCTCGAACGTCACGTTGCCCTCAAGCTGTTGCCCATCAATTTCACGCAAGACCCCGAACGTTTGCAGCGTTTCATCCGCGAAGCCAAAGCTGCGTCGGCGTTGAATCATCCCAACATCATTACGATTTATGAGATCGGCGTCGTGCGTGACGAAGGCCGCGAGACGCATTTCATCGCGACGGAATACATCGAAGGCGTCACGCTGCGCGCGTGGCAACCCGACGAAGACCAGCGCCTCAGCCAAACACTCGACCTCGGCATTCAGATCGCTTCGGCGCTCGACGCGGCGCATCAGGCGGGCATCGTCCACCGCGACATCAAGCCTGAAAACCTGATGCTGCGTCCTGATGGATTGGTCAAAGTGTTGGATTTCGGTTTGGCGAAACTGACCGCCGCACACAACTCCGGCGCGAATGCAGTTGATACCGGTGCGCAAACTACACCTGCCGAGATGCACACGACGCCGGGGACGATTTTGGGTACGTTGCGATATATGTCGCCCGAACAGGCGCGCGGGCGTGCGCTCGACGGACGCACCGACATCTTCAGCCTGGGCGTAGTCCTTTATGAACTGCTCACGCGCCAGCCTTTGTTTGAAGGTGATTCGACCGCTGACGTAATCGCTGCCATTTTGCACAAAGAGCCAGCGCCATTGAGTCACTATTTGCCCGAAGCTCCGGCGGAACTCGAACGCATCTTGCGCAAGGCGCTCGCCAAAGACAGCCGTGACCGCTATCAAAATGTAGCCGACTTGCAGATTGATTTGCGCACCTTGAAGCAGGACGCGGAACTGAGCGCACGAATTTTGCGGTCTGGCTCATTAAGTGCGGGAACGGCTGCCCCTGAAATCGCTGGGCCGCGTCGTTGGCCTTTGCTGGTGGGCGGATTGGCGTTGGCGTTGGCGCTGACCATGGTCACGTGGAAGTTCTTTTTCGCGCGCCCGGTGATGACTAACCGCCCCACACCGCGCATCAGCCACCTGATCAACGAACGCGTTGCCAGCGGCGCAGGAATTTCAAAAGTCGAAATTTCGCCGGATGGAAAGTTGTTGACCTATAGCTTTAACAACGGAACTGAGAGTCACATTTGGATCAAGCAAGTCACGGATAGGGATGTCACCAAGCAGATCACTGATGGTGAAGCGAAAGATCGTGATCCGATTTGGTCGCCCGATGGACAGCGGCTGGCGTTTATCTCAGATCGTGGCGGAATGTCAGGTCTGTGGGCGGTTTCGTATTTAGGCGGTACACCGGTCTTGCTGAACGCACTCAAAAGCGTCGAAGGCGTCGTCAAGTTAATCGGATGGTCGCGCAACGGCCAGACCATTTTTTATGAAGCTGCTTCGAATCTTTTTGCCTTTGATTTGACGACCGGACAAGCAAAGCCGTTGACGGGCTTTCAACCCAAGACTTCCCCCGCTTTTGATTTTCGTCTATCGCCTGATGAGAAAAACATCGTCGGCGTAAGTATGCAGGCCGGGAAATTTCACGTGTTCCTCTTGCCCAGTGAGGGCGGCGATCCCTTACCGCTCACTCAAGGCGATGGTTCCGAACGTTCACCTTTCTGGTTTCCTGATGGCGAAAGCATTGCGTTCAGTTCCAATCGCACGGGGAAATATCAACTTTATCTGCTCCGGCTGAGTGATAAGACGGCGCAACAGTTGATTTTCAATGACGATGATTATGGCTCACTCAGCGTTTCGCCCAATGGCAAATATATTATCGCCAAGGCCGACCGGGCGAATGCCAGTCTCTTTGCTTATGACTGGCAAACCGGACAGGAATCAAGCCACGCTGCCGGATTCGGATTACAGCTTTTCCCGCGCCCTTCCACCGACGGCCAACAGGTGGCCTATCAATTTTCCAACGCGCTGCTCAGCGGCAACGAAACCATCATGGCCAAAGGCATTCGCAGCGAGAGTCAGGCCGTTACGCTGGCGGCTCCGGGCTTTGACGCGGTTTGGTCGCCTGACGGAAAAGACGTGGCGTTCCTGCGCGCTGCCGAGGGGAAATACGAACTTCGGATCGTCAACACCGGCAGCCGGAACGAAAAACGACTGGCGGGCGAGGTGCTAATTAGCGGGCAAACCGGTATTCCTTATCATCGCTTTTATTCCAACTATCGCTGGTCTCACGATGGAACCAAGCTGATTTACAGCTCGGCGAAATCAGGCGCGGAAAACTTATGGACGATAAATCGTGATGGTACGAACGAACAGCCGCTGACGAACAATACCGATAAGAACTTACATCTGGCGTCACCGCTTTGGTCGCAGGATGGCAGCCGGTTGGCTTACGTGATGGGTGCGTGGCCCATTGCCAAAGGACTAAAGCGCGTGTGTGTGCTTGAGCAGGGACAGATGCGCATCGTATATGAAACTGAATTGCCGGTGCGGCTCAATGGCTGGTCTGCCACTGGCCGCGAACTTTATCTGGCCTTGGGCGAAGGCAAAAGCGTCACGTTTCCGCAATCCATCCAATTGCTACGCTTATCGTTGGACGGCCAGCCACCCGTCGTTTGGGCGCGACTGGCCACCGCTTATTTATGCAGCACTGACTGGTCGCCCACCAAACAACAACTCGCGTTCGTCACCAGAGAGGATGGCACTGACAACCTTGCGGCGGTTGCTATTAGTAATGGAACGGTCAAGCGATTGACGCGCAACGGCGACCCTACGGCATATTATTCAGGATTAAGCTGGTCGCCCGATGGGCAGGCGCTTTATTACAGCAAGCAAACCAGTTGGGTCATCGTTTCAATGATCGAAAATTTTGAGTGACACAGTTTTTTAGCAGCTATGGTCAGAAGCTGTGGCTTACCCGCCGCAAAAATAATTTCGTCGGGTTGGCGGGTTTCAACTTTGTTCAGCGCATGCATCAGCGGGAACTTATGTAAGAGCATGTTTGGAAATTGAATATACGTCTTTACTTGAAGGGGATTTCGCCACGAAGAAGCACATAAACCACAAAAGGAAAGAAAGTTTTTGTGGCTCTTGTGCCTTTTTGTGGCGAAATCCCCTTCAGGTAAAGGCGAACATCGAATTTCAAAACACAGGCTCTAAACAGTTCTCATGGAATTAACCCAGGGCTGTGTGATTGGCGACTAGGTGCGAGCCAATCTCCCCCCTTTTACCCATAAAGGAAATCAACCATGCCTATCACCGACACTGAACTGCAAGAAATTGTGAGTTCCTTTCAACAACTGGCGACTGAGAAGTTCAATAAGGCCGAAAACGCTGACCGGAAAAACGCCGTGGCAGATGCACTGACACTGGCGCTGAAGGATTTTACGCGGCAATTCCGCCTGGAATCAGGGCAAGATTGCCCGCCAGGTTGGACGGCTTGTCCCGACGGCTCCTGCGTTCCCGATGGGTCAGGTTGCGAGGAAGGCTTCGACTTTCTTACGGCGCGAAGTTTCATTGAGCGCGCCGCCAGCAATTACTTCAGCGAAAGCCAGAGCCAGGAATTACAGGATCGCGTGGGCAAACTCTTGCAAGAAGCCCAGGAGTCGTTTGCCGCCAATGTCAAGGCTGTGAGCAATTAGTCGTATTGTCAATTCTGCTCAATGCAATCGTACAAAACGTTTCTGCGCGTTGTACGATTGCATTGAGCGTTTACTCCGCCGACTTCTTCGACTTAGGCCGCATATTCGCCGCCAACACTTTCTTCCGCATCCGAATAGATTTCGGCGTGACTTCGACCAGTTCGTCTTCGTCCGCAGGCACGACAACTTAAACGCCTCGCGCCGCCGCGCGTGACGCCTTTGCCCTTAGCTGGCTAAACTGTAATTGCAGTTACGATGTGCGGATTCAGAAAGACCTCGCCCGCCGCTGGCGTTATGGCAAGGGCGAGCTGGCGGCTCCTGCCCGGCTGCCCGCTGGCGCCACGCTTGAACCGGCTTGCCTCAACTAACCTTGACACGTTCGCGTATGGCTTCATAAGCTGCCTCCGTTTTCACGCAGTACCATTCCATCAACAAGCGTCGGCAATCGAATCGAGCGTGCTTCACTCGCTCGGCAAAACAACCCAAAGCGTTTTTTACGGAGCGAACACCGTGCCTTTCTTTTTTGATCTGTCATCTCTGATACCCATTGCCGAACGCAATCCGTTTGAACCAGTCGTCGTCAACGATGACGCGCCCGTTCAGCCCGACGCACCAGCAACAGAAGCCGCGCAACCTGATTTCGGCTTGCCGATTCCGTCTGCTTACGCCGTAGATTTCATTCGCGCGCTGGTGCAAGACCCGTTTCACCTATTCGTGCATTGGCAACTCAAAGATGACCCGTTCACCCGCTTGAGCAAGATGTTTCCCCCGACCGCTGGCGGCAAAGAAGACTTTCACACCGTACTCAAACTCGTAGACGAGACCAACGCCATCGCCGTTTTTTTCAATGCGGCCTATGCCAACGAACACTGGTTTCAGGTTTTCCCTGATCGCACTTATCGCGTCGAGTTAGGCGTGAGATCTTCGCGGCACGGCTTCATCAAATTGCTCGCGTCGCAACCAGTACGCATGCCGCGCGGCGCTCCGTCTAACTTGAGCGCCGACGAACCCGAATACCGCATCGGCGCGGATGAATACCTGAGCGTGCTGCGCCAAAGCCATCTCGTACCCGAACGCGCCTTCACGCCGCAGGGCTTGTTGCCGCAACACGACACCGACGCGCAAGTATGGCAAGCCCTGCCCGCTTCGTTTCAACAGTTGCTGACGACAATGGCTGACATTCAAGGCGGACGCGAATATGAACGCTGGTGGGAAAGCCTGAGCAGCGCGGAACTCGCTGATTGGGTGCGCGACTTTTTGCGTACGCTGCAACAAATGGGCGGCGAAGAGATGGGCTACATGCTGCTGTTGAGTTATCTGCCCGAATTGTTGCGCCGCGCCGTGTTGGATGAATTGGGCGAAAGCGAAGAGTCTGCGCAACTCGAAATTGATAAACCCATCGCGTTGTACCTGTCCGAAAAGTTAGGCGTAGGTTCGTCAGAACAACGCCCGGCGTCGCCGTCAATCACATTGCCCGGCGCACCGAGCAGCGTGACAAATACGCAATGGGCGCACGGCCCCTGGCTGCCCAGCATGAAATAGTTTTTCCGCTAACATCCTGCATCTTCTCATTATGGAAACCGGCTACCTGAGTCTCGTTCTGCACGCACACCTGCCTTTCGTGCGTCACCCTGAATATCCTGACTTTCTCGAAGAAGATTGGCTGTATGAAGCGATCAGCGAGACTTACATCCCGTTGCTTCAGGCATTCAAGACCTTGCAACGCGACGGTGTGAAGTTCCGCGTGACGATGAATATGTCGCCGCCGCTGTGCGAGATGCTGGCGGATTCGCTGTTGCAAGCGCGTTACGTCGCGCATCTCGACAAGCTGTGCGAACTCACCGAAAAAGAAGTCGAACGTACGCGCGACACCAATTTTCACAGCGCGGCACAGATGTATCATCGCCACTTCAACGAGTGCCGCGAAGTCTTTCAATCTTACGACGGCAACATCCTGCGCGGCTTTCGTGAACTG
>JAYSVR010000051.1:0-2762 GCA_043718445.1 Acidobacteriota bacterium | reverse complement strand
TCAGGTCAATGCGGTCGAGTTCGCGCGTCTGTTTCAGCAGTTCGGAACGCCCGACCAAATCCTGCGTGCGGGTGTAGCCGAGCCGCATGGTGACGATGCCGATTTCGTTGATGACGTGCGAGAAGAAGTTGACGAGGCCGTCCACCGCTTTGTCGTATTCGCGCGGCGTGTACTTTTTCGCGCCGCCAGCCTTGGCGTCTTCTTCGGTTTTGAAGTGCGCGGTGATGCCGACGTGGCAGGTGCCGGTGTTGCATTCGCGGCAACTGGTGCAACCGACCGCCGCCATCGCCATCGTGCCGAAGCCTACGCGATTGGCTCCGAGCAACATGAGCTTGACTACATCGGTGCCTGACTTGATGCCGCCGTCGGCCCAAATTTCTACGCGATTGCGCAGGCCGGCTTGGGTGAGCGCGCGATGCGCGGCTTTGACGCCGACTTCGACGGGCATGCCTACGTGACGGAGCGCGTGCTTGCGCGCCGCGCCGGTTCCGCCGTCGTATCCGCTAATCGCAATGATGTCGGCATGGGCTTTGGCAATGCCGGTCGCAATCGGGCCGATGTAAGGCACCGAAGGAATCTTGACCGAAATGCGCGCGTGCGGATTGGCCGTTTTGAGTTCGGCGATCACTTGCGCAAGGTCTTCGATGGAATAGATGTCGTGATTGTTTGAGGGCGACAGCAGATCAATGCCTTGAGGCGTATGCCGCGTCCGCGCAATCAGTTCAGTGACTTTCATGCCGGGCAGATGTCCGCCTTCACCGGGCTTGGCGCCTTGCCCGATTTTGATTTCGAGGAAGTCGGCGCAATTCAGCAAGTGGATGTTCACACCAAAACGACCCGAAGCAATCTGTTGGCCGCGATATTCTTTATACTTGCCGATCATATCGGGAATCTCGCCGCCTTCGCCGTTCATGGCGACGATCTTGAGGCGCTTGGCTCCTTCGGCATAAGCGCGAAACGTCGTCTCGCCTTGCGAACCCAGCGACATCGCCGCGATGAAAATCGGTGCGGCGTGATGTCCGATTTTGGTGTCGGCGTAATTGCGCGTCACGATGGCGCGTTCGTTGAGGTCGAGCAGATGCCGCAGCGAGACAGGGGTTTCGCGTTCGATCTCTTGCAGCTTCGCCGTGAAGTTTTCGTAACTTTCCTCTTTGCGCGCGACCTTGCCGGCGGCGCTCCAAACATAAGGCTGGCGGCGATATTCGCGCATCATCCCCGCCGTGCTGGCGGGATTTTTTGACGTAGCGGCTTTCTCAGCCTGTGCGCGGCGCGTAACCAAACGATTGCGCATTTCCTGATCGAGTTTGGCTACGGTCAAACCGGCTTCGTCAGAGCCGCAGTAATTGCGGATGCCGAAGATGTTCGCCATCTCGTTCGACAAACCGATGGAGGCGAACAAGCGACCGTAACCGTCAACTTCGTGAATGCCCATCGTGGACATAACCTTTTCGATGCCGGTGTGTTGCATCATGAAAAGGCTGCGCAAGGCTTTCTTCGCGCCGTCTTCGTCCACCGCATCGCGCAACGCGACTTCATACATCGCGTAAGGATTCACCGCATCGGCTCCGCAGCCAATCGCAAAGCACAGGTCGTGCAGGTTACGAATCTGGCCGGACTTCAACACGATGCTGCATTGGCGACGCAGACTTTCATTGGTCGGCGTATCGGTTAATGCCAGTTCTTCGTTGCCGCCGCCGCTCGTGAATTCCGCCGTGACGGCGCAACCCGAAATCGAAAGCTGGGCTTTGTTATTCAAGGCTTGATCTACGACGGCGAGCGCGAGGTGCGCGTCAACAAATAGCTCGTAATCTTCAAAGCCTTTCGAGTCGTCGAGAATGAGTACGGTCACGCCCGAAGCGACGGCTTCGCGTGATTGTTGCTTGATGCGTTCGAGCGCGTCGGCCAGCGTTTCGCCTTCGTCGTAAGTCAGATCAATCGTGCGCGCGGTCAAGCCTGGCATGCGTGCTTCAAGCGTAGCCACACCTGCGGCTTGCTTGAGCGTGCGACGGACTACGTTCTCTGCCGAAAACGGATTGCCATCGGCGACTTCAGCAAATTCGCGTGCGAGATCGTCAATGAGGCAAGTGCCGAGTTCCTGCGCGATGGCGCGATGCGCAGCCGCCAGGTTAGGACGCGACGAAACGCCGCCGCCCAACAACAGCGGAGACTTCAGTTCAAGCTGTTGCGTAACCGTTCCGCCTTCGGCCAGCGTCGGGCGACGACCAAGAAATACGCGCACCGAAAAATGATCGCCTTCGCGTACGCGGTCAATCGCGGGGTTGGTGACGACGGCGACGCGCTCTTGAAAGTAATCAGCCAGATTGCGACGGACTTTTGAGAACGCCGCCAACGGTCCGTCATAACCGAGTCCGCTCAACGGGTCTTTGTTCGTGACCATCGTCATCACGTTGTCTACTTCTTCTTTCGTCCAGCCCATCGCGGCGAGCGCGTCAGTCGCGGCGAGCGCGCGTTCGATTTTCAGAATGCGCTGTTCCTTATCGTCTTCATAAGCGACGGCGTCCTCTGGAGATTCATTGGCGAACGTAACGACGACTTCAGGTTCGGCGGGCTTGGCGGGAATGGCGAAGCTCTTCGCGTTGAGCATGACTTCGTTCAAACGACGGAAGTCGTAACGCTGCGACGCGAGGTCGTAAATGCGCTGTTGCAATTCCTGATGCTCGAAAATTTCTACGGAATGATCGCGGTGAACGAGCAAGCCCATCTTTTCGCCGGGCGACATCGGACGCGGATCAACGTCCATC
>JAYSVR010000006.1:0-8790 GCA_043718445.1 Acidobacteriota bacterium | reverse complement strand
ACCTTGAGGGCTTCGGCGCTGACCGAAGAAACGTTGACGGCTCCGGCAATCGCGCCGCTTTCTAAATAGTTGGCGACTTCTTCTGAAATCAATTCAGCGACACTGTCTTGCGCTTCGTTGGTCGAAGCGCCCAAGTGCGGCGTGACGACGACTTCATCCAAAGTCAGCAACGGATGATCTGCGTTGACGGGTTCTTTGACGAATACGTCAAGCGCCGCGCCTGCGACCTTGCCTGACTTAATCGCGTCGTAAAGCGCGGCTTCGTCAACCAGTCCGCCGCGCGCGCAATTGATGATGCGCACGCCTTTTTTCATCTTCTCAAAAGCCGCCGCGCCGACGATGCCGCGCGTCTCTTCGGTCAGCGGCGTATGCACCGTGATGAAATCGGCGCGCGTGAATACGTCATCGAGCGTGCCGAGTTCGATGCCCGCTTTGGCCGCTGCGTCTTTGGTCAAAAACGGATCGTAGGCGACGACCTTCATCGCCAGACCAATCGCGCGTTGGGCGACGATGCGTCCGATGTTGCCGAGGCCGATGACGCCGAGCGTCTTGCCTTGTAACTCAATGCCCATGCCGCTTTTTTTATCCCACACGCCGGTCTTGAGTTTGGCGTGCGTCTGCGGAATCTTGCGCGCCAGCGCCATCATCAGCGAGATCGAATGTTCCGCCGTCGTGATGCTGTTGCCCGCCGCGGCGTTCATCACGACGATGCCGCGCGCGGTGGCGGCTTTGGTGTCAATGTTGTCTACGCCACTGCCGGCGCGGCCTATGACTTTGAGCTTGTCGGCGACGGCGATGATGTCGGCGGTGACGCGCGATTCACTGCGTACGATCAAGCCCTCATAGTCTGGAATCGCGGCCTTGAGTTCTTCCGCCGTCATGCCGGGTTTGAAATCTACGGTGAACTTGCCGCGTGCTTGCAACAGTTCAACGCCTACTTTTGCGAGATTGTCGGAAATCAGAATTTTCATTAGGAGTAAGCCTTACCTTTCTTACCAGGAATACAGAAGATGAATTGTTTAAGGGTGAAAAAATGAAGCGGGTGTTTAGCAACACCACGACGAAGCTGACGACGAACGCCACGAATGACTGAATGGGGCTGATGAGAAATGGGACTTGCCGCACCGTGATGGCGCGGGCTTCTGCGTGAAATTGTACTGGCGATTTCCAGTCATTGAATGCGTGTCCGTTCGTTGAAATGTGAGTGCGAAGCAGGCGCGGATAATAGGTAGCCGACTTTGAATTTGCAAACTTGTGCTTCAGCGAATGTTGAAACGCCAACCCGCGTCATCCTTCATAACTGAAGGGCCTTCGCCACAAAAAAGCACAGAAGCCACAAAAGCGATTGCCAGATGACTTTTGTGTCTTTTGTGCTTTTTTGTGGCGAAAGCTAATCCGAGAATAGCTATGAATTTGGCATTGGCAGATTAGAGATGCCCGGCTATACTCCGCCGCACCGACCACCCGTCACGACAATCCCCTGTCGTCACATCCCAGTGCTGAAGTACAGACTGGTTGTATCCCCGTTACAAAATTTTCTCTCACCGAAAATCAAATCGGATGCGCGGGCTTTCCCCACGAAAGCCAAGGCGAGGTGCAGTGTGACTAAAATTCTTATCGTAGACGACTTGGAAGGTGTGCGGCGCATGCTGCGGTATGCGCTCGAAGATGATTACGACGTAACGCAGGCTTGCAACGGACAGGAGGCGCTCACCGTAGCCGCCGCCGAACAACCCGACGTCATCGTCATGGATTTAGACATGCCGGTGATGGATGGCGTAGAGGCTACGCGCCGTTTGAAAGCCGACCCCGGCTTATCCGCCATAAAAGTCTTAGCCGTTAGCGGGCAACACGACAGCGAAAGAGCAAGGCTTGTGCGGGACGAAGCCGATGCGTTTATCGAAAAACCATTCGCTATCGGCGACTTGCTGGCAGCCGTCAAACTATTGGCTATTGCTCAACCAGCCAATCAAGGCGCGTTTGGCCGAGGCTGATACTGATAAAGCACGGCAGGCGGTTCGACGTTTGACCAGACGGGTTTCAACCACGCGGGCGCTTTCGACGGATCGCCCAGCGGTTTGAGCTGCTTGCGTTCTTTCAGTTCGCGCTGGCTGATGAGCAGATAATCTACCGGATTCTGTTGCAGCCACGCGCGCAACTCTTCGAGCGACTCGACCTGCGGAAAAAACACCCACTCGCTGCGGCACAGATAAGCGACGTGCGGCTTGCGCGCGACGATGCGAATGTTACGGGTTGAAGGACATTGCCCTACGCTTTGCAAATAGCTGCGCGTGGCGGGCACTTCTAACGGATGGTTTGAGAGAAACTCGCGCAACTGTTTATTGCCTTGCACGAAAGCCGCCAGCCACAACAAAACGATCACGCCAACTGGTAAAGCAGTGAACGCCGCGCGTTTGCCCCACTCGTGCAGGCTCATCCATTCAAAGCCTCGCATCACCGCATAAGCCGCCAGCCCAGCGCACAGCGCCATCACAAAAAAATAATAGCGTGTCTCCCAATGATTGAGCGCCATCAGCAACAGATAAAAAGTGCCTGCGATTTCAAGCATCAACGCTGCGCGCGCCCGCTGGTCAAACCACACCATCACTGCACCAATCAATGCCAGCCACGCCAGCGAAGCGTTGAGCAAGCCCTCTCGCACCACGTTGCGCAAACTCTCCCACAGGTTCGCCGGATAACGTTTCAATAGCCGCACCGGATCGTAACGCAGCACTTCGCCGAACGAATAAAAGCGTTCGGCCAGCGCCCGCGTCGCATCCTGATTCGTTTTGCCCTTGACCAACTCAGGGAAAAATTCAGTAGCGATATTGAGATAGTTCGTGTTGTAAAACGGCGAGCCTGTATGTCGCGCATTCGCAATCAGCCACGGCGACGCGACGAACAAAAACAGGCCGAGAAAAATCACGGCGTAACGCATCCGTTCGCGCCACGACACCAAAAACAAATCGAGCAACACGATGCCGCATAAGCCCGTCACCAGCAGAAACAATCCGTTGTAACGCGTCACATACGCCGCGCCCGCCAACGCTCCGGCGAGCAGGCTGCGCGTCAACGCTTGCCGTCGGTCGTTGGTCAAAATAACCAACGTCGCCAGACACAACAGCAAAAAGAATACATCCGTCGTCGCACTGATCGAGAACGGCAAAAACTCTGCGCTCACGACGGCGAAGCCTTGCGCGGCGAGGCCTACCCATTGATTGAACACCTGCGCGAACAGTCGATAAATCAGCCAGCCGCAAGCCACGGCACACAACACCGATAGCCATTTGCCGACGGTAAACAAATCATTGCTGCGTCCGGTCAGCTTGGCGGCAAACATCACCGCCGCCGGATAGCCCGGCCCTTGAAACGTATTCGCCGGAAACTGCCCGCTCGCCAAACGCTCTGCATCGGGCGCGTAGTAATGATAAAAATCCGTCTCGGTCGCATAAGTCCCGAACGGATGCTGCCGCGCCGCCATCGTGAGAAAGCTCAACTGCGCCAGACAGAAAATGATCGGCAACCAGTTTTTTATCCAAGTCTCTTGATGGGTCATTTGATCGGTTGATGTGAAGTGAGTGCGAAACCGAAAAACTGTAATCGCGCTACGTATTGCTTGCCGCGTCCGCCACGGCGAGTCGCTCTTGTGATAAAGGGAAGAAGATTATGGCAAAGATTTCAGCAATCAGGTGAATAAAGATAGACATCGAGAAAATGATTTTCCGAAAAGCCCCAACGGGGACAATGCAGATTCAATCACAACACACGTATGCTCGTTGAGACTTGCAACCCCGCAGCCCTTTGCCAAACGCTCAACAGACTTTGGCGCAGCAAACGTTTTTCGAGCTTGCCCCGTTTGAGATTCGAATGCCGCCAGATCGTCCATATGGCTGTAGGCGAAAGTCGCGTGCGTCGGTTCGCGGCGTACAAAGAAACGAATTGATTCAACAAGCGATTGGCATTCTGTGTGCGCAGGCTCGCTTCAGCGCCTTGCAAGTCTTTGTCTGTCTGATCGGCGTTGGTCGGTTTGAGTTCATTCAGCACGTCCAGCATAGGGCTGATTGCTTGGCTGCGTTGCACGCGGTCTTTCTTGACGGCGTTCGTCACCAGCGCCACCAACGCCGTAGGCAGGTCTTGCTGCTCAACCATCAATGATGGCAATTCGTCGGCGCTTTGTACGGCTTCGAGTTTTTCCGCCGCCGACAATTCCGCCCACGGATGCCTCGCCAGCATTTCATAAAGCACCATGCCGAGCGCGAATACATCGGCGCGCGCGTCCACCTTTTCGCCGCGCGCCTGTTCGGGCGCAAGGTAGCCCAACGTGCCGAACACCTGCCCCGCCAGCGTAGCGTTCGCCGCCGTCGCGCCTTCGCCCTCGCCTGTGGATGACGATTCTGCCTCGCGCAATTCGAGCCGTTTGGCGATGCCGAAATCCAGCACCTTGACCAGTCCGTCGGCGCGCAACATTACGTTTTCGGGTTTGATGTCGCGGTGGATGATGCCCGCCGCGTGCGCAGCCTTGAGCGCCGCCGCGATTTGCGCACCGATGACGACGGCTTCCTGCCAGCGCAATGATTCGCCCAACAGGCGCGCGCGCAAGGTTTGCCCGGCAACTAACTCATACGCGATGTAATGCCGCCGTTCGTGCTGCCCGGTCTCACTGGCGGCTAAAGCCTCAAGAGAAGGACGCTAAAGCGCCCTAATCAGGTATCGCGCCTCCTTACCAGTCCTAAATGGACTGGCCTAACTGCCCCGCTGAAGCGGGCTGAAGGCAAGCCCAAACTTGTGTAGTGACTAATCGCTGAAGTCGTAAGGGGCGGGCTGCGCGCGCCCTACGTAAACAAATTGCGCGTGTGCCGTGCGCGTCCATTTCGGCGGCAAATGGTTCAAGGTGGAAACGTCCCACCAGTCATCTTCATTGGTCGCCAGTGCATCTGGCTGAACGTCGGGTTTAGCATCATTACTATTCACTGGGCCATTCACTGAGCCATTCACTGGCATCGCATCGGCGTATTGCCGCACCTGCTCTGTCAGTTGTACGGTCAGTTCCTGTTGCTCTGCCGGAGAAAGAAACGCGACTTGTTTGAGTATTTCGCTGATTGCCACAGTCATAGCGCACCTCCTTGATTTCACGCATAGCCATCATAGCCGCACGAAATTATGGCTTACAACAAAGGTTGATCGGCATAGCCTTAGCATCACGCGGTTTTCCGTCCAACCGTCAACCCCATAAGCTGAGTGTCCGCTAGCCAATCGCAAAAAAAGGCACGGAGGCCTCGTCTCCTCCGTGCCTTGGCAATGCGCCGCTGAACTTGTGGGGACAGGGCGCAAACTGATTTGAGCTCTATTCTTTGGGCGCGTAATAGCCTTGCCGCGCGCGTACCCGCAACACCTGATGGCGCGGCAACTGCACCTTGATGCGGCGAAACTTGCCGTCATTCGTTTCGTTGGACGAGTAATAACCGAGCAGATATTGCGCGTTTAATTCCGCCGCGATTTGTTTGAAGACACGCGGCAATTCTTCTTCCCGGTCAGGCACAAACGCTACGCCGCCCGTATCGTTGGCGAGTGAGAGCATTGCGTTCTGTCCGCGCATGCTGATGCGGTTGAGCTTGATCGAAGGGCCGCTCGGATTGATCGAATAAAAAACCATATCGCTGCGTTGTAATTCGCGCGCGGCGTCGCTCAACGCTACGGTCTTGCTGAAATTATCTTCGCCGTCTGAAATCACGACCATCACGCGGCGCGAACCCGTTTCGGCGTTGTCGTTGAGATATTGCGCGGCGCGTACGACGCTGGCGTAAAACGCCGTCGCTTCTTTGGAAGGCTGCAACGCCATCATCTCGCTTTTGACCTTGGGAAAGTTGCGCGTACGCGGAATCGCCAGCTTGCCTTCGAAGCCTACAAGAAAGACTGAGACTACGTCGTTGGGTTTGAGCACCTGCTCTAAAAAGCGCGCCGCCGCCTGTTTCTGAAACTCGAAGCGTTCGAAGACGCTGCCTGAAATGTCGAAGAGCAGCGTCAATTCCAAAGGCGTTTGGCCGGGTTCACCCAACGATTGCACCTGCTGCTTCTCGCCTTCTTCGTCGAGTATGAATTCTTCGGCTTTCAAGTTTTTCACCGGATCGCCGTTCGCATCAATCACAGATACTGGTACGGCAACTAAGCTCGAATTGAACTTGAAGGTATTCGCGCTATCAATCGCATCTTTAGGCGCGTCTTTGTCTTTGTTTGGGTCGGTTTTCTCGTCCGCCGCTTTTTCACTGGCCGCCTTTTCCTCCGTCGGCAGAGGCGGTGCGGGTGTCGGGGTCGCTTTGATCTCCGGCACGTTGACCGGGAAAGCCGAATCATTCACGACCGGAGGTACTGACGCAGGCGGATTCGTGCGCGCGGTTGTGTTCGGCGCAGCAGGTTTCACCGTGGCAGCCGCTTTTTTGTCTGTGGACTTGTTGGCAGATTTAGCCGCGTCGGACTTTTTGGCAGCCTTTTCTTTCTTGTCCTTGTCTTCTTTTTCCTGCTGGCTTTTCTTTTTGTCTTTGCCCTTTTTGTCAGCGGCAGAAATGATGTGGGACGAATAGGCAAAGACATTTGACGGAAGGCGGCTGGCGCAAGCGCCTAACAAAACCGCTAATCCTATCCATTGCCAATGCACTCGTTTCACTGCTGGTAACATCACGTTATTTGCCCTTCCTTACTAACGAGTTTTCAAGTTGAGACAGGCGGCTTTCCCACGAGACGCCTGAGACACAAAACGAGTGCCGAGCGATTGGATACTGCTGATCGCCCGACACTCGTTCCTGATCTTACACCGATAACGCTGTCGTCGTTAGTTCTTCCCCTTAATTTTTGGAAGCTTCACGCGGGCGCGACGTAGCGTCCATCGAAGTGTTCGCCGGGCGTTGCATTTGCACCGGAGCCGGTTGACCCGTCAAGCCTTTGTTGACCAGCAGCTTGACTTCGACGCGACGGTTTTGTTCGCGGCCTTCTTTCGTCGTGTTGTCGGCGACGGCTTGCGCTTCGCCATAGCCGAAGGGCGTGACGATGCGGCGCAGCGGAATCATATGATTCTCGGCCAGATAACGAACTACCGCGTCAGCGCGCTTTTGGCTCAACGCACGGTTTTTCATTTCACCACCGTCCGCCGAAGCAAAGCCCATGACTTCGATCATGTAGCCACGCTCGGTTTTGGCTTGCGTAGCGATTTCGTCAAGCGCCGCTTTGGCGTCATCCGACAAATCGAACTTGGCGACTTTGAAATTCACCGTGATGCCGCGCTTGGCGTCATAATCGTCCAGGCTCGAAATCCAAGTTTCCATGCGCTTGTTGGTCGCTTCGACCCCGGCAATCGCCGTGTCTGCTGACGCCTGCGCAGTACGCGCCGAGTCGCCCGCCGCTTTGGCTTCGCCGCGCACCGTGCTGGTGATCGCCGACAACTCATCAAGCTGACCTGACAGACGCTTCGCATTGTCTTCGGCATTGGTGATGCGACCTTCGGCTTCACCGACGCGGCCTTCGACCGGCGTCACGCGCGACTCAACAGTACGCGCCACCATCAGGTCGCTATCTTTCACACGAACCTTGTCAGCTACTAAAGCGCCGTTGCCGTCGCCTTTGCCTTCGACTTCAACCACAAGGCCGCGCAACAGGTTCGTCGTGCTGTAATTCTTGCCCGAACGGAAGAAGTTCGACTTCTTCTCTTGCACTTTCGTGAAGTTGTTGAGAACGACCTGAATGTCGCCGCCGTTGATATCACGAATGTAAAACGTGTCGGCTTCGCGTTTCAAAACCACACCCGTGACCTTGGTCTTCTGACCAGCAGCCATTTTAGTGATGTTCATGTCTTGCGCCGGTTTGACCATGGCCTTGTCTTGAGCCTTGTCTTGCGCGAACGCAGGAGCGACCGCGATAGCCGCGCCAATAACCATAAGAGCTAAACGATTGAATTTCATTGTTCCTGTCCCTCCCATTGTTGGACGATTGCTTCAACTCTGCTTCTTCTTGTTTTGTTTTTACGAATCCACTCGGCGAACTCGTTAAGCGTTGCCCCACTTGGCATTCGCACTGAGACTTTTGCAAGCATTGTGCCATCGCGTTTATCTCTCGCGCAAATTGTTTGATGAGATTGATAAATAAGGGTTTAGCGAATATGTAGCTTTCACGACCACCAACCAATGCGTCTCGTTTTCAATCACTTACCGTAAAACTCAGACATTTTGTTTCAATTCAGTGCAGATAATACGTACACATTACTGACCAGTCTCATGGTGATAAGTGCATAGCGCCGCAAAAATTTAATCCAAATTTTTCTGTAAGTTCATGAAAACAAGGCGACAAACAAAACTTGGCAGTGCTAGTATGCGCGCACGTTAAGACTTTCAGTGAAGCTTTTCAGATTTATGAAAACTGTTTTGCTATTAAGTCTTGACAATACTCCTCTAACGAATGCCGCACAATTTTGAAGCACTCTAGCAAGTAGCGTATCCGACCTCGCTAGGGATTAGCCCTTAAATCGGTTCGTTATTCGCGGGTGGAAGTGATGATTTTTCCATCCTTGTGCATTCGTTACAGTTCTAAAGCCGCAACCAAATTCTAACGACGGTGCGTTGCATTCAAATGCCCGTCGCTGTTCCACAAACTTTTAAGAAAAATTCTAACTAAAATCTTCCGCATTTTGCGGGCGACTGAGAGGTGTATTAGACTTGTTGCGATGTTTAGAATCAACAACTTAACCTGAAATTCCAGAGTCCGGCGCAGACGCCTAAGACTTGGTTATATAAATCAAGATCATGC
>JAYSVR010000500.1:0-3849 GCA_043718445.1 Acidobacteriota bacterium | reverse complement strand
TTGACATAGTTTTGCTCCTTTGTCTTTGAGACGGCAATGCCGTAACTCTCTGATAAATCAACAGTTATGTCAAAAAGGTTCTCGGATAGCCTCTCAGTGCCTGCGTCGAGTTTGACCTTGCTGCTGCCTTGAATATAAGTCGAACCCGCGCCGATGCCTGCGCCAATCGCCGCGCCGATGGCTGCGCCTTTGCCGCCGCCTGCGATAGCGCCGATGACTGCGCCAGCCGCCGCGCCGCCGCCGGTGCGTTTGACGGTAGTCTCAGTGCGATTGCCGCTTTGCACGTTGCCTTCGTCGTCAATCTTCTTGGCGGAATCTTCGCCGTAAACTTTAACGACCTGCGCAGCCATCGGGGCGCTGGCTGAGTTGGCGTAACGAATCGTATCGAACGACAGCACGACCGAGGTGCGGCCTTTGAATTTGCCCGATTGCTGAACTTTGGCGATGTGGCCTTCGATGGTGGCGTCGGCGTGCGCCGAAGGGTCAATCACCGTCGCGCTGAACTTGTCGCCGTCCGCCGAATTTTTGGTATCAATCGCGTCTTTCAAACGGATTTTCATTTCGGTACCGACAGCGATGCGCGGCGCAGTCGGTTCGCTGTTCGCAGCGGTCCTGGTCATCACCGGACGCCTTTTCGTCGTCGTACGGCGTCTGGTTTGCGCGTCAGTCGTGAGCGCGCTGGCGCACAGCAAACTGAGCGCGAATGCGAGCGAAAGAATTCTTTTCATCGTGTTCTCCTTCTGAAAATTGGTGCGGGTCGAAGATGGGGAAACGTGCGAATTTGGGGGAGCGCGAGAGTAACAAATCATTCTTTGATTGAACAATCCGATGACTGGGCGGCAATTGCTTTGCGGCGGAGCCTCTCTATAATCGCCGCCGTCGCCTGCGATTCTATCAAGGCGTTCCCACGCCGCCCTTACAACGCGAAAGGAGTGATTACCATGAACGAAGTGTTGCCAATGGCTGAAATCGAAAAACAATTTGATTCGGAATGGGTGCTGCTGGCGGAACCCAAAACCGATGAACACTTGAATGTTTTGAGCGGCAAGGTGCTTTACCACTGCGCCGACCGCCTGCGGTTTGATCGAGATACGCTCAAGCTGGACTTAGGGCCGGGACGTTTCGCTGTGCTTTATATCGGACGTTCGCCAGAAGGAATGGAGTATGTTTTATGACCGAGCCATTCGATCCGCAAGCCAATTTGATTATCGTGAAAGCGGAAGCGTTCGGGCCTGAACGCGATTTTGTTCTCAGCCTGGCGTTAGATACCGGTGCAACGGGTACGCTCATCAATCAGAGCAGCTTGATGCGTTTGGGTTACGACCTGACGCTTTCGCCAAATCAGGTGCAAATTACCACCGGCAGCGGCATTGAGTACGCTCCGCGTATCTCGTTGCATAAACTGGCAGTCTTGGGACAAGTCCGCACGGATTTTTCGGTTCTCGGTCACAACCTTCCGCCCAGCGCGAACATTGACGGCTTGCTGGGGTTAGATTTCTTTCGCGGCCTGAATCTCAACTTAGATTTTCGTGGCGGAGTGATTACGCTGGCTTGAGAGATGCTATGAGTAAACCCGGTGACAACAACGAAAAGCTGGCACTTGATCTAGCGACGCTCGGTTATCCGGGCTTCGTCTATTTGCGTAAGGCTCCGCGTCAACTCAACCCTGCCGAAGTAGTGCTGACAACACTCAGCCAAGCCGACGTGGAATGCCGCATCGTCGAAGCCTTGCCCTGGGTCTTGCTGGCTTTCCCTGACTTGGATTGGAAATGGCTGCGCGAACAAGCGCGGCACAACGGCTTACAGAATCGTTTGGGCTTCATCGCCAACGTCGCGCGGCGCGTGGCTGATCGGCTGGGTCAGCAACAGATGTCAGAACGACTGGCGGGCGAAGAAGCCAAACTGGAACCGTCGCGGCTCTTGCACGAAGACACGCTTTGCCACGCTTCGATCACGAATGCCGAGCGACGTTTTTTGCTCGAACGCCGACCGGCTGAAGCGCAGCATTGGCATTTGCTGACAGACATTGCACCGGAGCATTTAGGTTATGCCGTCGCCTGAAACTATCACGATCACTTATGGAGCTTAACGCAAAAAAACTGAAACGATTTTGCAGGCTCGGCATATACACAGCTTGGTTTTTCCCAATCTGGATCGGGCTATTATTGTTGGCAGCACTAGGCAGAATAATCGGTTTATGGTTCACACAAATTGCTCTCCTAGCGGCCTCTTTTTATTTAATCGCCACGTTTGCCGTTAGTGTGGTCTGGTTTAAGCTGCTCAACGAATTAACTTGTCCTGCTTGCAAAACCAGATTACTTGGTGGCAAACGACTCAACCTTCTTAAAGCTCTGAAAAACGGCAAGATTGAAGAAGTTTGGTTAGCTCCGTACCGCTTCTATAAAAGCGTTTTGGAACTCAACCATTTCCAGTGCCTGTCGTGCGGGGCTGAACGTTTAATCCCTGAAGAGCTTGGTTGATATAGCAAATACTTTCGCTTTGGAGTCATTGATGACAATCAACGCTGTCCCCATCCTGCTGGCTGTACTCGGCATTTACGCCATCGCTTATCGCTATTACAGCGCCTTCATCGCGGCGAAAGTGTTGGCGTTGGATGACGCGCGCGTGACGCCTGCGCATCGTTTAAACGACGGAGCCAATTTCATCCCGACGAATAAGTACGTTTTGTGGGGGCATCATTTCGCGGCGATCAGCGGGCCGGGGCCGTTGATTGGGCCGGTGTTGGCGGTGCAGTTCGGTTTCCTGCCCGGCCTGTTGTGGCTCATCACCGGCGTAGTGCTAGCTGGAGCCGTGCATGATTTCATTGTGCTGACGGCTTCAGTGCGCAGCGATGGCAAGTCGTTGGCTGAAATTGCGCGGCGCGAAATTGATCGCGTGACGGGCGCGGTGGCTACGTTTGCGATTCTGGTGATTCTGATCGTCGCGCTCGCTGGCGTAGGCTTCGTGCTGGTCAATGCGCTGGCCGAAAGCGCGTGGGGCATGTTCACGATTGCGATGACCATTCCGATTGCGCTGTTGATGGGAATGTATATGTACCGCTGGCGCGACGGTTCAGAACGCGCCATCACTGAGGCCACCATCGCCGGTGTCATTCTGTTGATTCTCGCCGTCGTCGGAGGCGAAGCCGTGCAGCATTCCGCGCTCGGCCAATACTTCCGCATCGGTACGACGGGCATCACGTTGTTGGTCGCAGTGTATGCGTTCGTCGCTTCGGTCTTGCCCGTCTGGCTGTTGCTCGCACCGCGCGATTATCTGAGTTCGTATATGAAACTCGGTTCGATTGCGTTGCTGGCGTTGGGCATTCTGACCGTGATGCCAACGCTCAAAATGCCTGCCATCACGCCTTTTGTGCATGGTGGCGGGCCGATCATTCCGGGCAAGGTCTTTCCGTTCGTATTCATCACGATTGCCTGCGGCGCGATTTCGGGCTTTCACGCGCTGGTGAGTTCAGGCACTACGCCGAAGATGCTGGATAAAGAAACGCACGCGCGTTCGATTGGTTACGGCGCGATGCTGTGCGAATCCATCGTTGGCGTGATGGCCTTGATCTGCGCGAGCGCGATGTTTCCGCACGATTACTTTCAGATCAATGTGCCGGTCGCCGCCTTCGCCAAAATTGACGCGAACCTGCGCGCGATGGGATTCACCGAATCGAATCTCGAAGCCTTAACCCTAGCCGTCGGCGAAGAGCGTCTCGCCGGACGCACCGGCGGCGCAGTCAGTCTCGCTGTAGGCATGGCGCAAATCTTTTCGCGCATCCCGTTTATGTCGGGGCTGATGAGTTATTGGTATCACTTCGCCATTATGTTTGAGGCGCTGTTTATCTTG
>JAYSVR010000499.1:0-12159 GCA_043718445.1 Acidobacteriota bacterium | reverse complement strand
TAATAGCGAATCGTCAAAGAGAATTTGAAAACCTCATTTCTCGGAACGCTAAACTCTTTGGCATCAACGCTCAAAAACTTGTGTAGTGACTAATGGCTCATGCTCCCCTACCGCCCCAGCATTCAACCTCAAATATCAAAAGGGATAAAGGCCAATTATGACGACTGTCTGGTTAGAACAATTAACGCGCCATGCCGCGCCGCTCGAATTTCCGGCGGGTGTCACGTTGCATCCGCAAGGTGCGCCGGTGCGCGAGCTTTACGCCGTCAAACGCGGACTGGTGAAACTGACCTGCCTCAATGACAACGGCGACCAGACGATTCTGGGCTTGCGTGCGGCGGGCTATCTGAGCGGCGGTACGGCTGCCGCGTTAGGAGACATTTCGCTGGCGGCGACGGTGACTGCTACGCCGTGCGAATTGCTGCGGCTGCCCGTGCCGCGCTTTCTGAATTTGTTGCGCAACGATCTTACGTTTGCGTGGCAATGGCAACAAATGCAAAGCCTCGACAACCAGTGCCAACAGCGCCTGACCATCGCGTTGCGCTGTTTCGACGCCGAGCAACGCTTTGAACATTCGCTGTGGCATCTGGCCGTCACCCAAAAGCTGGGGACGGAAAACGTAAGAATCCAATTGCCGGTGCCGCATCAGGAATTCGCCGAGTTGATGGGCGTAACTCCGGCTTATCTGGCGCGCTGCATCACGCGGCTCGAAGAAAAAGGCAAACTGCGCCGTGATCGGGGCTGGCTCGTCGTGCCGTCGCTCGACCAACTCTGGCGCGTCAAGCATTGGCCCGTCCGCGAAGAGCGCCGCACCAATCAAGAGCAAAGTAACATAGGTGACGGCGGATGTTTCTTGATCTAGGTAAAGCGCAAGCAGGGAAAAGGATAATAACTCGCTTGCGCAAGGCTAATGCGCGGTTCAGTTCGGTTCACCACATGCAGGGTAACCCCGCAGACAGCGTAACCCCGCAGACAGCGTAACAAAGATGGCAGCGGCTTGCTTTGATCTACATCAAGAAGCGGCTTGCGTCAGGTCAATGACGGATGGCGGCGGGGTGCTTAGGCTGCATTCAGAACTGGAGCACCAATATGCTTTTGGTAAACGCGCGAGTCGGCGTCAGCCGCATTCACCGATTGGGTTTGATCGCGCAGCAATTCATCGCGCAAGGCACGCGCGTCTGGCGGTTTCAGGCGGGCTTCGACTTGATGATTGATGAAGTCGCAATGCAGGCGCTTTCGGCGACGGCGCAAGCACAGGTGCGGCATTACGCTTTTTACGATTCGCAACGGCGCGTCTATTTGCTGTCGGGCGATGATGACCGGTTCACCAATCACGCTGACGAACCGAATACGTGCGAAGCAGAGGACGGGTATGACTCGTTCGCCAGCCGCGACATTCAGGCGGGCGAAGAGATTACCTGGAGCTATCGGGGCTGGGGCGAACTGGGCTTTACGCCAGTTAAAGAGGGCGGATGTGCATGATCCCCCCCTCCCTCCCCTGTTAGTCGTCATGGGCTTGGCGCTGCTCACCGTCGCGGGCGATTACTGCTTGAAGCGGGCGAGTCAGCAGGCTTCGCTCATCAATCAATGGCTGGCGGGCGGATGTTTGATTTATGCGGCGACAGCGTGGGGCTGGGCCTGGACGATGCGGCACTTGAAGCTGGCGACGATTGGCGCGGTCTATTCGATTTTGATGGTTTTGCTGATGGCGTTGCTGGGGTTTCTGGTCTTTCGAGAAAAGCTCGAACTGCGGGAAATCGTCGGCATCGTGTGCGCATTGATTTCAATTGCGCTGTTGGCGCGGTTTATGGATTGAGGTTACGCGAAATATGGCAGCGATGAATTCCAAATCGCACAATCAGGCAAAGGCTGACGGCTGGGCTTTCAGTTCGATTGATCTGGTCACGCACTGTCTGCTTGATCTGCAAAGATCAGAGGCGTTTGACCGCGCCATCCGCCGCATCGTCGCGCCGCATCACGTCGTGCTGGATGCGGGCACCGGGTCGGGCTTGCTGGCGCTGTTTGCCGCGCGGGCCGGAGCGCGCCGCGTGGTCGCGCTCGAATACGACCCTTACATCGCCGCTGTTGCGCGCGCCAACATTCGCCGCAACGGTTTCGCGCACGTTATCGAAGTCATCGAGGCCGATGCGTGCAGTCATCAGTTCGCCGCAGGTACGCATTTCGATGTCGTGCTGGCCGAGATGCTGACGACGGGTTGCGTTGACGAATACCAGGTGCAGGCCATCAACAACCTGCACCGGCAAGGTGTTGCCAACGCCGCGACGGTCTTCCTTCCTGCCCGACAAGAGACTTTCGTCACGCTCGCGCAGACGCAGTTTGAACTCTACGACCTGCAATTCCCGATGGTGCGGCATCAGTGGAAGTGGTTTGACCACCTCGCATTTCAGCCGCTCAGCGAGCGGTGTTTATTGAATGGCCTCAATTTTACAAGGGGTGAGGTAGATGAAACCTTTTCCGTCACGCGGCCTTTTGCTGTCGTCAGTGAAGGCACGGTCAACAGTCTTTATCTCACCAGCGTTTCTGTACTCACGCCGGAGGACAGCTTGCAAGACACGCGGGCGCTGAATTGCCCGGTCGTTGTGCCGCTGGAGGAGCGGTTGGTGTGCGCAAGCGAACAGGTTTGTTTGCACATCGGCTACCGGTTCGGCGGCGGATATGCGCAGTTTTCGGCGGCATGGAGTTAATTGAGAATTCGGCTAATAACGATGCATATCAAATCTGATAACCCGAACCTTTACGACCGCGAATGGATTCCGCGTGAATACCTGCGGCAATACTACAGTCAGGATTTCATTCCCGATGACGAAGAGGCGATTTATCAGCGGTTGATCGCGTACCTGCAACGCCGCCGTCGCACCTTCGCGCGTGTGTTGGAATTCGGTTGCGGGCCGACGGTGCATCACCTGACGCCGCTCGCGCCGTGGGCGGGCGAAATCCATCTGGCTGATTACCTGTCGGAAAATCTGGCCGAAGTGAATCGTTGGCTGCGCGATGAAGCCGAGGCGTTCAACTGGGACATCAACGTGCGGCGTGCGTTGGAAATCGAAACCAGTCGCGCCGTGACGGCGGAGGAAATCGAAGCGCGCAAGCAACTCATCCGCAACAAAGTCACGGCGCTCAAACCGTGTGACGTACGCCACGCGCAACCGTTGGGCGCAGCCGAACCTTACGACCTCGTGTTTTCGGCTTATTGCGTAGACGCCGCGACCAACGACAAAAACGAATGGCGGCAATGGATGAGCCACTTGCTGTCGTTGTGCGCAGCGGACGGCACGGTCGTGCTGCTTTCGGCTCGACACGCTCGGCAGTACTGCGTGATGGACAAGGCTTTTCCCGAAGTCAATGTAGATGAAGCGGACATCGCCGCCGCACTGGTCGCCGCAGGCTTTGACGCGCGGCATACACAGATCGAAGCGGTTCCGATTCAGACGTGGGCGGAGTTGGCGTTTGACGGCGTAGTGATTGCGATGGCGGAAAAGCGTGACGCGGCTAACGAAGAAGTTTGACCGGATAGAGCGGCATTTTGCTGTCTACGCTGACCAGCAATAGGTCGTGCGTGAGCGCCTGGCAAATCAGCATTCGATCAAACGGGTCGCTGTGATGAAGCGGCAGGCCTTGCAGTTGAGCGGCGCTGGCTTCGTCGAGCGGCAGGCTTCGAATGCGATTGAAAGCGCGTTGTTCGGGAATGTATACGCTGGGCGGTTGGGGCAATGGCAAGCGATTCAATTGATATTTAATGGCGATTTCCCAAACCGAAACGGTGCTGAGGAAAACTTCATTGGCTTCGTCTTCGATGCTGGCGCGCAAAAGTTCTGGCAGTTGCGCATCGTTCAGGATGAACCAGAGGAAGATGTGAGTGTCCAATAAAAGTTTCATCGGGGCTTAGGTGCGACCTTCGAAAGCGGCTTGGATTTCATCCGGCAGCGGATCGTTAAATTCCGGCGGAATGATGAACTGACCTGCTGCGGAACCGGCACGACGACGACCCGTTGATTCCGTTGGCAACTCAGGCATAGCGTCAAGCCAAGCCTTAACGAGTGCGGAGATCACGGCCTGTTTTTCCGCAGGCAATTGCGTTACGGCATCGGCGACTTGATTCCATTGAGCGGTTTTCATAACGGCGGGCAGTGTAACAAACAAGCAGCCAAATGAGCAGGATGATTCAACCAAACCTTTTCGACCTCACGCAACATTTGGCGACGCCGTTATTGGTGATTGATCGCGCGCAATTGCGCGCCAACTTGCAGCGCATTCGGCAAGCCGTACCGCAGGCTGAAATCTTTTATGCGATGAAATGCAACGCTGACCGGCGCGTGATTGAAACCGTAGCGCAAGCCAACGCGGGCTTTGAAATCGCTTCGCCGCGCGAAGCCGAAACGCTCGCGCAACTGGGCATCGCGCCCGAACGCATCCTCTGTTTGCATCCGATCAAAGCGCCGGAATTCATCAGCGCGTTGCACCGGCAAGGCGTCAACATCCTCGCCGCTGATAGTGTGGCCGAACTCGACAAGCTGGCGGAACGCGCGCCGCACAGCCGCGTCGTCGTGCGCGTCAGCGTGAGCAATAAGGGCAGCAGTGTTTCGTTGAACGGCAAGTTCGGCGTTGAACCCGAAGCCGTGTTGCCGCTGTTGCAAGCGGCGCAAGCGCGCGGGTTGCGGCCTTACGGTTTGACCTTGCACGTAGGTTCGCAATGCGAGCGCGCCGCTACGTGGACGGAGGCGCTCGCCGTTTGTCGTGCGCTGTGGCGTGACGTTGAACGCGCAGGCATCGAGCTTTCACTCTTGAGTTTGGGCGGCGGCTTGCCTGCGCCATACACAACGCAAGGCGCTTCATTGGAAGAATGCGGCGCGGCACTGCGCACAGGCTTGGCGCAAATGGAATTGCCTTCAACTTGCCGCATCACCATCGAACCCGGACGCGCCGTCGTGGCGAGCGCGGCGACGATGATCGCTTCGGTCACAGGCTTGGCCGAACGCGCGGCGGGCGCTTGGGCTTATCTCGACGCAGGCGTTTATCACGGCTTGTTCGAAGCCTGCGCGGCGGGCGGCGGCTTGCCGTTTCCGATCACTACGCAATGCGCCGAACGTCCGCTGCGCGAATACCGCATCGGCGGGCCTACGTGCGACAGCTTTGATTTGCCGTTTGCGTTGCGGGCTTTGCCGGAACTGCGCATCGGCGAACGAGTGGCGATTCATTGTGCGGGCGCTTATTCGACAGAGCTTTCGTCTACGTTCAATGGCTTTCCTGCGCCGAGGGTTTACGGGTTGGAAGAGTTGCAACAGTAGCTAGGGCTTCATACCGAACAGGCGTTGAGGGAAGGATTCAGGCCCCACGTCTTGTTTGATTTGGTGAATATCGCGTTCGATGGAAGACATCCGCCCGCGCAAATCAACATACATATCCTGCTGCATCTTTAGCACTTCTTTGAGCAGTTGGTTGAACCCATCGAACTTGGCATCCATCACGTTGAGCGTGGCCTGCATGGTGGCTTGTCCCGTCTCAAGTGACGCGAGACGGTCTTCAAGCGAAGGCTGCGGCAGTTGCCGAGTTGGTTCATTCTCAAGTGGATCGGTCATAGCGATTACCTCCACTCGCACTATACGGAGAGATTATGAGTTTGGTCAATGTTCATCAACTAAAACAAACCGATTGGGTAAGTATGACAGTCGCCGAAGACTCAAGCCTGGCTGACAAGATCGAAGAGCTAGACCGTCAATGTTGGCCGCCTTATTTGCTGCAAGCGCGCAAACCGTATGAGTCAGCGTTTGATGTTACCTGGATGGCGATTTATGACCGCTGGCCTGAGTGCCAATTTGGATTGCTTGATCGTGCCACGCACGAGTTAGTAGCTTGGGGTAACTCAGTGCCGCTGGTCTGGAGAGAGAGCGCAAATAATTTGCCTGATACCGGATGGGATTGGGCGATGCAGCAGGCTTTTTTGGGTAACATAAAAAATAAGACACCTAACACTCTGGCTGCGCTTGGAATTGCCGTCAACCCAAAATTCCGAAATCAGGGCATCAGCTCAACGGCAATAAATGCAATGAAACTAATTGCCAATCGGCTGGGCTATGAATCTCTGATTGCGCCTGTACGTCCGAGCCTAAAGAGTCTTTATCCTTTAACTCCGATAGCTGAATACCTCGCTTGGCAAAATGGCGAAGGGCTTCTGTTTGACCCGTGGTTGCGCACGCATGCCTGCGCAGGGGCAACCATCGTCAAAGCCTGCTCACAATCTATGCGCCTGACAGGCACGGTCGCAGATTGGGAACGATGGACAGGTATGAAATTCCCCGCCAATCAAAGTTACGTCGTTCCTCACATGCTGAGTACCTTAAAAATAGAACGGGAAAAGAATGAAGGAATCTATGTCGAACCAAACGTCTGGATGGAGTACAAGTTATGAGCTTAGTTAATGTTCACAACGAATGGGATCCGCTCGAAGAAGTCATCGTCGGACGCGCCGTCAACGCCCGCATTGCGCGGCCTGATCGCGGCTTGTTCGCCGTCGAATATCAAGAGTATGGCAGCGTCGAAAACATTCCGTCCGGCCCTTACCCGCCGCGCGTGATCGAAGAAACCGAAGAAGACCTCGCCATCCTGATTGATACCTTTCACCAACTTGGCGTAACGGTGCGGCGTCCTGACATCTGGGATCACGCGCAAACGTTCAGCACGACGGATTGGACGACGGACGGGCAATACAACTATTGCCCGCGCGATCTTTTCGTAGCAGTCGGCCAAACCCTGATCGAAGCGCCGATGACTTTGCGCGCGCGGCAACTCGAAACCTTTTCGTTCAAAAACATTTTGCTCGATTACCTGCGTTCGGGCAGCCGCTGGGTGAGCGCGCCGCGTCCGCGTTTGGCCGATGAAATTTATAACGTGAGCGGTGACGGCTTGGCGTTGCGCGATGGCGAGCCGGTTTTTGACGCGGCGAACGTGCTGCGGGCGGGGCGCGATTTGTTGTATCTGATTTCAGACAGCGGCAACCGTTGCGGCGCGCATTGGTTGCAAACGATGGTTGGCTCTGACTATCGCGTCAGGGCTTATGACAACGTTTATACCGGCACGCACATAGACACGACCATCACGCTGGTGCGTCCTGGCCTGGTCGTCGTCAACGCCGAGCGTATCGGGCCGCGCAATTTGCCTGAGATGTTCCGTGATTGGGAAGTTATCTATCTGTCTGAGGTGACCGACATCGGTTTTACCGAGACGGCCTATGCTTCGGTGTGGATCGGTTTGAATTTCATGATGGTCAATCCCGACACCGCCATCATTGACCGTCGCCAAACCGCTTTGTTGCGTGAATTGGAAAAACGTCGCGTGACGGTGATTCCGTTGCAACTGCGCCACGCGCGTACGCTGGGCGGCGGCTTTCATTGTGTGACGCTGGATGTGCGGCGGCGCGGTACGCTGGAGACCTATTGTCCGCCGCCGCTGCATTCGACCTGGTGAGATGTAGAACAAGATGCCATCTTGTTCTATACCTCACGCGCGTTGCTTTGGATAAACTCGATGAATCACACCGCTACAACTTATCTGTTGCTCGTCTTGATCGGCCTGAGCAGCAGCGTGAGTGAAATTCTCTTGTTCAAAGGCGTGAAAGCTGCGCAACCAATCCTGTTAGCAGCAGCCTTTGCGGTTTGGATAGCCAGCCTGTCGCTGATGGGCTTGCTGTTTCGCGCGCAGCATTTTTCGTTCAGCGCGATTGTCGTACTCGCCACGCTCGTCCACCTGATTGTCGCCTTGCTATGGGGCGTAGCCTTTGCCGACGCCAAACTCAGTTCGCTCGAAATCGCCGGACTGATTTTTGCAATCATCGCGGTGGTTTTGTTAGAAGCCGGAAAATCTCAGATAACCGCCAACCGTCCTTAGCGTAAAGACCTGCCTGTGCTATTAAGCCAGCGCCGCCGGTTTGAGTAACTCAACTTGCGCGTTAAACGTTTTATCGTCCGCCAAACGCGGCCTGCTATAGGTTCCGTCGCTTTGCAGCCAGCGCATTTTCACGTTGTCCTGCATCATCGTATTGATGATGTCTTTCTTGATGCGCTTTTTGATTTTGGGGTCTTCGATGGGGAAGACGACTTCGACGCGGCGGTCGAGGTTGCGGTTCATGAGGTCGGCGCTGCCCATATACAACACGTCGTCGCCGCCGTTGAGGAAGTGATAAATGCGCGAGTGTTCGAGAAAGCGGCCTACGACACTGCCGACGCGAATCGTGACGCTGCGGTCAGGCAGGCCAGGTTTCAGGCAGCATACGCCGCGCACCAGCAAGTCAACGGGGACGCCTGCGCGCGAAGCCTGATAAAGTTCTTCGGCAATGCCGGTGTCGGTGAGGCTGTTGCATTTGGCGAAAATACCGGCGGGGCGTCCGTTTTCGTGATGGTCAATCTCGCGGCGGATGAGTTCGGTGATGCTTTGCCGCAAGTTCACGGGCGCGACCAGCAGCTTGCGATAGCGGCTCTGTTTGGAATAGCCGGTGAGAAAGTTAAAGAGATCAGTCACGTCTGCGCCGTAATCAGCGTGCGCGGTGAACAAGCCTGTGTCGGTATAAATGCGCGAGGTCACTGGGTTGTAATTGCCCGTGCCGAGATGCACGTAACGGCGAATCGTGTCGCCTTCCTGCCTTACGACGAGCGCAACTTTGGCGTGGGTCTTCAAGCCGACAATGCCATAAACCACATGCACGCCAGCTTGCTCCATCCGTTTAGCCCAGTTGATGTTGTTCTCTTCGTCAAAGCGCGCTTTGAGTTCGACAAGGACGGCGACCTGTTTGCCGCGATTGGCGGCTTCGATGAGGGCTTCGACGATGGGCGAATCTTTGCCTACGCGATAGAGCGTTTGCTTGATGGCGAGTACGTGCGGATCGCGCGCGGCTTGCCGCAGGAATTCGACGACGGGCGCGAACGATTCATAAGGGTGATGCAGCAGGATGTCGTGCGCACGAATCGCATCGAAGAGCGTGTCGAATTTCGTGATGGATTTGGGCGTCGTCGGTGCGAAAGGTTCGTCTTTGAGATCGGGCAGTTCAAGTTTATAGAACGCCATCAGGTCGGGAATGTTGAGCGGGCCGTCTACTTGATAAACGTCGTGTTCGTCCATATCCAGCGCCTGACAGAGCAACTTGAGCATGGCTTCGCTCATGCCGGGCGCGACTTCTAGGCGTACGCAAAAACCGAAGCGGCGATTGCGCAATTGTTGCTCCATTGATTTGAGCAGGTCGCCTGCTTCGTCTTCTTCGATCTCGATGTCGGCGTCGCGCGTAATGCGAAAGGGCTGGCATTCCAGCACTTTCATTCCGGGGAAAAGTCCGGCGATGTGGCGGCTGACGATTTCTTCGAGCCAGACGTAATGGTTCTGGTCGCCTTCGAGCTTGAGCAAACGCGGTACGTTAGGCGGCAGCTTGACGCGCGCGAAACGTGGTTCGAATACGGCGTTGGGTTTGTCTTTGTCGGGTACGACAAGGATGCCGAGATTCAAACTGATGTTCGAGATGTAAGGAAACGGATGGCTCAAGTCTACTGACAGCGGCGTCAAAATCGGGAAGATGCGTTCGTTGAAATACTCTTTGAGCTTGTCGCGCTGCGACTCGTTGATGTCTGAATAAGGCACAACGCGCACGTCGTATTTTTCCAAACCCGGTAGCACCTGTTTTTGCAAACAGCGCATTTGCACTTCGAGCAAGCGGCGCAAGCGTTCGCCGATTAAGCGCATTTGTTGCCCCGGCGTTAGTCCGTCGGGCGAAACCAGTGCGGGATTCGCTTCCGCCTGTTCCTGTAAGCCTGACACGCGCACCATAAAAAATTCGTCGAGGTTGGTCGAAAAGATCGAGAGAAACTTAAGGCGTTCGAGCAAGGGTTGCGTAGGGTCAAGCGCCTCGTCGAGTACGCGGCTGTTGAATTCGATCCAGCTTAGTTCGCGGTTGAGATAAGGACTGTCTGACAAGCTGCCCGTCGTCTTGCGTTCGGGCGCAGCCACAGGTTCGGCTTTGCCGTTTTGAGTTCCGTTAGTTTCGAGTGGGAGGGCATCAAGCGAGAGCAGCGTCGTTTCACGATTTTCACCGCGTACTTTAGTAGCCATAAGGTTTATTTCTCAGCGTGTTAGGAAAGGTTCGAGACAGCGCGCGGGATTGTAGGAGAGCCTCTCAACAGCGTCAATTTTGCTAAGGCGGACACAGGAATCAGGGCAAGGGAATTTGTCTTTGGGCAGTAGTCTTGCGGCTTGCGGTGGAGTAAGCTCCGCCGCGTTGCAACAAACTTCTTTCTATTAACCCCACAGGAGAACCATTCATGCAAATCCACCAATCAGGGCAAACCCTAAAATCACGCTTTGGCTTTTTGGCTCTAAGTTGTGCGCTGTTGCTTTCGTTCACGCTGTCTGCCGCCGCACAAACCGTTGATGAAGAATTGCGCGTTGACGACGGCGCGGCAGATGGTGTTCCGGTTGGTGCGGCTGACCTGCACGTCTTTAACCGTTTCACGCCGCCGCGTTATCCGGCGACGCTCAAATCCATCAAGATTTTTTTGCGGCGCATCAACAACACACCGACCGGCACGCCGTTTCGACTGGTGGTATTCGGCAGCAGCTTGAGCGTCTCAAGCGTCTCGTTCCCACGCCCGGCCAATTTTGCTCTTACGCAAAACGTGACGGTTCCCGACGTTTCGCTCGCCGGTGAATTCGTCGAATTTGCCTTGTCCAATCAGGTTCAGATTACGAGCGGCGATGTTTTCGTAGGCTTTCAGCAACTAGCGGGCGGCGGCCCGTTTGCCTGGCTGGATGGCAGTGAACCTTATGCCTTGCGCAGTTACGCTATTTTGCCGGGCGACACCAATGTCAGAAACGATATTTTTATCACTACCGGATTCCCAGCTACCCAGCCAGCGGTGAACTTTATGATTCGTGCGGTGGTTGCCTTACCGGCGGCACCGCTGCCCATCGCGGCGATTTCGGCGGCCAGTTACTTTCCCGGTGATATGGCGACGGAATCTATCCTCGCGGTTTTCGGAGCGAACCTTGCGCCCAGCGTAGCGGTGGCGACGAGCATACCGTTGCCGACGACGTTGAACGGTACGTCGGCGCGACTCACTGACAGCGCGAATGCGATGCGCGACGTAGGGCTGTTTTTTGTCTCGCCGGGACAACTCAATATCGCCTTGCCTGTCGGAGCCGCAGAGGGGGCAGCGACGCTCACCGTAACGAATGGCGGCGGGCAGAGCTTCTCAACGACGATCAACATTCGCGCCGTAGTGCCGGGCATTTTCAACGCCAATGCCAACGGGCAAGGCGTAGCGGCTGCGCAACTGTTGCGCATCAAAGCCGATGGTTCGCAAATCTATGATCCGGTCGCGCGGTTCGATATGACGCTGAATCAGTGGCTTCCGCTGCCGATTGTGTTCGGGCCGGAGAGTGACCAGACCTTTCTGGTTTTATATGGCACGGGCTGGCGCAAGCGTTCTGATGTCACCAACGTACGCGTCAATGTGCAACAGGTGAACGGCGTGCAACTGCCGGTGCTTTACGCCGGGCCGCAAGGCGAGAACGTCGGGCTGGATCAAATCAACGTGGCGTTGCCGCGCACTCTGGCAGGCAAAGGCGAGATGTATTTCCGCGTCATTGCCGATGCGCGCGTGGCGAATCTGTTCAAGCTGAACTTCCAATAAACAATTCGTACCGCGTACGTCAGTAAGCGTGGCTTCGCTTACTGGACGTACGCGGTGTTGATTCAGCAAAACGACAATACGTGCTTACAGCTTTTTCGTTTGTCCGGTGACGGCGATGCCGCTGTCGGTCGAAGTAAACAAGGTCTCTTTGCCGTCATTCACAATCACAAACGTACCGTTCGCCGATACGCCCGCGATGGGCAGGTCAATGCGTACCTTGCCCGTGCAATCGCCATCCACCGTAATCGCGCCTGCCAGTTTGCCCTTCAACGGATTGCCGCCGAGCGTGCCGTTATAGGTTCCGCTGATGGTTCCGCCCTCGTCGAAGTTGATCGAACCGGCGATGGCGATATAAGCGCCCGCGACATAACCGCTATAGAACCTGTTTGCAGTTAGGCAAGCCTGCGCAAGATGAGCCGAATCGCGCAAAGCCGAATCTTTGCCTCGCTGGTTCTCAGCACCCCTTCACAAT
>JAYSVR010000498.1:0-12179 GCA_043718445.1 Acidobacteriota bacterium | reverse complement strand
ATGCGCTCTCCTCTATCGTGAACTTCCACTTTCTAAAGGAGATCGACCTGATGCAAGGCTGTCAAGCTCCGTGCAAAAAACTAGGTAATGACAAGGCTTACGGTCGGGCTACGGACACGAGTCGAGTTACATTTCGGCAAAATTTTTCAACAGTCGCAAGCCGGTTTCCTGACTTTTTTCAGGATGGAACTGCACGCCGACCACGTTGCCGCGCCCGCAAATCGAAGCATAGCGCAAGCCGTAATCGGTCTCTCCCATTACGCACGACGCGTCGGCAGGTTCGCAGTAATAAGAATGCACGAAATAATAAAACGATTCGTCGGCCAAGCCGTGAAAGATGGCGTGCTGGGCGCTGCCGTTTTTATAGCTGATTTGGTTCCATCCCACGTGCGGCACACGCAAGTCGTCGGGAAACTTGATGACCTTGCCCGGCAACAAGCCCAAGCCTTTGTGAACGCCGAACTCGTGGCCTTCGTCAAAGAGCATTTGCAGCCCTACGCACAAGCCGATGATGGGCTTGCCCGCGTCGTCGGCTTCGTGAATCAGCTTGTCGAAACCGTACTTGCGCAAACTATCCATCGCGTAACCGAACGCGCCTACGCCGAGCAAGACGAGCTTGTCAGCAGCGCGGATGACCTGTTCGTCTTTGGTGACTTCCGCCGCGATGCCTTGCGACGTGAAGGCTTTTTCTACGCTGCGCAAGTTGCCGATGTCGTAATCAATGATGGCGATTTTCATTGGTCGGTTGCCGGTTGCCGGTTGCCGGTTGTCGGTGATTCACAAGCAATCATTGTCGTCAAAGAAGAACCGACAACCGACAACTGACAACCGACAACCGTTAGATGGTTCCTTTCGTAGACATAACGCCCTCAATGCGCGCGTCCACGCGGACTGCTTGCGCCAGCGCGCGTGTGACGGCTTTGAATTGGGCTTCGACGATGTGGTGTTGGTTCGTGCCGTAAAACACTTCAACGTGCAGATTGCAGCGGCAATGTTCGGCGAACGAGTGCCAGAAATGTTCGACCAGTTCAACCGACAGCGTACCGATCTTGTCGCGCGTATTCGTCACGCGATGTACGAGAAAATAGCGGCCAGAAAGGTCTACGACAGCGCGCGCCAGCGTTTCATCCATCGGCACATAAGCCGCGCCATAGCGCACGATGCCGCGCTTGTCGCCGAGTGCTTGATTGAATGCTTGACCCAACGTGATGGCGATGTCTTCGACCGTGTGGTGATCGTCAATGTGCAAGTCGCCCTTGCACTGAACGGTCAAATCAAAAAGTCCGTGCCGCGCGAACAGGTCAAGCATGTGATCGAGAAAGCCTACGCCGGTGGCGATGGAGCTTTGCCCGCTGCCGTCGAGATTGAGTGTGACGGTGATGTCGGTTTCTTTGGTGGTGCGTTGAATGGTTGCGGTTCGTGACATAGCGAATTAGACAAGCTCTGCGACGGCAAAACTCTTGCGCGTAGTGCAGGCTTCGGGTTTAGCGCGAATCTGATCGAGTTGGCGCGCGACAGCCAACGAAAAATAATCGTGCCCGCAATTGCTGCACGAAATCATAGGCACGTTGGGAACGATGACCATTGCATCACCCTTGCCAACGATTTGCGGACGCTTTACGGCGCGCGCTTTGGATTGCCCGCACAGGCTGCAAACGACTGCTTCGGTTTCAGATTTCATATGTGAAAGGCGCTCCTCCGGCGCACGGCAATGCTACTGGTTAGTCCGCATTGTTCCAAACTAAACCAGATTTGGTTAGCTCTTTGCTCAATGCAAACTCGATCTTGTCCAGCCAGCCAACACAATCAACCATATTGACTGCGATCCCCTCCGCGACACATTGCAGCAATTCGGCAGGAATCCAAGAGACGATGTATTGGCCGCGTTGATCGTCTTTGAAAACTCCTACCCATGTATCCCAAGCAGGCGCATCTCGTTCATCAAAGAAACCCTTCGATGCCATTTCAGAAGCGCCATCGTCAACTTGTTCGTCAGGGAAATAGAAGAGCAAGCGTCCGTTCGCAAGGTTTGCTGGTGGTGTTACCGGAACGGATAGAACAGATCGCAATGCCTGGCGTCTTGCTCGCAAAACAGAATTTACATACAGCGAATGACGATAGCTCCAAACAAATTGCATCTCGTATCGAGGTTGTAATGTTTGGCTCCGTAAAGAGCGAGAGATGTCAGCGGTTGGCACACGGGCTTTGCACCACGCAATGGCCTCGGACAAACGCAGCGTAAAAGGCACATCATCATCAAGAGCGAAAAGATCGTTCATCGGTTGCTGTCTTTGCCAATAATCTCGCGTAAAGCTGCGAGCAACGCATCGTTTTCTTCCGGCGTCCCCACGCTGATGCGCACGTAATCTTTCAACAACGGCGCGCTGCTCACGTCACGAATCAGGATGCCACGCGCGTGCAGTTGCGTGAACAACTCTTTCGGCGCGATGGCAGTCTTGACCGCAAAGAAATTCGCCGCCGAAGCCCCAGGCTTCAGGCCTTCGATCTTACCTAACTCAACGAACAATCGTTCGCGTTCGCTTTGCAGCGCGGTGACCAGCGGTTGCAGCAGGTGTTGTTTTTCTAAAGCCACTTCCGCCGTCATCATCGAAAAGAAATTCAGGCTGTAAGGCATCTTGGCTTTGTTGAATTCGGTGATGAGTGCGGGCGCAGCGAGACAATAGCCTACGCGCAGGCCGCCCATCGCCATCGCTTTTGAGAACGTACGCAAAATGATGAGGTTGGGATGACGCTCGAGCAGCGCGACGAAATCTTCGCCGCCGATTTCGAGGTAGGCTTGATCTACGACAATCAGCGCGTCGGTGGCGAGCAGGTCGAGCAAGTCTGCGCGCGCGATCACGCACCCCGTCGGATTATTCGGCGAACAGATAATCACCATCGTTGCGTTGTGCGCGGTAATGGCTGTGCGCAAACGCAGTACGTCAAACGTCAGATCGTCTTTGAGTAAGACTGAAACGATGTTGCCGCCCGCGACGTTGATGACTTGCGCATAAACCGAAAACGTAGGTTCGGGCAACACAACGGCCACGCCTTTTTCTACGACGGCATTGACGACCGATTGAATCATCTCGTTCGAGCCGTTGCCTGCCATCACGCCGTCAGCTTGCCAGCCGGTATAAGCCGCGAGCTTTTCGAGCAACGTCGTAGGCACGAATTCAGGATAGCGCGCCCAATCCGTTGCCGCCGCGCGCCGCAACACTTCGTCTTTGATTGCGGCGGGCATGCCAAACGGGTTTTCATTTTGATTGATTTTGATCGGAGCTTCGAGCGGGGCGAGCGCATACGCTTTGATCGCGCGAACGTGAGCTTTGATGTGTTTGAGTGAGTCTGTCATTCAGTTTGATTAGGCAGTGTGATTAGAGCAGCAAGGGGAATTCACGCGCCCTATAATGCCTTTAGAGTTTTTGCGCATACAACCGCATCACGTCGCCTAGTTTCAGGCGCACGGTGAACTCATCTAACTTGCATCGTCGGCTGACCGCACTAAACAAACGTGCCAGCAAGGGGCTGTAGCGACTGACGCGGCTGATGAATAAACGCACGCTCATGGCTTTGCCTACGGTGCGGCATTGAATGACGCGCAAGCCGTATTGTTCGCACAAGCGACGCAACGTGGTCGGAGTAAAAAAGTAAAGATGGTCAGGAATGAATTGTCGCCAGCGCGCGCCCAGCAGGCGATACCAAATGGTTTGAATGTTCGGCGCTTCGATAACGAGCCAGCCGCCGGGCGCAAGCAAGCGTTCGCATTCATGAACGACGGCTGACGGACTCGGCAGATGTTCGATGACGTGATAAAGCGCGATGGCTTCCTGCGATGAAGCAGGAAGCTGCGCGTCAAACAACGAACCGGTCAGGCAGTTCAAACCGCGCGCGCGGGTCGCGGCGCTCGTGTTCGCATCGGCTTCGATGCCGGTGACGGTGAATGACTGTCGCTGCGCCTCGCCTAAAAATTCGCCCGTCGAACAGCCGATTTCGAGCAAGCGCCCGCGACTGATGAAACGCTGCAAATCGCGCAAACGTTCTGCCGCTGTCACGACACGCCACGGCGTTTCATTTTGTTCTACGTGTGGTTCAACGAGACTGAGTTCCCGCGCACGTAAGGCGAGGCGATCCATCTCAATGGTGACATCGGGTTCAGTGGCAACATCGGGCGTGTAGCACAAGATGGTATCTTGTGCCGCTGGGTCGGGCGTGTAGCACAAGATGGTATCTTGTGCTGCTTCGGTGGTGACGGTTGGTTCGTCGTGCAAGATGGCAGCTTGTGCTGCTTCGGCTGGCGGCGGCGGGCACAAGATACCATCTTGTGCCACAGCGGATTTCACGACGAAAAAAAGGCCGCACGTGGCGCAACGCATCAGCGGCCCATCCAAACGCGGCGTTGTGAGAATGAATTGCGCTGCCGTTAAGTTGTCGCACAAATCACAGCGCACTTGCTCTGAGTTCATGCGGTCGCCTTCCGCACGCTGGCGGCGCTTTCGTGATAAAGCCGCAGCGTCTTTTCCGCCGTGTCGCGCCACGTGAAGCGTTGCGCCTGCAATATGCCTTCTTCGCGCAAGCGATAACGCAATTGCTCATCGGTGACGGCGCAATACAAACCAGCCACCAGCGTTTGCTCTTCAAACGGATCAATCAGAATCGCGGCTTCGCCCGTGATTTCAGGCAGGCTCGACAGGTTGCTGGTCACGACCGGCGTACCGCAGGCCATCGCCTCGATTACGGGCAAACCGAAACCTTCAAAAAACGATGGATAGGCGAACACTTTCGCCGCGCGATATAACGCGGGCAGATCTTCTTCGGGCACGTAACCCGTCAAAATCACGTCTTTGCTCCAGCGTTGCTCTTTCACTTCCTTGAAGATGTCGTCGTGCAGCCACAGCTTGCGGCCTACGATGACAAGCTGCTCGCCAAACTCAGGGTATGTCGTGCGCAACTGGCTGTAAGCGCGAATCAATCGAACAAGGTTTTTGCGCGGCTGCAAACTGCCTACGGTCAAAATGAAGGGGCGCGCGATGCCGTACTTTTGCCGAATCAACACCGACTCATCCGACCGATTGGGCGAAGGCGAAAAGTTTGAATTCACTCCGTTGTAAGTCACGACGACCTTTTCTTTCGGCAAACGATAGGTCATCAAAATGTCTTGCCGCGAAAACTCTGACACCGTGGCAACACGCGCCGCGCGACGCGCCGTGCTGCGCACGGTCAGTTTCAACTGCCATGCGCCACGCCGCGTGAAAGTTTGCGGCAAGTGTTCAAACGCCAGATCGTGAATCGTGACAACCACCGGCACAGGGCAAAACGGCGGCGCGGTGTATTGCACGTGCAGCACGTCAACGGGGCGTTGGCGCAATTCGTAACTCAGATATAACGGCACGCGCACCAGCGGCGTAGGCTGCGGAATCTGTCGCACGGTGAAATTCGGATGGCGCGGCGCGAAATAATTCTGCCACTGCTGCGCCGTCGCCGGATGGGCGATATACAACGTGTAACGATTGGTGCGGTCGAGTTCCGCCAACGCCAGAATCAATTGCTTGATGTAAGTTTCATTGCCGCCCTGTTGTGCGCCGAGCGCGTGCGCGTCAATTCCGATGTGCATAGTTGTTGGTTGTGGGAGGCGCGCATCATAGGCCGAGGCAACGAAAAGTGCCAAGCGAAGGAGCGTTCGTAAGCCTTACCGCACGGGATCACCGAATCGCACCAGCTCCCCGCACTCACGCTACCCTTACTGCTTTGTGTCTTCATCAGCTTCGCTCATAGCCCTAATCATTGAGAATTGCTGACACTTCCCGTCAGAACTTTACTAAAACGGTTTGACCAACTACATTGCCCGACTTATGCCGTTGCACGATACGCATGCCTTTGTGTTGCGCAGTTTCACCTTGAAAGAGGCCGATAAAATCTGCGTCCTGCTCACGCGCGCAGCCGGTCAGGTGCGCGGCGTAGCCAAAGGCGCACGGCGTTTACGCAGCCGGTTCGGCGCGAGTTTGGAACCGTTCACCGAAATCCAAATCACGTATTACCAAAACGAAAGCAGAGACTTAGTCGAGCTTTCAAGCTGTGAAATTGTGCAATCCAATTTCGCTGCCGGCATCAGCAGCGAACGGCTGGGCGTGATTCATTATCTGACCGAATTGCTGATCGAATTCACTCCGGCGCACGAACCCAACGAACGGGTTTATCGGTTGGTAGCGGCGACGGTTGAGGCGATGAAGACGGCGGACGACGCGCAACTCGTCGCGTTGACCCGTTATTTTGAAGTCTGGCTGTTGAAGCTCGCGGGCTTTCTCGCCGATATGAAAAGTTGCGGCGATTGCGAAAGAGCGTTTGATGAAAACGAAACCATCTGGCTCGATAACGAAGGCCAACCACATTGCCGCACGTGCAGCGACAGTATGGGCGACGCGCTCGTAGCAACTACGCGACAAACCTTGCGCGCCATGCTGACGCAAGCGCCGAACAAGTTTTTGACAACCAACGCTGATGCCGTAGCCCTGCAATCATTGGGCGGCATCACGATTCGACTGATTCATCGCGTACTCGAACGCGCGTTGAAATCTTATGACCTTTTAGATCGGCTCAGGCCGATAGAAATCAGTAAAGGATAGGACAGGTTCTCAACCTGTCTGCCCAACCGCGAAGTAAGGCAGGTTGAGAACCTGTCCTACGAATTTTACGAGGAGATCAAAAAGACAACGATGGCTAAGAAATATGTTTATACGTTTGCTGACGGCAAAGCCGAAGGCAATACGACGATGAAGGGTTTGCTGGGCGGCAAGGGCGCGAACCTGGCCGAGATGACCAACGCGGGCTTGCCCGTACCGTCAGGCTTCACGATTACGACCGAAGCCTGCAACGCTTATTACGCCGAGGGCGAACAGTTCCCCGAAGGCATGTGGGATCAAGTTACGGGCGCGCTGAAAAACACCGAACTCGTCACGGGCAAGAAATTTGGCGGCGCAGAAAATCCCCTGTTGGTGTCGGTGCGTTCGGGCGCGAAATTCTCGATGCCGGGCATGATGGATACGGTGCTGAACCTCGGCTTGAATGACGACACGCTCAAAGCTCTCGCCGCGCTGACCGGCAATGAACGCTTTGCGTGGGACGCTTATCGCCGCTTCATTCAACTGTTCGGCAAGATCGTACTCAATGTGGAATCAGAAAAGTTCGAGCACATTTTTGAAGGCTATAAAAAGAAACTCGGCCTCACCGAAGACACCGCCGTCAGCGCCGAGACGCTGGCCGAAGTCGTGGCTGATTACAAAAAGCTCGTTAAAAAAGAAACGGGCAAAGCATTCCCGACTGACCCGCAAGAACAATTGCGTTACGCGATTCAGGCCGTGTTCGCCTCGTGGAATGGCCGCCGCGCCAAAGACTATCGCCGCATCAACAAGATTGACGACAACCTCGGCACCGCCGTGAACGTGCAAACGATGGTCTTCGGCAACTTAGGCGAAGATTCCGGCACGGGCGTCGCCTTCACGCGTGACGTGGCCACGGGCGAAAACGTGCTGTATGGCGAATACCTGCAAAACGCTCAGGGCGAAGACGTGGTCGCGGGCATCCGCACGCCGAAAGCCATCGCGCAACTGCACGAAGAAATGCCTGAGATGTATAACCAGTTCGCGGCGCTGGCGAAGAAACTCGAGACGCATTATCAGGACGTGCAAGACCTCGAATTCACCATCGAACGCGGCAAGCTCTATATGCTGCAAACGCGCAACGCCAAGCGCACCGCCGCCGCCGCCGTCAAGATTGCCGTGGATCATTTCAACGAAGGCGTGATTGACAAGCGCACCGCCATCACGCGCGTCGAACCCGCGCAACTCGATCAATTGCTGCATCCGCGCATTGACCCGAAAGCGCAACTCAACGTCATCACCAAAGGCTTGCCCGCTTCGCCCGGCGCAGCGACTGGCACAGTGGTTTTCGATCCCGATGAAGCTCTAGCCATGCACAAAGACGGCAAGAAAGTGATTCTCGTTCGCATTGAAACTTCGCCCGAAGACTTTCACGGCATGGTCGCCGCGCAAGCGATTTTGACGGCGCGCGGCGGTATGACTTCGCACGCGGCAGTGGTCGCGCGCGGCATGGGCAAGTGCTGCGTCGCGGGCGCAGGCGATGTCGCGGTTGATTACGCCAACCAGCAATTCACCGTCGGCGACATCACGATCAAGAAAGGCGATTCGATCACGTTGAACGGTTCGACCGGCGAAGTCATCCTCGGCGAAGTGCCGCTCATCAAACCCGAAGTCAGCGGCGATTTCCGCACGTTGATGGGCTGGGTGAATGAGTTCCGCAAGCTCGGCGTGCGCGCCAACGCCGACACGCCGCACGACGCTGAAGTCGCGCGCGGTTTCGGTGCTGAAGGCATCGGCCTGTGCCGCACCGAACACATGTTTTTTGAAGGCGACCGCATTGACAGCGTACGCCAGATGATTCTCTCGTCGTCGGATTTCAAAAAGCTCGAAGGCGAACTCGCTACGGCGCGCGCCGAAGCCGGCAAGGCCAGCGGCGACAAAAAGAAAGACGCCAACAAGCGCGTAAAAGACTTGGAAAAGAAAATCGCCAAGCCCGAAGCACTTTATCGCGGCGCGTTGGCAACCTTGCTCGACCTGCAACGCGGCGATTTCACCGGCATCTTTCAGGCGATGGATGGCTTCCCCGTCACGATTCGTACGCTCGATCCGCCGTTGCATGAATTCGTGCCGCACGACGACAAGACGCTCAAAGAACTGGCGACCAAGATCAAGATGCCGTTCAAAGAGGCCAAAGCCAAAGTTGAATCGCTGCACGAATTCAACCCGATGCTCGGCCATCGCGGCTGCCGTCTCGGAATCATCTATCCCGAAATCACCGAGATGCAGGCGCGCGCAATTTTCGAAGCCGCCGTCATCGTGCAACGCGAAGGCAAAACGGTGAAGCCCGAAATCATGATTCCGCTCGTCGGCAACGTAGCCGAACTCAAGCTGCAAGCCGACGTCGTCCGGCACGTAGCGGCTGAGGTTTTCGAGAAAGAAGGCGTCACCGTTGATTACCTCGTCGGCACGATGATCGAAGTCCCACGCGCCGCGCTCACGGCGAATAAAATTGCCGAAGTCGCAGAGTTTTTCAGCTTCGGTACGAATGATCTGACGCAAATGGCGTTGGGTTTAAGCCGCGATGATGCAGGCAAATTCCTGCCCGCTTATGTTGACGCGAAAATTTACGGCGACGATCCGTTTCAGGTCTTAGATCAGGAAGGCGTCGGCCAGCTCGTAGAGATCGGCATCAAAAAAGGCCGCGCCACCAAAGCCGATCTCAAAGTCGGCATCTGCGGCGAACACGGCGGCGATCCCGAATCGGTCATCTTCTGCCACAAGGTAGGGATGAATTACGTGAGCTGCTCGCCCTATCGCGTACCCATCGCGTTGCTGGCAGCAGCACACGCGGCGATTGCCGATGAGACGGGAACGCAGGCAAGTTCAGCGACCGCCTAGTCAAAGCATAATTCGCGCAAGTAGAATGCGGAGCGAAAAGTTCAAGAGCTTTTCGCTCCGCATTTTTTGTAAGGAGTCATCAGATAAATATAGCAACGGTAACAATGCAACTCGAACCTTCGACAGCGGCCTTGCTGCGCGCCTTGCAACTGAAAGCTGCTGCGCAAGGCACTTCGCTAAATGCGCTGCTCAAGCCCCTGGCTGAGACAGAAAACGAAACCATACAAACTCCGTTTGAACAGATCGAAGGTTTACTCGGCGTAATTGACAGCCGTGAACCAGTAGAACCAATGGCAGTGGAGGATGACGGCGGAGCCGCGCTGCTCAAGCTGATTCGAGATTGTCAGACCGCGACGGGCATTGGCGATTTGGCACACGAACACGACCATTACCTATATGGCACGCCCAAGCTGCTCGACCGGTAGTGCTGCAACCAGAACAAGCCATGAGATACGTTTTCGTAGACACCTCAGCGTGGATCAGCTTGATTGATACCGACGATCAGTCACACGCCACGGCCACGCAAAAGGTGGAAGAGTTAGTGCAGCAAAACGTCCGCTTTGTGACGACGGAATTTGTCTTGCTCGAAGTCGCGGATGGTTTCAGCCGCCCCAAAAATCGCGCCGCTGCCATTGCCTACTTGAACGGCTTGCGGCAAATGGCGTGGGTGCGGATTCTTCCGCTTGAACAACGCCTGTTGCGAGAGGCTTGGGCCTTATATTGCCGCCGCATTGATAAGGATTGGGGCTTGACCGATTGCACCAGCTTCGTCGTGATGGAACGCGAGGCCATCACAGAAGCCTTCACTTCAGACCGGCATTTTGAACAGGCGGGCTTTGCTAAATTGATGTGAGAGGTTTCTGTCCTATCGCGTACCCATCGCGTTGTTGGCAGCAGCACACGCGGCGATTGCCGATAAGACGGGCGCGCAGGCGATTTCGGCAACCGCCTAGTCAAAGCATAATTCGCGCAAGTAGAATGCGGAGCGAAAAGTTCATTGAGCTTTTCGCTCCGCATTTTTTTCGCAAGGAGTCGCTGAATGAATACCGCAACTGTAACGATGCAACTTGATCCATCTACGGCGGCGTTGCTGCGCGCGTTGCAACTGAAAGCCGCCGCGCAAGGCACTTCGCTCAATGCGCTGCTCAAGCCGCTCGCCGAACCCAGTAACGAAGCCGCCATTGAACACGCCAACGGCTCACACGAAGCAACAGAAAGCCGCGAGAGCAAGTTTCAACGCGCCTTGCAATGGTTGGCTGACAACAAAGCCAACTATCTGAGCCAATGGGTAGCGCTGGATGGCGACCGGCTGTTGGCGGCTGGCCCCGATGGCAAACAGGTATACGCCGCCGCCCTAGCCGCTGGTGCAACTTCGCCATTGCTGCATCAAATCAATGAGACCGACGATATGCCGTTTGGAGGATGGTAGCCACGGAAAACTTCCGTCTGTTCTGTTATTTCCGTCTGTTCCGTACTCTCAAAAAAAGTCTCGGCTGAAAAGCGCAATCTATGACCGTTCGCGGTATAAACACAGGACAATGCCATGATTGATTTACCGCTAGAGACTTGGTTTTGTTGTTATTGGCTTTCCCCGAACTCAAACGCGATCCCGGCCCAGTGACGGATTGCTTGCACACGGCCCAAGCGGATGGGGCGATTCTGGCACTATGGTGTGAATTGGTGGCGCAGGAACTGTTACCCGAAAGCGAAGACGATGATTTTTGGTAGGAGGAAAAAGCGAGCGTAAATATTTTCGTGTAATATTTTCACATGGGCCTTGTAGTACTAATTATTATCGTGTAGACTCCGCTTCGTTTTGCAGTAGGCGCTTCACACCCCGCTCGAAAGCCTGCCAAAACAACTGAAAATCAATTAGAACAATTTGCCATAAGTTTCTAGCGCAGGTGATCGGTGATTAGTCATTAGGGGAAATCAGCAGTTTTCTGGCAACTGCCGCTTAGTCAACGCGCCATCAAACTTATCCTTACTTTCTTCTTTTACTCCGTACCCCAAATAGTGCCGCTTGGGTTACTCGTCATCAGTTCGTTTTACTCGTTCGTTTAGTTACTGGGACAAAGCCGAACCTCCAACGCAAGTGCCTTTGCCTATTGGTTGTGAACGGTCATTGATGACTGAGCAAATACGAACCGACAACGCAACAATTTCAACCGCATGGGACGCTTGCGGATATTCCAGTGTCCGTGAATAACACAGCAAAACGATGCTTGCCGCCTGCTTAACTCAGTGCGGTGAGCCACCACCTTCGTAGTTTTACCTTGCTGGGTATTCGCCACTTTTTACTAACTTAAAATACTGTTTTTATTCGACCTGAAATCGTCACGTTCGATTTCTGAGCCGTAGGTTTATCCGGCGATGGGCAAGTTAGCCTTTACGCACGACGAACTAGCTAACGGCTGCGGAAATCAAGTTACTGGCGAGTTAGTTGAGGTGTGCCTTGAGGTAGCTCAACTAACGACATAACGTTATTTCTTCTATTCACAATTTGCCTGAAACGGTCTGTCGTGTTGAGGTATTGCGAGGCGCATTTCAGTAACACCACAGGCTCATCCCTTAACCATTACTCAACTCAGAGGCTATCCGGGAACTTTTCGTGCTTCTATCTCCAATGATTCCAGCGGCTTAGTATAATTGAATGTGGGCTTAGGAGCCGGAGCTAGACGACGA
>JAYSVR010000497.1:0-12210 GCA_043718445.1 Acidobacteriota bacterium | reverse complement strand
ACCAAAAACTCAAAGTTGATTTACTGGATGGTCGCACAATCATCGTGCCGTTACATTGGTATCCGAGCCTGTTCAATGCCACAGAGGCCGAACGTCGCAACTGGAAAATCTGTGGCGGCGGCTATGGCATTCACTGGCCTGATCTTGATGAAGATTTGAGTACCGAAGGTTTGTTGCGCGGTGCGCCCGCGCCACGCCAACAGTTCGCTCAAGTCGTATAAACTAAGTGGGCGATAGACTCCCCTTACCTGCCCCTGAAACAGTATGGAGGAATTATGAACTTTCGTTTACTAGCCCCTGTCACACTTTGTCTTTGTCTCACCGCTTTCGCGCAACAAGAAGAAAGCACACGCGGCATCTGGCCGCCGGGCTTTCGTCCCGCGCCGCCGCCGACTGCCGCGAAACCCAGCAAGCCGCGTCCGGCGGGTGCTTACAAGCGCGTCACGCCCCGCCCGGAAGCACCGATAGAAGCCACGGCGGAATCTACGCTCGGCCTCACGCTCTGGCGCTTGCGCCCCGAAGAAGTTGCCGAGGCCAATGACAAAACCATTGGACGCATTCTCGTCGCCGTAGGCAATGAGAAAAAAAGCTGGATTCCCGAACGCGTCGAAGCCAATACGACCTTTGCCATCGGCCAGATGGTGCGCCTGAGCATCGAAATCCCGCGCAACGGTTTTCTTTATGTGATTGATCGTGAGCAATACGTTGACGGCAGCTTCGGCCAGCCCTTTTTGATCTTTCCGCAAAAGGCTGGCGAGAACACTGTCGCGGCTGGCAGCGTCGTCGAGATTCCCAATCAACAAGCCGAGACGTTTGCCTTTCGTTTCGATCCGCCCAAAGCGGATGCCCGTCCGCTGGCGGCTGAAATGCTGACGGTGATCGTGACGCCGAAACCATTGACCGAACTCAACGCTTTTATCGGCACGGCCAACCCGCTCGACGCGGCGCTGGTCGCAAAATGGGAACGCGATTACGGTGGCAAGGTCGAACAACTCGAACTCAAAGACGGCGCGGGACAGGCCTATACGAAAGTCGAAAAGCAGGCCGGACTCACGCGCTCAGTCGCGCTGACCGACGAAGACCCACTGCCCCAAACCATCTTCCGCGTCGCCGCCAAACCCGGCAATCCGCTAGTAGTGCGCGTACCTTTACGCCTGGCGAAATAACGGCATGTAGTCCCGCCTTTAGACGGAATGACTCGCTTATCACGACATTCCGGCTGGAAGCCGGTACTACGAACCCGTACACGGCGAATTGGCGACGCCGATTTTGGCTTGAAGGTTGGTGATAGATTTATTGCCTTCTTCGTCGCGTAGCTGGTGATCGATGTATCGCCTTCTTCGTCGCGTAGCGACGCCTGACTTTAGCCGTGCGGTTTCAACCCACGGAGCGTTCGGCGATGGTTCCCGCGTCGCGTAGCCAACGCTTGAATCAGCCCCCATGTCGTAAGCGACACTGTGCTTATCCAGCATTCCGACCAGCAATCCGACCAGCATTCCAAGATGATGGGAAACGTGAGGAATGCGTGCTTGCCATTTCGTCTTTTCCACGATGCTGCAAGCGTCGGCTACGCGACGCGGGATGCTCGTGCGGCCTCCCGTGGGTTGAAACCCACGTCTAAAGTCAGGCGTCGCTGCTGCGACGAAGAAAGCGCGCATTCCGAACCATTCAGGCATTCGCCAATTTATTTGCCGGAGTCGCTGTCTGTCTTTGTGCTTGTGATAAGCGCGCTTATACCTCGCATCGTTTAATGCGACGATTGCTATCGGATTTGCAGATCACATCGAACGATATGATGTTTGTCTAGTCGTAGTTTCGGAGAGTAGCTTGAGGACTCTGATTTGCTGTACTAAGGGAATTATTTGCGGCGTTATTGGTTATTGATTGCTCCACGGGAGGAAAAGTAAACATGAACATTGGAATCATCGGTTCGGGTAACATCGGCAGCACTCTCGCGCGGCACCTTACGGCGCTCGGACATCAAGTATTGATTGCTAACTCGCGCGGCCCCGCCTCGTTAGCTGCGGTCACCGCAAAAACCGGCGCTACCGCAGGGACGGTGGAGCAGGCCGCTCGCGCGCAGGATGTAGTCATCATCGCAGTCCCGGAGACTGCGGTACTTCAATTGCCGCGCGACATCCTATCCGCAACGTCGGCTGTGGTTGTCGACACAGGAAACTACTACCCAGCGCGAGACGGTCGCATCGCCGAGATTGATGGCGGTCTGACCGACAGCGAGTGGGTGGCACGAGTACTCGGTGTCCTTGTAGTCAAGGCATTCAACAACATTGTCGCTGACAGCCTGACCACGCGCGGCGTCCCGTCCAGCACTCCGGGGCGCATCTGCCTCTCTGTCGCGGGGGACGATACGCGCGCCAAAGAAGTGGTGCTGGGCCTGCTCAATGCAATTGGCTTCGACGGCATCGACGTCGGCACGCTCGCAGACTCTTGGCGACAGCATCCCGGCACGCCAGCCTACTGTAAGGACTTGGATGCAGACGCGCTTAAAGCCGCGCTAGCGCAGGCTGACGCCGGGCAAATCGCTAACTACCGCGCTCAAGCGGACGAGGCTGTGAGCGCCTACTTCGCCGAACTCAAAAGCAAAACTTAATTCCGCAAGGATTACCCCTGGACGTTTTGGCGCTGCGCTTACATCAAAGCTGCGTGACAAGCTAACGAGTTGTTCAGCATGGGGCCGATATGTAGCTCATCATTCCCCAAGTAAAATTAGCCACCTGCGCCGCACCACAATTCCTTTCCTCATTCATTGGCTGCCTCTTCTGCCTCGGTGCATAATGCCGCCTTCCCTTCAGCGTATTTCCCCCTGCGCCTTGCTCGTTCCATTCGCATTGGAGGATTTCGCTATGTTCACTCGCCGTCGCGTCCATCGCATTTTGTGTTCGCTGTTGATTGTCGGTTGCGGCAATCCGTTCCCGTTTTTTGCGCAGCAGCCGCAAGACCTTACGCTCACGCCCGTCGCCAATTTATTTGTCGGAGTCTTTGCCCGTCTTTGCGCTTAAGGTAAGCGCGCTTATACTTCGTGTCGTTGAACGCTGCTGTCGCCAGCGAATTTTCAGATCAAGTCGAGAGGAAGCAATGCGAGTTCGTAACTATAGTTTCACCGTTATCTTCACGCCTGCCGAAGAAGGCGGTTATGTTGTTACTTGCCCGGCGTTACCCGGTTTAATCACTGAAGGAGACGACCTGCGCGAAGCGCGAAAAATGGCGCGCGAAGCCATTACCGGTTATCTTGAAGTGCTGCTCAAACATGGACAACCGATACCGGGAAATGATCGCATTCGCTCTGAACAAATCGGAATCGAGGTACTGGCAGTTGCATGAATCGTCTTCTCATCACTCAAGCCGAAGAAAGTCATGCAGGCATTGAAACGGGCGGGCTTTTACGAAGACCACGTGCGCGGAAGCCACCACTATTTCAAACATCCAGATAATGACAGCTTGTTGGTGGTCGTGCCCTATCACAATAAAGACCTGAAGCGAGGAACCCTGCTCGGCATTATTGCTCAAGCTGGAATGACGATTGATGAGTTCGCCGATTATCTTTAGTGAAAATTGAAAGAGCCACGCAAGCGCCTACCGCACTGCAATTCTCCAACCCATTGATTGGCTGCCTCTTCAGCATCGGTGCATAATGCCGCCCTCAATTCAGCGTACTTCCCCCTGCGCCCTGCTCGTTCTATTCGCATTGGAGGATTTCGTTTATGTCCACTCGCCGTCGCGTCTTTAACATCCGGCGCATTTTTTGTTCGCTGTTGATTGTCGGTTGCGGCAATCCGTTCCCGCTGTTTGCGCAGCCGCCGCAAGACCGTACGCTCACGCCCGTCGCCAAGCCCAACACCGCCGTCGCACAACCCGCTGGCCCGCGCGCGCAGCGGCCTGAACTCGTCTTGCAAACCGGCGTAACCGAACCGGCAGCGGTCGCGGCGTTCAGTCCTGAGGGGCGGTGGTTGGCTACGTTGGGATTGACGGGCAAGGCCGTGAAGCTGTGGGAACTCGCCAGCGGACGCGAGTTAGCCGTGCTGAATGTTAGCGACAGCGCGACCATGGGGTTTGCGCAATCCGCTGATCTCGCCTTCAGCGCCGACGGCAAGACGCTTACGACTTTTGTGAGCGGCGTCATCAAACAGTGGGACGTAGCGACCGCGCGACGCTTGCGCAGCGCGACGCTGTTCACCAGCCAGATGGGCATCGAACTCGCGCGGCTCAGTCCCGGCGGGCGTTACGCGGCGGCCTGGTTCGATGAGCAACACGCTTTGCGGGTGTGGGAGGTCGAGAGCGGACGGCAAGTCTTCGCCACCGGCAAGACCAACGACGAGCGCGGAGCCGAAACCAATTCGCTGGCGTTCAATGCCGATGGCAGTTTGATTGTCGCTTGCGTGAGTGAACGCGAGGGAATGAATTTCAGCAGCCAGCTCATCGTGCGCGAAACGACGACGGGGCGCGTAGTACAAACAATTCATACCGCCGACAAAGCCGCCAAGCAGCAAAGCGAAAAGGAATCGCGCGACCAGATGAAGGCGCAACAAAAAGCCATGATGGATGCGATGCGCGGCAAAGGTTCGGCGCAGGTTCCGATGCCGGCAACAATAGGAATGGGCGGCGGCTTCAAATCCATAGACCCCTTGCGCACCGTGCGCGTCAGCCCCGACGGGCGCTTTATCGCGTTGGGTATTTATGACCGCGCGCGACAGGCCGATTTGAACGCTACGTTTGTGGCGAGTCCGGTCGTCGTTAAGCTGTATGAAATGAAAAGCGGACGCGAAATTCTCGCCATCAACGTCGCCGCGCCCACCGTGTCGGCTGAGAGTTACGAACAATTCGTAGAAAATCATCTCGCCTTCAGCCCTGACAGTCAGTGGCTGGCGGCGATCAGTCCTGACGCTACGGTGAAGCTGTGCGAAACGGCTACGGGGCGCGTGACGGCTACGTTGGGCGGACATAAAAGCCCCGTCATTGCGCTCGCGTTCAGCCACGATGGACGTTCGCTCGTGACGGCTGGCTATGACAATCTCATTGTCATTCATGACTTGGCGCGCAAGGCCGTCGCGCAAAGTTTCGGTCGCGCCGGACAGCCCATCGGCAGTTTGAGTTTCGCCGCCGATGGACGCGCATTGGTCACGGGCGGCGCGCAATCGGTCAACTTGTGGGAAACGAATACGGGACTGGCGGTGCGTACGGTGACGCTCGACGCGACGGCTGCGCGCAATCGCGATGAGTTGTTCGAGAAATCAGGCAACACCAGTTTGAGCGCCGACGGAAAGTTTTTCGCCGCGCCCAATGGTAAAGGCGCAGTCAAGGTGTGGGATGTGCGCACGGGCCGCGAAGTCCGCAACGTAGCGTTGACGGCCAAACGACAATTGAAACAACTCGCGCTCAATCAGGACGGCAGCCAGTTGATGCTGGCTGAAGCTCCGCCACCTTTTGGCAGCGCCGACGCAGCCGATGCGCAACCCGCGCCAGTTCAACCTCAAATGCCAACGATGACGATGCCGCCCCAAATGCCACCGATGACGATGGGCGGTAAGGGTGGCAAGGTTGATAAAAAGCAGCTTGAGCAAATGGAAAAGCAAGCTAAAGAGATGGAAAAACTTGCCAACAGCGGCGACATTGGCAAGATGATGGAGATGATGCAGCAAGTGACCGGCAGCCTCGGACTCGGCGCGATGATGCCCGCGATAGGTGGCGGGCAAGCGGGCGCAGGCTTACGCTTTTTCGATCTGAAACAAACCGGCGAACCGCGCGCCTTGCGCAATGCGAAGCCTGGGTTCATGGATTTCAATCTGCAATCCGCCTTCAGCCCTGACGGACGCTTCGCCGCCGTCGCGTGGAGCGGCTCTGCCGTCAAGCTCAACGATGCCGCGACTGCGCGTGAAATCAGCAGCATCGCGCTTGATCGCAGCATGAACATTCAGCAAATCGCTTTCAGCCACGACGCGAAAACGCTCGCCGTGGCCGCGATGGAAATGCGCGCGGGCGTCAATTTCAACCAAACGCAAAACGTCAACTTCGATCAGGTGATGGCTTACAACTTGCACCTTTATGACATCACGACACCCAGCGCGCCGCGTGAAGTGAAAACGCTCACATTGCGTGCGTTGTCTTCGGCGCTCGCGTTCAGCCCCGACGGAAAGACACTCGCGGTGGGCGGCGAAACGATCAAGTTGTATGACGTGACCAACGGCAACGAATTGAAATCGCTCAATGGTCACACGCTGTTGGTCAATGCGCTCGCGTTCAGCCACGACGGCAAGCTGTTGTTTTCGGGCGGCGAAGACGGCAGCACGAAGTTGTGGGATGCGTCGTCAGGCGCGTTGCTCGCTACGTTGGTGACGATGAACGGCGGCGGCGACTGGCTGGTCGTCACGCCCGACGGATTGTTTGACGGTACGCCCGCCGCGTGGCGGCAAATCCTCTGGCGCTTTTCGGCGAACCTCGACGACGTGTCGCCGGTCGAAGTCTATTTCAACGAATTTTTCACGCCCGGTTTGCTCGCTGAATTTTTCGGCGGCAAACGTCCGCAAGCCACGAAAGACGTATCGCTCAAAGACCGTCGCCAGCCGCTCGTAGCCTTGCATGCGGCTGAAGGACAAACGAATCAACGCAACATCACTGTGCGGTTGGAAATCAGCGAACCGGTGACGAGTGAGGCAAACAATTTGGTCGGCGCGCGCGACGTACGATTGTTTCGCAACGGTACGCTGGTCAGGGTCTGGCGCGGCGACGTGTTGCAAGGGAAACAGCAAACGACGCTTGAAGCTACGTTGCCCATTGTGGCGGGCCAAAACCGACTGACGGCGTATGCGTTCAACCGCGACAACATCAAAAGCACCGACGCCGTGCTGACCATCACGGGCGCTGAAGCCTTGCGGCGCAAGGGCGTAGCTTATGTGCTGGCTTGCGGCGTGAATCGTTATGCAAACGAACAGTTCAATTTGAAATACGCTGTCGCCGACGCAACAGCCTTTGGCGAAGAAGTCCGCGCGCAACAACGCAAGCTGCAAAAATACGAACGCACCGAAATCATTGCGTTGCTCGACACCGAAGTCACGCGCGCCAATCTCTTGCTCGCGCTCAAGCGACTAGGCGGCGATACAACGGCGCTGCCCGCGAATGCGCCTGCCGCGTTGCAACGGCTGCAACCTGCGCAACCCGAAGACGCCGTCGTGCTGTATTTCGCCGGACACGGCATCGCGCAGGGCGGACACTTTTATTTGATTCCGCACGATCTTGGTTACGTCGGAGCGCGCGCTGCGCTTGATGCCAGCGGCTTGCAAACCATCCTGCAACGCAGCGTCTCAGACCTCGATCTCGAATCCGGTGTGGCGGCGATTGACGCCGGACAAATGCTGTTCGTGATTGACGCCTGCAACTCAGGCCAGGCGCTCGAATCAGAAGAGCAACGCCGCGGCCCGATGAATTCAAAAGGCCTCGCGCAACTCGCTTACGAAAAAGGCATGTCCATCTTGACGGCGGCACAAAGCTATCAAGCCGCGCTCGAAACGGCGCAACTCGGCCACGGCTATCTAACCTTTGCGTTAATTGAGGAAGGCTTGAAAAAATCCGCCGCTGACCGCGACATCAAAGACGGACAGATCATCACACGCGAATGGTTCGATTACGCGACTGAGCGCGTACCGCAAATGCAGGAAAGCGAAAACCAGGCGCGTTCGCTCGCCAAGGTGCAACTCGTGCCTTTCGTGTCAGGCGAAGAGAAAAGCACTAAGCGCAGCATTCAACGCCCGCGTGTTTTTTATCGTCGTGAGTTAGAGACGAATCCGTTTGTGGTGGCAAAACCATAAAAGCCTTTCAACACTCAGTTTTCTTCGCGGCTCCGCCGCAGTGATGTGCGGAAAGGCTCCGCCTTTCCGCACATCTTGCCGCTTATTCCGGGGCTACGCCCCAAGCGTGGTTAATCAAGCAAGTTGATTTTTCTCTGACATTCATTAGCTGTGAAAGCAATTGACAATGCGGGCGTAGCCCGAAGAAGGTAACGCCGCTCTCCAAAAAGGCACAGCCTTTTCGCACATCACTGCGGCGGAGCCGCGAAGAAACCCCGTTGATAAACCAGATAAAACTCGCGCCATTGGCCTTGCATAAAACCTTCATCAGAAGTGTCATGCGTTACGATGAAGACTATCGAAAAAGTAAATCGTGAAAAGTACGGAAGTCTGCTGACCGACGCGTTGCCGACGGTCATTCACACCAAAGCTGAAAACGAATATTACCTCGCGGTCGTCGAAAGGCTGATGCTGAAAGAAGCCGCGTTGAGCAAAGAAGAAACCGCTTTGCTGGATTTGCTGTCTCTGTTAATCGAGACCTTCGAACGCAAGCATTACCAAATCAAAAAGTCGGAACCGCGCGCCATTCTTAACGAATTGATGGCAACCAATCGCCTAAAGCAAAGCGACTTGTTACCTGTGTTCAGTACCAAAAGCCGTGTGTCAGAAGTCGTGAATGGCAAGCGCGCCATCAGCAAAGAGCAAGCCAAAAAACTGGCAGCCTTCTTTCACGTTTCAGCCGAGCTTTTTATCTGAAAGTGTAGGGCGCGCGCGCTCAGTCAAAGAAAAACCATTCAGGAGAATTCGAGGGAATATGAAACGATCAGATGATTCACTCGCGGCTAGTCTCGTGCGCGGCGGCCTGTGCCTATTGGCTTTTGTCGTCATTACTGTCAGCACCGTCGCTGGGCAAACTGTCTCGGCAGACAAGTTATTGAAACAAGCCGCGCAAACGTTGGGCGGCGACAAAGCGTTCAAGACGATCACGTCGCGGCAGGCCAGTGGAACCTTCACGCGCCGCAGCGACGGACGCAGCGGCAAAATTCAACTCACCACGCAACGACCGAATTTTTATCTCAAGACGACTGAGCTTGACGGATTCGAGACGGCTGAGGCTTACAGCGGCAAATCAAGCTGGCGGCGCGATTCGCGCAGCGGACTGCGCACCCGCGTAGGGCAAGACAGCCTCGACTTTCAGTTCGCTGCGCTCTTTCACAACCAGCTTTGGTTCGACGCGAAAAAGAACAAAGTCAAAACGGTGTGGGAAAAGAAAGACACGGTGAACGGCAAAGCCGCGAATCTCGTCACACTGATTTCAAATCGCAACAACCGCATCAAGCTCTGGCTCGACGCTACGAACGGCACGCCGTTGCGCACTGAGTTTCCTTCGGGCGACAGCGTGTTGCTGTGTGATTACGGCGATTACCGCAAGGTGAACGGCTGGCTGGAAGCGCACGCGCTGGCGCTGTCTATCAAACGTTCTGGTAAAAGCGAAACGACCGCAGGCAAAGACGGAGGCCAGCCAGTTGAGAACGAAGAAAGTTACGACATCAAATTCGACAGCATTCAGCACAACGCCAAACTGACGGCGAAGCCATTCGACTTTCCGCAACTCGCCAACCAAACGCTGCCCGACATTCCTGAATTGCTCAAAGCCGTAGACGCCAACGAAGAGCGCGCCGAAAAGCTGCTCGACAATTACGGCTTCACTGAGACGACGATTCGCCGCAAGATCGCCAAAGACGGCAAGGTCGAAGAAGAAAGCGAAACCGAGGAGCTTTCGTTTTATAAGGGCCGTCGCCTCAAACGCCTCATCGCCAAAAACGGCCAGTCGCTTTCGGCCAGCGAACAGGAAAAAGAAACCCGCGACATTGAGAAACAAGTCAAAAAGATCGACGACAATCTCGCCAAAGAAGCCCGCAACGAACGCAAAGACGCCGAGCGTCCCGGCGAAGACGACGACGGACGCAAGTTTTCGCTCGTCAAACTTTTCAAGTCGTCGCGCTTCGTCAATCCGCGCCGCGAACGCTTCCGCGAACGCGAAGTGATCGTTTTCGATTTTGAACCGAATCCCGAAATGAAAGGCGGCAAAGGCATGGAGAAATTCGGCAGCAAGCAGGCAGGCGCGGTCTGGATTGATCCGAACGACAAGCAAGTCGTACGCGTCGAATCGCGCTTTATCGAAGCCTTGAAAGTCGGCGGCGGCTTGCTGGGTTCGTTGCGCGAAGGCTCTACGTTTGTGTTGGAATCAACGCACGTCAACGAAGAGATTTGGCTGCCCGCGCACATTGACATCAACCTCGGCATCAAGGCACTGCTGATGTTCGGTTTCAACGTCAACATCGCCATCCGTTATAGCGATTACAAACGCTTTAACGTAGACGCCGAAAAAGAGAAGCTGAAAGACCCGGTGGCTGAACCCAAAAAACCATAACCTACAAATTGAGACGTTATCGCTTAATGCAAAGACGCGAAGCCGCAAAGATAGTTTAGTAATCATCTTTGCGGCTTCGCGTCTTTGCGTGAGGCTTTCTTGTTTTAGGCTTTTAGTTTTTCAGCTTCTGCCGTCAGCGCCGGAACGATCTCGAACAAATCGCCTACGATGCCGTAGTCAGCAATCTCGAAAATCGGCGCTTCTTTGTCTTTGTTGATCGCGACGATGGTGCGTGCGCCTTTCATGCCGACGAGGTGCTGAATCGCGCCGGAGATACCGACAGCCAAGTACATTTTCGGCGCGACGGTTTGCCCTGAAGAACCGACCTGACGATCCATCGGCAGCCAGTCGTTGTCGCAAATCGGACGCGAAGCCGCGATCTCAGCGCCCATTGCTGTCGCCAGCTTTTGCACGATCTCGATATTCTTTTGTTCTTTGATGCCGCGTCCGACCGAGACGATCAACGGCGCAGCCGTCAGGTCTACGGCGGCTTTGGCTTCTTTGAAACGCTCTTCGGGTTGCTGACGCACGATGTCGGCATCAAGGTTTACGGCAAGGCTCTCGACCGCAGCTTCAATTGACGCTGGGCCCGCTTCGCATTCGTCGCCGCGAAACGATCCGATCTGAAAGCTGATGAAATGCGTACCGTCGCCGACGGGCGTAACGTCAGCCGCGAGCTTGCCTTGAAAGACCTGCCGCGTGAAAACGAGTTCGCCGCCTTCGTGTTTGTAAGCGATGTTGTCGCCGAGCAGCGCCGTCTGGTGCATCGCGGCGAGCTTCGGCGCGAAATCGCGCACTTCATAAGTATGCGTGAGCAACACGATGGCGGGCTGCACTTGGGCTACGACTTGTTTCAGCGCCTGCGCGTAACCATCCGCCGTATAAGTCTTGAGCAAATCGCTCTCGACCGTGAAAACCTTGCCCAGCTTTTTCGCCGCGACTTCCTGCGCCGCTGAAGCAATGCCGCTGCCTAGAATGACGGCGGCAGTTTCGTGGCCGGTTTGTGCGCTGATGAGTTGCGCCGCGCGCACGGCTTCCCACGAAGCCTTGTTGAGCTTGCCGTTGACGTGTTCGATAAAAACTAAAATTGTGTTTGCCATAAAGATGTTTCCGATGAATGGATTCAATAAACGTCGTCGTGCGTACCCACATCGAGCAGCATAATCACTGGCTCGTTGGGCGCGTCAGGATCATTCGTGAAAGAGAAAATGATGCGGCAATCATAGGCCACTGAGCATGACCAGCAATCGCTCAACTGCCCGCGTAACTTGTGCGTCTTGAGGCTGGGCGAAAAAGGATCGTCGCTCAACAAATCCAGCACCGCCAAAATAGCAGCTTTAAGTTGAGGAATACGTTTCACCTCTTTCTTAAAAGCGCGACTAAACGCGCTTTCCATAACCAGTTTCATGACGCTAACTCCGCCAGCAGTTCTTCTTTCAATTCCTCAAACGTGCGCGGTTTGACGCGGCCTTCCGCTACGGCTTGTTTGAGCGCAGCAGCTTCTTTCGCAATTTCTGCGCGTCGTTCTTCGATTAAGCTTCGGCGCACGGTTTCAATGAATGCTTCCTGCTCTTCAACAGGCAAGGAAGCGACAAATGCCATCGCCTGACCATAAGTTGTAGCGGTTGCTGCTTGCATCATTTCCTCACTTCCTGCGCGAGTTAAAAAACGCGCGCTTCGTTCTTCAATTTCTCCATCAGCTTCACCGCAATTTCGGCGGGCGAGCCTTCGATGAATTGTGTCTGCTTGCTCTTTTGCGGCACGTAAACTTTCTTGAACGCCATACGCGGTGCGAGTGCCGAAGCGTCGAGTCCCAACGCCGCCGCGTCGAGCGTCTTCATCTCTTTTTTCTTCGCCGCCATAATGCCTTTGAGCGTAGCGTAACGCAGCGTATTGATGCCCGACTGAATCGTCAGCACCGCCGGCGATGGCATGCTTACCCATTGAAAGAATCCGTTTTCGAGTTCGCGTTTGACG
>JAYSVR010000496.1:0-12230 GCA_043718445.1 Acidobacteriota bacterium | reverse complement strand
CACATGATTGCTGGCGAAAAAAGTCGTGCGGACTAAAGTCCACACAACGGGTCACAGGCTGAAGCCTGCGCTACGTCGCCACGTCATTGAAACTTCACTTTGCAAAGATCGCCGGGCTTGATCGCAGCGCCAGGCGCGGGATGTTGTGCGACGGCTTGTCCGGCGCCGTCGAATTGCATGCGCAAGTGCAAGCGTGCGCACGCGGTCAGCACGGCGCGCGAACCTTTGCCGCGCAAGTCAGGCATTAGTTGCACGCCTACGACGTGATCGCGCGATGGAGGTTGTGCATTCGTCACGTTGCTCGAAACCAGCGGAATCGGCGTTGCTTGCGGCGTCACGGCACGCGCTGTCGGCGCAGGTTCCGGCTCGCTAATCGCCTTGTTAATCGCTTGTGCCAACTCCTGACGATATTTGTTGTCATCCGGCGCGACGGCGCGATCAATCAGCGCGGCTTCGGCGATGTGGTTAAAGATTGGCGCGCAAACCTGTCCGCCCTGATGTGCGCCGAGCGGTTCGTCGAGTACGACAATGATGGCGAAGCGCGGTTGCGAGGCGGGCACGAAGCCTACGAACGACGCGATAAATTTGTTGTCGGCGTAGCCGCGCCCTTTCACGGCCTTTTGCGCCGTACCGGTTTTGCCCGCCGCCGTATAACCCGCGAGCTTGTCAGCCGCGCGTCCCGTACCTTCGCCGACGACTTGCCGCATCATGTTCGCCAGTTGCGCAGCCGTTTCAGCGCGAATGACGCGGCGCTGTTTGAGTTCGACGGCTTGCTTGCCTTCTGCCGTGACGATCTCTTTGACCAGGTGCGGTTGCGACCATACGCCGCCGTTGGCGATGGCAGCATAAGCCGATACGGTTTGAATCGCTGTGACCGTGATGCCTTGCCCCATCGGCACGACGCCCATCCCGCCGTATTTCCATTCGCTGTCAGGCAACACCGAGCCTTTGTTCTCAGGCAGCTCGATGCCGGTGTTGATAAGGAAGCCGAACTTGCGTGCGTAATCGAGCAAACGCTCTTTGCCCAATTGCAAACCCATCTTGACCGCGCCGACGTTTGATGATCGGGCGAAGGCTTCAGCAGCGCTGACCGTACCGATGCCGAGATGCGAATCGTGTACGGGTTTGACGCGACCGGCAATTCGCATCACGCCGCCCTGACAATCAACCATGTCATCAGGGCGAATCAGACCTTCTTCGAGCGCGCCCGCATATGCCACGAGTTTGAAGACCGAGCCGGGTTCGTAAATATCAGTCAGCGCGCGATTCTTGCGCGTATAGCGATGTGCATCGCTCAACTCTTTCATCCGCTCGTTCGGGTTGAACGTAGGCGCATTCGCCAGCGCCAGCACTTCGCCGTTCGCCGGATCAAGCACAATCGCCGTAGCGCTTTTCGCGTGGGTTTCGTGCAACGCGCTCGCCAACAGCGTTTCGACTTTGTGTTGCAACGAAAGATCAATTGTCGTGACGACGCGCGCGCCTTTGCGCGCAGGGATTTCGTATCGCTCAAACGCATGGCCTTTGGCGTCGGCTTTATATTCGACGCTGCCCGCCAGGCCAGTGAGTTTTGCTTGATAGGTTTTTTCCAACCCTTCGATACCGGCTTCGCCTTCGCCGCGACTGACCGTACCAACCAAATGAGCGGCGAGCGTTTCGTTCGGATAATGCCGCTGGGCTTCGCGCGTGAAGCCTATGCCCGACAGGCGTTTCGTTCTGACGGCTTGCCGCAATTCGAGCGACGCCGTTGGCAGCAATTTGCTTTTCAAAAGCATCATTCCGTTATCGCGTTCGGAACCGTTTGCCAGCTTGTGTTGAAAATCGCGTTCGCTTAATCCCAACAACGGCGCGAGGGTCTTAATAACTTTCTCGCGCTGCTTGTCGCTGGCGCGTTCGAGCATATCCAAGTCGGCAAAGATTGCATCGGTTTGCGAAGTCACGGCGAGGGCTTCACCGTTGCGGTCTACGATGTCGCCGCGCGGCGGCACTACGCGTTCGATGCGGCGCTGATTGCGTTCGGCGCGCGCCGTCCAGTGCGATGTCTTTATGATTTGCACCCACGCCAGCCGCCCTACAATCACGCACATCCACACGAGCAGCGTCACGGCAATTACCCGGTAGCGCGTTCGTGTTGAATCGTTTTTGAAAAGCCGTGTCATGGTTGTCGGTTGTCGGTTTTTTTCAGCGCGCCAGTGCCGCCTTTACGCTTGCGATTTTGGCAATGCTCGGCGGCATTGCGGGAACGGTGAGCGGAGCCGCGATTGACGGTGCGGCTGCACGAGTTGGTTTGGGAGCCGGTTGCGGAGCCTTGGCCGCAATGATCGTGGTCGCGGGTTTCGCCATTGTCGGAGCGGGCTTCACCAGCTTGGGCGAAGCGGGAAGCTGTTTCGCCGCCGCATTCGTTGCGGCGTTCTTGGTTGTGATGGCAGGCTTCGTAGTTTTCGTAGTCGGCTTCGCCGCCGCAGTGCGCTCGTCCAATTTGATTTCGCTCAGGCCCGCATCGGCTGCGCGCGCCGACGTGAAAGTCGGATTGCTCGCGCGTCGTTCGTCTACTAACAGATGCTGGCGTTCGTCGGCGACGTGATCGAGCGACGAACGCAGCGCAACTTCTTCCTGTGCGAGCGCGAGTGCGCTGCGCTGCCAGTTCAATGACACGACAAGCATTCCGCCGATGGCGGCGAGGGTGACGACGAGCAAGCCCATCACGCTCAATCCGTTTGGCAACGGAGCCTTCGCCGTCTTGCGCGCTTGCTTGCGACGCGGACGCGGCGCGACGCTTTGCGGCGCAGCTTGCAAGCGCGTTGTGGTACGTTGGCGCGGTGCGACAGAACCATTCTTTGTCTGTTTTGTGGAACGATATACGGCTTGTGCGGATCTCATTGCGTGGCACCTGGGGATGACGAATGGAAGGCGTGCGGCTGCGAAGGGAAAGGGAGATTTTCCATTTTTCATTTAGATTTTTCATTGGTCATTGGGCGGCCTCAAGCAATGACCAATGAAAAATCTAAAATTGAAAATGGAAAATCTGCCTGTCTTCTTAAAGTTCCTACGAACTAGGAAAGCAACGACACACCAATCAATTCAACGAAACTGGTCAACGAAAGAAACTATTCTTCGGGGCTTGTGGGACGTTTGCGGCAAGCGCGTAACTTGGCGCTGCGGGAGCGCGGATTTGCCGTCGTCTCTGCATCGCTCGGCGCAAGGGCTTTGCGGGTGAGCAACTCGACGCGCGGTTTGGTTCCGCAACTGCAAAAGGGCTGGCTTGCGGAGCACACGCATTGACCGGCCTGAAAACGGAAAGCCTGTTTGATGAGGCGATCTTCCAACGAATGAAACGTCAGCACCACCAGACGTCCTTCGTCAGCGAGCAAATCAACGGCGTCGGCAACGAATTGCGGGAAGCCATCGAGTTCGCGGTTGACGGCGATGCGCAGCGCCTGAAACGTACGCGTCGCCGGATGAATGCGCCAATAGCCTTTCTGGTTGATCGCCCGAATCACCAAATCAGCCAATTGCGCAGTAGTCTCAATCGGAGCTTTCGCGCGTTCCTGCACGATGCGTCGTGCGATGCGACGCGACGCGCGCTCTTCTCCGTATTCAAAAATCAGATCGGCGAGTTCGCGCTCGCCGAGCGTATTAACAAAATGCGCCGCCGTCGGTCCCCCGCTGCGATCCATGCGCATATCCAATGGCCGCATGTCCAAAGGAAATGTCGAATGGCTTTGTGACGACGGCGCAAGAGAACTCGCCAAAGAATTATGATGCTGGCGAAAACTGAAACCGCGTTCCGGCGTATCCAACTGCCACGATGAAACGCCTAAGTCAGCCAGAATGCCCGCGAACTGTTGCCCCTCTAAATGCTCTTTCAACGAACGGTAATCATCGTGAATGGCGCGAAAGCGTGCGCCGAAACGCGCCAGCCGTTGCTCGGCCAAAGCGATGGCTTCGGCGTCGCGGTCAAACGCGATGACGTGATTGTCGGGCGCGGCGTCGAGAATCAATTCACTGTGTCCGCCCAAGCCGAGCGTACAGTCAATGAAGGTTCCGCCACGCGCTGCGTCGAGATAAGCCAATACCTCAGACGGCATCACCGACGTATGCAAACCCGTGAGATGTGTTGAGTCATCTGTCACTGCCGCACCTCACGCTGCACCGTTAAAAATTCAATGGGTAAAATTGATGGGGGAAAAGAGCCGAAGAAATTTTCCATTTTCCATTTGAGATTTTAGATTTTTCATTGCTCGAAGATTGCGCTGGGCGCAGCCTCTGGCAATGACAAATCTAAAATCTCAAATGGAAAATGGAAAATTTTTCGGACCGACTAACCACAACCGCTCACGAACAACTGACGACTAGCCCGCCTTTGCTTCTACACAATGGCTATACTCCCAAGCGAGCTATCTTCTCCGCGTCTTCGTCCGTCCACGGTTGCGTATTCAAACGCGCGCGGAACGTATCCGCGCTCCAAACTTCCAAATAAACCAATTGACCGCTGACCAGCACTTCGCCGAGTAATCCGGTTTGACTGCGCAACATCGGAGGAATCACGATGCGTCCCTGCGCGTCAACGCTTTGCTCATTGCCAAAATAGCTGGTGCGGTCTAAAAACTTTTTGCGCGTCGGGTCTTGCGAAGGCAAGGCCGCCAGTTTCGATTCGATGATCTCCCACTCGCGCATCGGATAGATCAATACGTTTTCGCCCGTCAGGCTCGTGACATAGAAATTTGTCGCGCCCGCGTATTCCTCTTCAAAAAACCGTTTGTATACGGCGGGAATCCGCAAACGCCCTTTGTCATCTATGTTGGCGGTAAAGCTGCCTCTCAGCATAACGGCGTGCCTGAGTTACCAGCCGTTCACGAATTAGGAAAAACGATTCGCTGTCAGCTTCTTAGAATTTCAAATTTCTGTGTTTGATTTATCACTACACTGCACCGATGCCAGTTTTGACCACTTCTGACCACCTTGTTCCACACTGTAAGCGCAGCCTCTCGAAAGGTCAATATGCACGGGGCAAAAAAGTTAAATTATTTCTTCAGGTAGTTACTGCTAAATGACTGTATCTATTATTCATAAGCAATGGCTTATTAGCTGCGAATGGCGCTTTTGCGGCTAACTCTGAGTTATGGGAAAAGGCAAGTTCTAACCTTTTGTGGCACGCTCGACTGTGAAAATCGCTGTGTTATAGTGCGGTTTCACAAAAACAACTCGCAAAGACGCACAGTTTCAATGAAAACACAGGGACAACTTTTGCTTTTCGGCTTGCTCGCGGCGTGCGGCAACCTGTTGGGCGGATGGCTGCTGACGGCTTTTCCACCTGCGAGTCGCTTGCGCGTGCAATCGCTCGTCGCCCTTGGCGCAGGCTTTATGCTCGCCGCAGTTTGTCTCGACGTGTTCCCCGAAATCATTTATCAAACCTATGGGCAAACCCACGGCGACCATCACGCTGTCAGCACCGCGATGGCTTGGGTCTTGGCTGGTTATCTTTTCATTCAACTGATCGAACACACGCTCGCGCCGCACTTTCACTTTGGCGAAGAGACTCACTCCGACACCATGCGGCAATCCGGCGTAGCCTTCACCGCCGTCGCCGCGTTATCAATTCATGCTTTCTTCGATGGCGTAGCGATTGCCGCAGGGTTGCTGACGAACCTGCGATTAGGTGTGTTGTTATTCCTCGCTGTGCTGCTGCACAAAATTCCCGAAGGCCTCACGGTCGCATCTATCATGTATTCCGCCGGACACAACGCGAAAGCCGCTTGGCGCGCGGCGGTCGTGATCGCTGCGATGACGTTTGCGGGAATCGTGCTGGCGATGTTTTTGCAAAATCACTTGGCGGCGCTGTTGCCGCTCTCGGCGGGCGTTACGCTCTTTGTCGCGGCCTCTGACCTCATCCCTGAAGTCAATCGCGCCGGCGGATGGCGCAATACCTTGCCAGTGTTTGGCGGCGTAGCGTTATTTCTCGCAGTGCATTGGCTGTTAGAAGCGGCGCTCTAAAAAAGTGTGGCGGGGACTGCTAGTCCGCGCCATCTTGCGCACGCGCGGACTGGCAGTCCACGCCACACTCACCGTTTTACTTTTCCTGCCACGTCAGTTGATTCAACGAAAAAGCCAGCCTCCGCGTATCGTTCGATTTCGCGCTGAGTTCTTTCGGCACAAAAAATTTGCTCGCCGTGATGACCAGTTCAGACGCAGGCGCGCTGCCCTGTTTGGCGGCGGGGACGATGATCTCTTTTTGCAGGTCGTCTTTGCCTGAGACTTCATCCAGCTTCTCGCCGTTGAGCGAAACGGTGAGCGTTTGCGGGCCTTTGAGTTCGACTGCCGGAGCGCGTCCCACAAGTTTGAGCTTCATATCCTTGCCCGTATTTTTCAGTCTGACGACGCCACGGTCAGACATCCAGCGCCACGTCGTTGCGCCGTCCTGTTCCAAGTCATAAAAGCCCTGCGTATAAGCGATGGGCGGTTCGGGCGTAGCTGCTGCGGCAGGCGTAGTCATTGGTTTTGCGTTCATAGGTGGCGGCTCCTCTTCCTTGTCTTTGCAAGCCGCGAAAGCCAGCGCGCACGCCAAACATCCGACGACTAATAGTTTTTTGAACATTGATTCTCCCATTGGTGAATGAATGAATTAGATAATTGCGTTGAATAATGCGCGGTATTCATAAGCTACGCTTTGCCGCTTGGTCAAGCTCTTGCTCCGGCTGAGTGCGCTGCCTACAATCGCTGTTTCATAAGCAACACAAATTCCAATCACTATGGCAATCACTCATATCACCGTGCGCGGCGCGCGCCAGCACAATCTCAAAAACCTTAACGTAACCATCCCGCGCAATCAATTAACCGTCATCACCGGCCTCAGTGGATCGGGCAAATCTTCGCTGGCGTTCGATACGATCTATGCCGAAGGCCAAAGGCGCTATGTCGAATCGCTGTCGGCTTATGCGCGCCAGTTTCTCGAACAGCTCGAAAAGCCCGACGTAGACGCCGTCGAAGGTCTTTCGCCCGCTATCTCGATTGAACAGAAAACCACCAGCCGCAGCCCGCGCTCAACCGTAGGAACCGTGACTGAAGTTTACGACTATTTGCGCTTGCTGTTTTCGTCCATCGGCCAGCCGCATTGCCACAACTGCGGGCTTCCGGTTTCGCGGCAAAGCACCGAACAGATCATTCAACAGGTCAAAGAATTGCCCGAAGGCGAGCGCGTAATGATCCTCGCGCCCATCGTGCGCGGGCGCAAAGGCGAATTCAAAAAGGAACTCGAAAAGCTGCAAAAATCCGGCTTCACGCGCGCGCGGGTTGACGGCGCGATGGTTACGCTTGACGGTGTCGAAGATATCAAGCTCGACAAGCGCAAAAACCACACCATCGAAGTCATCGTTGATCGTTTGCTCATCAAAGACGGTATCGCCCAACGCCTGGAAGAATCGGTCAGAACGGCTTCGCGCCTGACCGACGGCATCGTCGTCGTAGCCATCGTGGACGGAGCCGAAACGCTCTATTCAGAAAAACTTGCCTGTGTAGATTGCAATCTTTCGATCCCGCAACTCGAACCGCGTTCGTTTTCGTTCAACTCGGCTTATGGCGCGTGCAAAGAATGCAACGGACTCGGCACGATGAACGAAGTTGACCCGCGCAAGCTGGTCGTCGAAACCGATGTGCCGATGAAAGACATTCGTTTCATCGCTGATGAAGATAAAGCTACAGATAGTTATCTGCGTTCGGCCTTGCTCGCCGTTGCCAAACATTTCGACATCGCTGAAACCAAAACCTTCGCCGACTTGCCCAAAAAAGCGCAGGACGCTTTTTTTTACGGACTCAAAGACAAGCTCGCGTTTCGGCACGGCGAATACGTTTATCAGGCCGAGTGGAAAGGCGCGACGCAACATTTGCTCGAACTCGTGCGCCGCGCCGAAACCGCAGGCGATACGTCGGCCATCGCGGCATTCATCTCGCCGATTCAATGTCGCAGTTGCCACGGTGCGCGGCTGCTGCCGACTTCGTTGGCCGTCAAGCTGAATGACAAATCCATTGCTGATTACGCCGCGCTTTCGATTGGCACGGCGACGGCGGCTTTCGATCAAATCAAACTCAACGCCCGCGAAGAGCTCATTGCCGGACGCATTCTCAAAGAAGTCCGCGAACGTCTGGGCTTTCTCAACAAGGTCGGCTTGGGCTATCTCTCGATGGATCGCCCGTCGGCTTCGTTGTCAGGCGGCGAAGGCCAGCGGATTCGATTGGCTACGCAAATCGGTTCGCAACTGCGTGGCGTGTTGTATGTGTTGGACGAACCTTCCATCGGCCTGCATTCGCGCGATAACGAAAAGCTCATTCAAACGCTCGAACACCTGCGCGACATCGGCAACACCGTAATCGTCGTTGAACACGACGAAGAAACCATGCGCCGCGCCGATTACGTGCTGGACTTAGGCCCCGGCGCGGGTACGCACGGCGGCTTGCTCGTCGCGGCGGGTACGCCCAAAGAACTCATCAAGGCGAAAGATTCGGTCACGGGGCAATACCTCGCGGGCAAACTCAAGATCGAAACGCCGTCGCAACGCCGCGCCACCAACGGCAAGTTCATCACGGTCAAAGGCGCGACCGAACACAACCTCAAAACCGTAGACGCAGCCTTCCCGCTCGGCGTGCTGACCGTGGTCACAGGCGTATCCGGTTCCGGCAAATCAACGCTCGTCGAAGACATTCTGTATAAATCGCTCGCGCGCAAAATCTATCGTTCCCTGGACGAACCCGGCGCGCACCATTCCATCGAAGGCCTCGAACACATAGACAAAGTCATAGAGATTGACCAATCGCCCATCGGACGCACGCCGCGCTCGAATCCCGCGACTTATACGGGTTTGTTCTCGCCGATTCGTGATCTCTATTCGATGCTGCCCGAAAGCCGCGAGCGCGGTTACAAAGCCGGACGCTTCTCGTTCAACGTTAAAGGCGGGCGCTGCGAAGCCTGTCAGGGCGACGGCATGAAGTGCATCGAAATGAATTTTTTACCGGACGTTTACGTGACCTGTGAAGTCTGTCGCGGCCAGCGCTATAACCGCGAAACGCTCGACGTGCGTTATCAAGGCAAGAGCATTGCTGAGTTACTCGACACGACGGTCGAAGACGCGCTGGCATTGCTCGAAAATCATCCTTCGATCAAAAAGATTTTGGCGACGCTCAATGAAGTTGGGTTGGGCTACATCAAGCTCGGCCAGTCTTCGACCACGCTCTCAGGCGGCGAAGCCCAACGCATCAAACTGGCGAAAGAATTATCCAAACGCGCGACCGGACGAACGATTTACATTTTGGATGAGCCTACGACGGGGCTGCACTTTGAAGATGTGCGCAAGCTGCTCGACGTGCTGCAACGTCTCGTTGACGTAGGCAACACCGTCATCATCATCGAACACAATTTGGACGTAATTAAATCCGCCGACTGGCTGATTGACCTCGGCCCCGAAGGCGGCGCAGGCGGCGGACAAATCGTAGCGACGGGTACGCCGGAACAAGTGGCGAAGAATAAGAAGTCCTACACAGGGCAGGCCTTGAAAACGCTGCTGAAGTGAAAAAGCGCGTGAAAATTTCCGTCAAAATCAACGTCTTCAACGAAGCTCACAACATCGCCGCCGCGTGCGAATCGGTCGCCGCGTGGGCGGATGAGATTGTGATTTGCGATTCGGCTTCGACCGACGACACCTTGGCGATTGCGCGCCGTTACACCGACAAAATTTATCAGCGCGAATTTCGCGGCTATAAAGACAAGCACGAATACTCCGATTCGCTGACGACGGGCGATTGGATTTTCTGGCTGGATGCCGACGAACGCGTTACGCCAGAATTGGCGGCGGCGATTGACGCATTGAAACAACGTGAGGCGGCTGAGTTACCAGACGGATTCAAGATTGCGCGGCGCACACGCTTTCTCAATCGTTGGATCATGCATTCCGGCTGGTATCCCGATTATCAAATGCGGCTCTACCGCAAGGCGGCGAGTTATTGGGACGGCGTCGCTCCGCACGAGACGGCGCGCGTGCGTGGTCGTATCGAAACGTTGTCAGGCGAGTTGTTACATTTCACCAGCGACAGCCTGAGCGATCATCATCGGCGGATGGATAGTTATGCTTCGCTAGGGGCTGAGGCGTTGCATCAACGTGGCAAGCGAGTTGGCGTGCTTGATCTTTTGGTCGTGACGATTGCCGCGTTCGTTCGCACCTATCTGCTTAAACAAGGCTTTCGTGATGGGATACAGGGATTGATTATTGCGGTGAGTACGGCTTACGGTGTATTTCTGAAGTTCGCTAAAGTTTGGGAAAAAGAACAGGCATCCTTGCCGAAAGAAGGCTGAACGATATGTTTATCAATAAAATTCATCTGCAAAATTTCAAGCGGTTTACCGATTTGACGATTGAATTATCGGCAGTGACGCCATCACCCAGATTCATCTTGATGAGTGGCACCAACGGCAGCGGGAAAAGCTGTGTTTTTGATGCGTTCGAGACGGTTTCGTGGAAAGTCGCAGCGAAGCCCGAAAGTGCGCGGATCCGGCGTGTCAGGAACTTTGGTGAAGCCTTGCCGGAAGAGTTGGAGATTTATGATTATTTTCAAAAATCTCTGGAAGCTCCGGCGATGGTGGAAATTCATTTGGCAGGCCAAAGTAAGTTAGTCGCTGTGTTAGGAAAAACGGACGAAGTAATCGGTACCACGGATCGTAAGGCTTTTTATGGACGTAGTGCCTTGCGGCAAGTGCCGCGTTTAATGCGCACCGCCACGCGCCCACAGGAAGAAACGATTGCCGCCAACACCGATCGGCCCGCAGCTTATATTGAATCGGAAGCGAGATTTGAAAACGACCTGGATATTCAGGCCGACCGCCTGGTAAGCGATATTTTTGCCGAGCAAAATTATGACGGCAAAGACATTCGTCAAAAATATGTGACGCCTATCAACGAAGCGCTGGCGCGCATCTTTGGGGCTGAAGGGCGAGGCGATGATGCCATCGGGTTGCAACTTTACCGAATTATTCCTCCGCTGAACGGAAAGCCTTTTAACTTAAGTTTTCGAAAAGGAAGTTCGGAAATTCACTATGACTTGTTAAGTAGCGGTGAAAAAGAAGTGGTGAATATCCTGTTTAATTTACTTACCCGTAAGTCGTATTACGACAACACGATTTATTTTATTGATGAGCTGGACGTACACCTCAACACGGCCTTGCAATATAACTTGCTCAGGGAAATTGTGGAAAACTGGCTGCCGGAGCATTGCCAACTCTGGACAGCCAGCCATTCCCTGGGCTTCATCGAATATGCCAGAAAGGCGGAAGGGGCGGTGATTCTTGATTTCGACCAATTGGATTTCGATGTGCCGCAAACCCTTCTGCCTGTGCCGAAAGACACCACCGAAGTTTATGAGATTGCCGTGCCGACAGACGTTCTACCAAGTTTGTTTCAAGGCAAGCAACTTATTTTTTGCGAAAATCAAAATGATCGGCACTATCAATCGCTCGGGTTCTCGGAAAAAATCTTTTACGGAGTACGTGACAAGAACGATGTTTATTATCGAGCTAAAAACAACCCTGAGCTTTTTGGCTTAATTGATCGAGATTACCTGACTGAGGTTGAAATAACTCGCATTCGGGAAAAGCTACCTAATTTGTATGTGCTGAAATACTACGCCTTCGAGAATTATCTTTTTCATCCGGCTAACTTGGCTGAAGTGGTTCCTTCCTTTGACGTGACGGCTTATCAGGCTGAAATTACGCGGCAAAAGAACGCGAGCTATACCCGTATTATTTATGGATTAAAGCAGGCTCGCAGCGGGTATAAAGTTTTGATAGATGAAAAGCTGGAAGATGAAAATGTCGTAGACGCAATTGAGGGCGGCTTAAAGAGCGATGACTTTGAAACTTTTTATCCTTACTTCGACATGAAAAGTAAGTTCAATCATCAGTCGTTGGCCGCGCTAAATCTGCCTACGGAAAAATTGGTGAGGACGAACTGGTTTCGGCATGCGCTGCGTCAGGTGTTTTCAAACGAATAGGCAGCTTGCCTTAATGCGCTGCCACCAATTGCCGCGCAATGACGAGGCGTTGAACTTCGCTCGTACCTTCGCCAATGGTGCAAATCTTGGAATCGCGCCAGTGCTTTTCGGGCGGATAGTCTTTGGTGAAACCGTAGCCGCCGTGAATTTGAATGGCTTCTTCGGCGACTTTGACGGCGATTTCTGAGGCGTAAAGTTTCGCC
>JAYSVR010000495.1:0-37898 GCA_043718445.1 Acidobacteriota bacterium | reverse complement strand
GGAGATTTGAGAAAGCGGCGTCAAAGCCGCCGCACTCCAAGGGCGTTAGCTATTTCACCGCGAGTACCGGTTCTCCCAACACTTCGCGGCGCGGTTCGAGTCCCAGTCCAGGCAGCGTCGAAGCCGCCAGTCTGCCGTGCTGCCGTTGCGGTGCGCCTTCGGCAATGCTGACCGTCACGTAGCTATTAAAATCGGTCGCCGAAAACAGATATTCCGGCGGGGTACTGTGCGCCAGATGCGCAATGGCCGCAGTGATGATGTCGCCGCCCCAGGTGTCTTCGATAGTCATCGCGATGCCCAACGAAACGCACAAATCACGAATCTGCCGCGCTTTGGTCAGGCCACCGACTTTCGAGATTTTCAGGTTGATGACATCCATCGCCTGATCGCCGTATCCGCGCACGACGGTTTTCAGGTCATCAATCACTTCGTCGAGAATGAACGGGCGATTGGTGTGGCGGCGTACGACCAGACATTCTTCGTAACTCAAACAGGGCTGCTCGAGATAAACATTCACATCGCGTACGCCAGCGGCGACACACATCGCTTCGTGTTGCGTCCAGCCGCAGTTGGCATCAGCCACCAACACATCGCCTGGCAGCAATTCCGCAGCGACCGCGTGAATGCGCGCGATATCCGTTTCAACATCGCTGCCCGATTTGAGTTGGAATTTCGTATAACCTTCGGCGCGATATTTGCCGACGTTCGCCGCCATGCGCTCTGGCGTATCCTGTGAAATCGCGCGATAGAGCGCGAAATCTTCGCCATAACGTCCGCCGAATAAATTCACGATAGGTTGATTGCAAGCCTGTCCGAGAATGTCCCAACAAGCCATATCGAGCGCCGATTTGACGTAAGGATGCCCGCGCAGCGCTTGATCCATTGCGCGGTTGATCAAGCCGAGTTGCGTCGGATCAAGCCCGATGAGTTGCGGAGCAATTTCGGCAATGCCGGTGCGCGCGCCTGCCGCATAAGCCGGCAGATAAGCCGGGCCGAGCGGACAGACTTCACCCCAGCCGGTGATGCCTGCGTCGGTCTGCATTTCGACAACGGTCGAATCGAAAACATCTACGCTGCGACCGCCCGACCATTTGTAGCTGCCTTCGTGCAGCGGCAATTCAACTCGATAGACTTTGATGTTCGTGATTTTCATTTATTTTTTCCGTAGCGAATCGTCACCTTTTAGCGAAGCGCGCTTCTATCAACGCCCACGTATTTGGATCAAGCGCGACTGTCATTGGTTCTTTGTCAGCCGCGAACTCAAAACGCTGTTGTTTCTGCGTAAAGTCAATCTTTTCAATTTTCGTTGTGGCGTCAAGCGTGATGCCGATTTCGAGCGGCAAGCGATAGGCTTCGCCCGCTTGCGTTTGCGCGAGTTCGATCACTATGCGTTTGGTGGCTGCGTCATAACGCCAGCCGCCTTCGACCACCGGCGAACCGGCGCGCGCGAGCCATTGTTGAAAGAACTCAGTCAACTCCAAACCCGAATGCTCTTCCATCACACGGCGAAAGTCTGCGGTTGCGGCGCTGCTGTTGCGATAGCGTTGGTAGTAATCGCGAATGCCTGCCCAGAATTTTTCTGTACCCATCTGCTGTCGTAGCATGTGCAACGTCCAGCCGCCTTTCTGGTAAATGATGCGGTTCAGCACCTTTTTCATATCGGACAAATTGTTATGCAACACCGCTACGCCGGGCAGTTGCTTTTCCAGCGCGAAGACCTGCTCGCGGCTGCGCTTTAGCCCCGCCACAAAGGCATCGCGCCCGTCGTAATGCTCCGCGACCAGCAGCGTGAAATAGGTGGCGAAGCCTTCGCTCAACCACACGTCGTCCCAATCTTTTTCGGTCACGGAATTGCCAAACCATTGATGCGCAATCTCGTGCGCGATCAAGCCCGTGTCGGGGCGTTCCAAAATAGATTTCTCACCGTAAAAGATCGCGCTGGCGTGTTCGGTTCCGCCGCCGAATCCTGCGGCTTCGACGTTGGCGAGTTTTTCGTATGAATAAGGCCCGATATGTTCGCTGAAAAATTCCATCGCCTGTCGTGATTTGGTCTCGAACCACTTCGGGCCGCTCGTTCGTTCCTGATGATAAACCCACGTTTGATGCGGTACGCCTTTAACGAAGCCGTCGTGATGCACGGCGAATTGCGCTACGCCAATCGCGTTCAGCCACGAAGCAATCGGCACCGATTGTTTCCAATGCGTGAGCCGTTGCCCATCGCCGAGGTCGGTTTCTTCCTGCAACAAGCCGTTGGCTACGACCTGGTATTTGACGGGCGCGGTGATGATGAACTCGCTCGTCGCCTTGTCATAAGGATGGTCAATCATCGGCAACCACTGGCGCGCGTTGTTCGGCCAGTTCTCGCTGAAGAAAACGCGTTCGCCGAATTTATTTTTCAGCATGCGCAACCCATTCGCTGGCGTGCCACGATAGCGCACAGTGATTTGCCTGCGCTCGCCAGGCTTGGCAGGCGCACCGAGCGTAATGCGCAACCGATCAGCTTCGTGCGTGAAGCGCAGCGGCGTCGCGCCCCCCGTGACCGATGACACCGCCGACACGCTCATCCCCTTGCCGCCCTGCACCGATGCCAGATCAAGTGTGAACTCTTTGAGTTGATCGTTGGCAAAGCGTAAATCAATCGTGGCTTCGCCTGCGATCTCATCGGTGTCGTCACTGAGCGTCAGACGAAAGATGTAATTCAACACATCAACACCGGCTTGTCGCGGATAAGTGTCTGCCCTTGCCAGCAAGACAATCCAACTCAGACACACACATAACAACCAGCTTCGCCTGACAAGCATTGACCAACCAAGACTCGGAACCATGGTTCTTTAACTCCTTTTTGTTTCGTTGTGATGACCGAGACTATCAGAGGCGGGGTGCGTTTAGCGATGCTGGCGAGGCTTTCTGATAAAAGAAGCGGTGCGCGTCTACGGTTTACAGCGAACGCAGGAAGCGCATCAGTTGCCGCGCGTTACGGTTCATTCAACCAACGATGGCGCTTAATAACGGAACTGGTTTCGCCGCGAAGGCGCTTTGTAAAATTCAGGTAAAAATAGACCCAAGTCGTGTCAGTCAGGCGTCTGCCTGACCTAAGATGCTAGGCGCGATGCGGCAAACCATAAAAGACAAATTGAGCAAACACTGGCTGTGGATGAGCGGCGCGGTGTTGTGCGCGCTGTTGTTGCTGACGGCGGGCTTGCAATACCGCTGGATCAATCGCCTCAGCGAAGCCGAACAGCAACAGCGGCGCGCGTTGCTCGAAACGACGTTGCGCAATTTGCGCGGAGAGTTTGACCGCAGCCTGCGCGACGTAACGCAAGTGTTTCGCCGTTCGCTCGGACTCGCGCCGAATACCGATTGGGAAGCGCAACTCAACAACATCATTACGCAATGGGTAAGCGATGAGCGTACGTCGTTGTTGCGTGCGGTGAGTTTCGCGCAATTGCAAAAAGACGGTTCGGTGGTGTTCAAACGGCGCACGCTGACCGAGGTAAGTTTTACCGAAACCGCGTGGCCTGCGGAATTGGCCGCCTATCGCACGATTTTGGCGCAAGGCTTGCGCCCCACGAATGGGAGACTGCCGCTCACGCCGCGTGAACTCGCGCAGGATTTCGCTGCGTCGCAGCCGTTGCTCGCCTTTCAACTCGTCGAAGACCCGCGCCGCGAGGCCGAGTTGCGCGCTTCCCCCAAACTCGCCGAGCGTCCGGGGCCGCCGGAAGAAACGCCCGACATCGAAGACCGTATGGCTACACTGTCGGCATCGCCGCAGCTCGCGAACTTGAGCGGCCCGCAGCTTAAGGGCTGGTGCTTTTTCGAACTCGACGCGACTTATTTGCAAAAGCAATTGCTGCCCGAACTCATCGCACGCCATTTCAATCAGAACAACCGGGGCGACATGGAAGGCTTCGAACTCGCGCTGCTCACCGATCAACCGCCGCGCGCGTTGTATTCATCCACTAACGCACTGACGCCCGCAACCATCAACGCTTTCGCCCGCGCCGATGCCGCCATAGTGCTTTTCACGCGCCGCGTCGAAACTCCACCAGAGGGCCAGCCCGACAACGCACGTCCGCCGCAACAACCTCCACCTCCACCCGCGCCGCCGCGCCCAGGAGGAGCGCCACCTCGCAATGCAAGAGAGCGAATGCCGCAAGATTTCAAAGCACCAGATTTTAAAGCATTTGATGCGGCGGCTGATCCGCTGGCGTGGCGGCTGGTCGTGAAAGACGCGACAGGTTCGTTAGAAACCGCCATTGCCCAAACCCGTCGCCGCAATCTCGCCGCCGCGTTCGGCGTGTTGTTGGTGTTGGCCGCGAGTTTCGCCTTGCTGTTGCTGGCGATGCGGCGCGTCAATCGGCTGGCGGCACAACAACTCGAATTCGTCGCGGGCGTCTCGCACGAATTGCGTACGCCACTCGCCGTCATTCAATCCACCAGCCACAACCTCGCGCAAGGCCTGGTCAAAGACCCGCTGCGCGTTCAGCAATACGGCGCGGCGATTCAAACCGAAACCCGCCGCCTCACCCATCAACTCGAACAGGTGCTGGCTTTCGCGGGTATTCAATCAGGCCGTCGCCTTTACGACTTGCACGCAGTAAATGTGAAAGAACTTTGCGAACGCGCGCTCGCCACGCATCCGTTCGCCGCCGAAAGCTGGCAAGTCGAATGCGAACTGCCGAACGATTTGCCGCCCGTGCAAGCCGACGCCACCGCGCTCGAAAGCATCGTGAATAACCTGTTGCACAACGCCCACAAGTACGCCGCCGCCGGTCGCTGGCTGCGGGTGAGTGCGCAACTGATACGCAACGAGATTCAACTCACCATCGCTGATCGCGGTGCAGGCATAGCGGCAGAAGACCTGCCGCATTTGTTCGAGCCGTTTTATCGCGGCCAACGCGTCTTGGCTTCGAGCGTACCCGGCGCAGGGCTGGGGCTGAGTCTGGTGCAACGCCAACTGCAAGCCATGGGCGGGCGCGTAACGGTGAAAACCGAAACAGGCGCGGGTACAACGTTCACGTTGCATCTACCAATAGCAAAACAAAAGGACAAAGAAACCTGACCGAACAGTCTTGGTTTCTTTGTCCTTTTGATTCTTTGTCTTGAATTCTTTGCTTACAGCCGCTTCACCCGCACGTTGGTGTAACGCACCACGCTCTTGGGATCGTGCGCTTGAAAGGCGAACGTACCTTTGTCGAGCATGCGCGCGAAATCTTTGCCGGCGGCGCGATCGGCGGGTTGTTCCCAATCCACCGCAACCTTGTCGTTGATTTTGATCGTGACGTGTTTGTCTTTGACGATGATGTGATAGGTATACCAAACATTGTCGGCCACGAAGTTTTCTTTCACATTGACCACATCATAAAGGCTGCCGGTTTTTTTCCAGTCGCCGTGGGTTTGATTGACCTGCACTTCGAAGCCCGCTTTCGGCCAACTCGTCACCTGATAAGCCGTATGAAAATAAATGCCGCCGTTCGATACCGGTTCGGTAAGCGCATCCACTTTCAATTCAAAATTGACGAAGGGTTCGGCGTCGCCTACGTAATAGAGATGGCTGCGCGAGCCGTTGGCTTTGATGTAGCCGTTCTCAATCGTCCAGGCAGTTTGATTTTCTTCGGCCAGCTTCCAGCCTTTCATGGACTTGCCATCAAAGATTTTCTTGAAGCCTTTTTCGAGCTTCAGTTTTGGTACGGGCGGAATGGTGGCAGTAGCAGCCGCCGGGGCTTGCGCGTTCAGCGTCGCCGTCATGAGTAACCCAGTGACTAACAAGGTTGCCAAAAGTCCGCCGAATAATTTGCTCTTCATTGCGAAATGTCTCCTCAAAAAATGGCGCAAGCGTGTTGGCTTGCGGTTCTATCGCGGCGCTCAAAGCAGGAGCTACGCAAACTGGACAGTTTGCGCTACTGCGCTCGAAGCGATTCTTCATGGTGAATAGAAAAAGTAAGTGATGGTTAAAGCGCGCGCATTCTGGCTTGGCGGTAAGAAAAAAGGCAAGGCGGCTTTTTGAGCTACCTTGCCTTTGATTCAAGCGATTGCAGTTGTGCTTACGGTTTTTCCGGTTTCTTCTCGCCTTCGCCGCGTTTCAACGTAGGCCGTTCGGTCGGTTTGTCAGCGGGCGCATCACTCGCGTCAACCGTACCACCGCCCGCCGCATCAGGCGAACCCGGCTGGCGGCGCTTTAACGTAGGCCGCTTGCTGTCTTGCGCGTCTGAGCCACCGGCTTTGCCCGCAAGGCGCGTCGTACTCATACCAATCAAGCGCGCTTTGACCTGACTGAACTCAGAAGTGTTCAGCGTGTATTCGCTGCGGTCAGGAAAACGCGAAATCAAGCCGTTCACATTGCCGATGCGGTCTTCGGTCATCGGATGCGTGCTGAAAATTTTCGCCAGCGTGCCGGGTTTCTTTTTGTCTTTGGTTTGCAGCTTTTCAAAGAAGCTCGCCAGCGCGTTCGGGTCGTAACCAGTCGCCCACATATATTGCGCGCCGAGAATGTCGGCTTCGAATTCGGCGTTGCGCGAAAATTTCAAGAAGCCCATCGGAATCAACAGGCTCGCCGCCTGACGCGCGCCGAAACCGCCCCAGCCGCCCAGAAAGATCAACGGCAGCGTGCCCCATTGAACGATCTGCCCTTTCGAAGCCTGTTCGACCCCGTGCCGCGCGGCGACGTGCGCAATCTCGTGTGCCATCGGGCCAGCGAGTTCGGCTTCGTTGTCGGCTTCGAGAATCAAGCCTTTGTTGACGTAAAAGAATCCGCCGGGCAAGGCAAAGGCGTTCACTTCGTCGGCGTCAATCACTTTGATCGTGAAAGGCACTTTCGCATCGGAATGCAACACAATGTTCTGCCCGACTTTGTTGATGTATTCGACCACGATGGGGTCTTCGATGAGCTTGGCTGATTGATCTACTTCCTGTGCAAACTGGCGGCCCACAGCGACTTCTTTTTCCAGCCCGTAAAAATTGATCTGATGTTTGTTGATGTTGCGCTTGCCGATCAAGTCAGGGTTTTCCTGTTCTTCGAGCGCCTTGCCCTGATCTTTTGGCGCAGCCTTGGCGGCAGGCGCTTTCTCGGTTTTCTTGCCAGCGGCGGTTTGTGCAAACACCGGGAAGCTGCTGTAAAGCGCCAGACTCAACGCGAGTCCTACGCGACCAATCGCAGATGCGTTTTGCATGATGTCTCTCCTTGGGAACTGGTTCGTACTGGAAGACTGATAAAATCAGCCGTTATCGAAGATGGCAGGCATTCTAATCACGGGCTGAGATTTTGTCTCAAGGAATTTAATTATATTTCTCTAGGGAAAGCTCAGAAAAGTGAAAAACGAAGCGACCGGTTTTCACTTTTCACTTTTCACTTTTTGATCGGGTTCACGATAAAGCGCGCGACTTCGGTTTGTTCGCCAGTGTGGCCGACGACACCAACTGCGCCTAATACAAAATGCTTGCTTGGATCGGGCAAGTCGCCGAGCGGCAATTCGTCGCCCGTTGAACTGTCGTTGATGAAAACTTTGAACACGTTGCCTTTGGCCTTGATGACAACCGTGAAGTATTTGCCCGTCATATTCGGCGCGAACGCATCAAGCGGAATCGCGCGGCCCAGCGGGTGCGCTACGCCGTTGACGTGAGCGATGCCGCGCATCAACAAAGGCTCTGCCGCTTTCGCGCCCGTGAGCTGAATCTCGTAATAGTTTTTTTTGTCATGAGCACGCGCGATGAAACTGATGCCCTGTTCGTTGAGCAATCGCACATCGGCTGTGAGTTCAAAGTCGGCGAAATGGCGCGGGCAATCGTCTTTGGGAATCGCCCAACCTGCGCCATTGACCGTGAGCTTGCGGCTCGCGGTTTTCCAGGTCGGCGGCGCTTCCCACGAAGCCAGACTCACCCAGCTTTCTGAAAACACCTGTTCGCACAGCACGTATTTCAACTCAACCGGAAATTCCGTTTGGCCTCGGCCTACGTCAATGGCTGCGAGAATGGTGCCGTAAGCTGCATCATCTGCCTTGATGTCCACTTCGTATTCGCCCGCGCGCAAGCCCTTAACCGAAGCAAGGCCGTTCGTGATGCGTACGAATTGCGGCGTCGCGTTGCCTTTGCTCAAACGGTATTTCACATCGCCCGTCGGCACATTGGTTTTGACCGTCACGTTGTAAAGTTCGGGCTGTAGGTGCAATTCGAGCGAGTGAAATTTATTCGGCGTAATGGTTACTTCGGTTTCGCCATCTTTATAGCCATCCAATTCCACCGCCACTTTATATTTGCCGGGTTTCAGGTTTTCAAAAATGGCTTGAGACGAAGTGGCAGGCAGGTTTTCCTTATCAATGAATTTCGCTGCGCCTACGGGTTGAATGAAAATCGTTGCCGAAGGCTCAGAGACGACTGCCAGCGCGCCGGTCGTGCGCGAAACCGAAGGCCCGCCTTTGATCGCGGACTTCACACGCTGTTCGACCGTGCGTTGCGTTTTCATCGGCGCGACGGTGGGTTCGGCTTTGAGCTTGATGCGAATGCCGCCTTCTTGCGCGAACGCTAAAACGGCAAGCGACAACAGGGCGGGAAAGTGAAAGGTGAAGCGGATGGTTTTCATCGTCAAGGTCAACATAAACAACTCCGAGGTAGTGATCTGCGAGCAAGGGGCATCGCAAAACGGAGCGGAATATAGCCTGACTGAGGGCGGGAAAGAAATAGCTAGTGGCTAGTGGCTAGTCTTTCTACAAACCACTAGCCACTAACCACTACTTTTAGAACATGTACTTCAGCGCAAACTGAATGCGGCGCGCGGGCGTCGCGGTTTCGATGGATTGCCCGAAGCCGGGAGCTTCGAGATAACGCACCGGCAAAGCGAAGTTCGCGTGATTGAGGAAGTTGAAAGCATCGGTGCGAAATACGATCCGTTGCGTTTCGTTAATCACGAAATTTTTCACGATGCCGAGGTTCAGCAACAAATAGCTGCTGCCGCGAAACGTGTTGCGTCCGACCGCGCCGCTCGTGCCGATGGGCGACCAGAAATCGTTGAGGGTGCGGCCTGACGCAATGCTCAAAATGTTCGGGCCGTTGTTATTCACCAAGATGCCGTTGGTCGTACGCAAACGGTCGGTGAAATTACCATCGAGGTTAATGTCGTTGATGCTATTCACCGTGAAGGGCTGCCCCGTTTGAAAGCTGCCCGTATTCGCCAATTCATAGCCGCCGAACACGCCGCGCACGAAGCCGTTCGCGTTTTTCAACGTAGGCAACGAATAGACCGCGCTGTAAGCAATGCGATGGCGCGCGTCGAAATTCGAAGCTGCCCGCTCTGACAAATTCAAACTGTTTTGCGGCAACGCTGCCGAGCCTGCCAGATCGAATACGTCAGAGGCATCGTCGAGCGTTTTCGCCAACGTATAGTTGAGTTGGAAGCTCAACTTGTTAGTGAACTGCCCGCGCACTTGTGCCTGCAACGAATCGTAACGCGACGACGCCCGCGTGCGATAAAGGAAGATCGCGCCCGCATTCGGCACGGGGCGTCCGCCGGCAAACGTGATATTCGTGCCACGCGGAATGTTCACGCCCGGCCCCAGGATGAAGCCCGTGATAACCGGCGTGCCGAAACTTTGCAGGGATTCATCGTCTTCGATGCGTGCCAGCAAAGGCGACGTAACCATGTTGAGATTCGGCCCCAGATTCGGCGTCGTCAGGCGCAACAGATTGCGTCCGAGCGTGCCGACATAAGCGACCGATGCCGTGAAGTTGCGTCCCAGTTGTTGCTCGACCGTGAACGAGTATTGATGCGCGTAAGGCGTACGCAAATTGCGCTCGGGCAAGGTGAAGCCGAAGCCGCCGGGGAAGCCGCGATTAATCACGTCAACAAAAGTGTTGAGCGGCAACGCGGGGTTGAAACTATTCGCCGTGCCCGGCTTGACGTAAGTGACGAACCCTCCGCCTGCCAAACTGATGCCGTTGCTGAAATCAGACGCGCCGCGTAACGCCAGCGACGGATTGAAAAGATTGTAGTCAATCAAGCCGCCGCCCACCGGCACCCCGCCGCCGAAATTCACCGTGAGAAAGTTCGGAAACACATTGCGCGACTGGCTCACGACCGCGCCGATGACCTGATCGTAAAACAAACCGTAACCGCCGCGGAAAACCGTGGTCTTGTTCGTCCCCCAGTTTTTGGCGTAAGCAAACCCGACGCGCGGCGCAAAGTTGTTGCGGTCAGCATCGAAAATTTGCGTGCGTCCGGCGAGAAACTGTTTGAGTCCGGCCACCGAGGGCAATTCAAGCGACGCGCTGTTAAAGGTGCGTTCGATCAACTTGTTCACTTCGTTGGGCGGCGTGTTGTATTCGTAACGCAAGCCGAAACTCAGTGACAGGTTTGGACGAAAGCGCCATTCGTCTTGCGCGAAACCGTTGTATTGCGAATAGCGCAAGCCGATATTCGACGTGCCGGTCGCCAGCGATTGAAAGAATCCGCTCGCCGCTTGCACCGCCGCCAGACTGTCAGGGCGGAAGAATCCGTCGAGAAAGAATTCGCGCGAGGTCGAGTTGAAATTCAGCACCGGCGCTCCGCCAAAAACGATTTGCGGCAGCGCGTTGCGCGGCAAGTCGCTGTTGAGTTGCACGCGACGATAATCAATGCCGAACGCGGCGGCGTGATTGCCTTTGCGAAACGAAACGATGTCAGCCAGTTGAATCGTGTTATTCACGCGGCGTTGCGGGAAGTTATAAACGTCTACGCCCAACGGACTGAAGCCAGGCATCAGCACTTGCCCGACTAAACCTAATGCTCCGCCGTCAATCGAACCGAGTCCGCCGCGCACGCGCCGCCCCAACTCAGTCGTCCAGCCGCGAAAGCGATAATCCACAAAGTTGTCTGACGCGGTCGTGAAGTTTTCGATCAGCGGCGCATTCAACGCGAAGGGCTGACCGGGCAAGATCGAACTATCAATCAGGTTTTCGCGGTCGCGCTCTTCTTCAAAGCGCAGCCGCGTGCGGCCATAAGACGCGCGAAACTGATTATAAATCGGCGTCGTCGCCCCTTCGCCCGTCACTTCCCCGTTCCAGAAAAACGAAAAGTTTTGCGTGCCTACGCGCGGACGCAGCGTGGCATACAAGCCGCCGCCCGTACCGGGAATATTGCGCCAATCATTCGTGCGGTTATAGCGACCGGTGAACGATTGATCGCGTCCCCACAACTTGAAATTGTAATCAGCCTTGAACGAAGCGATAGAGCCTTTGGCGCTGGCGGGCAACAGTTGGGTGTAAGTGTTGCGGCCATAGACGCCTGTCGGATTGTTGGCGAAAGGATACAAACTGAAAACCGCATCGCCTTGCGCACTGGTCGGGAAACCCGACGTGTCGAAAATGTCGGTGTAACCCGTCGCGCCCGTTTGCGCGAAGCCGCGCTGCTCAACCGTCGGCACGGCGAATTGCTGCTCGCGGTTGGCGTTCAGCACTGCGCCTTCGAACGAGAGAAAATAAAACGCACTCTTGCTCGATTTCGTGATGCCCGTCACATCAGAGAGCGGACGTTCGAGCAGCGGGCCACCGAGCGTGAGTCCCCCGTTGGCGAAGGTCAGCGAATCCTGCTTGCCCGCCGGATTGCTCACGCCCAGCACGATGTCTCTGCCGCTTAACGTGTTGACGTAGCGCACCTGCCGTGGCCTGCCGTTGACGAAAGCATCCAGCGCGCGCAATTGCCCATCGCTTTCGGTGTCGAAAAATTCGCGTCCGTTCAAGTGGCTCGTATTCAAAAAGCCGAACACCGAGCCGTGCGTTTGATAGCCGCCCGATTTTGAAATGGCATTGACCGTCGCGCCGAGGTTGCGCCCGAATTGCGCGGGTGCATTGGCGGTCAGCACTTGATATTCCTTGATGGTTTCCATCGGTTGCGGCACGAGCATAAAGAAGCCCTGACGGCGCACGCCGATGTCTTCGTCGTTGTTGTCAGAACCGTCAACCAGGAAATTGTTTCCGCGTGAACGAAGTCCGTTAGAAGAAAACTGTCCGGCGGAACCTACGCCCGCGCCGACGCCGGGGCCGGCGACTCGTCCGGCGGTTTGCGGCGGCAAGACAATGCCAGGGATTAACAACGCGAAGCTGTCAAAGGTGCGCGTGAACGTCGTGTCACCCGAAGGCAATGTGACGACTTCGTCTTCGTTATAGCCACCGCTGCGGCGGCCATCGGTCGCGTTGAGTGCGACAACTTCAGTCGGAGCGACTACAGGTGCAGGAGGGGGCGCGACGGGTTGCGCGGGTTGATTAGGTTGATTCGCCACCACCGGCGCGGTGTCAGGTTCGAGAATGACGGGCAGCGGTACGACCGTGTTGCCGCGCGTTGCGAGCAGGCGCTGTTCGATGCTGCGGGTTTTGTAACCCGTCGCGCGCACCACCACGAGATAGATGCCGGGCTGCAACAAGCCTTGATAAAATTTGCCGCCGCTATCGCTGCGTTTGGCGACCGGCACTTGCGTCGTTTGATTGATGAACTGCACAACGGCGTTGGCAATCGTTTTGCCATTCGTGCTGTCAGTGACAGTGCCTTCAAACGCGCCGGTCACCGGGTCTTGCTTGATCGTCGTCGTCGTTGGCGCAGCCATTATCGGCAAGGCCAAAAAGATGGCGCATTGCGACACCGTCAGCAAGACGGAAAGCGCGATGGAAAAACTACGCATTGCGTGGATTGAACGTATGAACATTATTCCCTCCTAAAGGATTTTTTGTTTTGACCAATCGTACTGTTCCAGACGCACCGGCAGGGGCCAGGCTCTCACGAAATACAGTTACGAGGGGATGCGGTCTTGAATTCACTGGTGGCTAAAAGCGCGACACGCAGGGGCGTATCTAAACCATGAAAATAAAAATGCAGGGGATGCAGTTAGGTTGTCGCGGATACTGCTGACGACAAAGTTTGATGTGTAGCTATTGTGCAGGCTTCACTAAACGGAAGCCTACGTTCGGTAATTTTTCAGTCGGCGGATAAGAACCGCGCGCCATCACGCTCACCGGGCGCGGCCCAGTCGGCGAGCTTTCATACGAGCCGCCGCGCACGATGTGTTTCGCCAACTCTTCGGGGTCGAGTTCTTCGATGTGCGAGTTTTCGGGATAGATAGAAGACTTCGAAGAAGTCCATTCGCCGACATTCCCGATCATGTCTTTGATGCCGTTCGGCGTGTCACCTTTGGGAAACGAGCCGACGGGTTTCGGCCCCATCGCTTCGACGTTACCCGCCTCGGCAATCCAATCATTGCCCCACGGAAAGCGATTGTTGAAATCAACACCTTTCGCGGCGCGCTCCCATTCGATTTCGGTCGGCAAGCGATATTCGGCGTTGTCGCGTTTGCTACGCCATTCAGCAAATTTCACTGCGTCTTCATACGAAACGTGGCGCACCGGATAACTTTCGAACCCGGCCGGCGGCTGGTTGCCGTTCCAGTCTTTCGGCGCGGCGTAATTCGTGTCTTTCACAAACTGAGCGTATTCGCCATTCGTCACTTCGGTTTTATCAATCGCGAAAGGCCGCACGATTTCAACGTGAACCGGCGTTTGCATATAAACCCAACCTTTATCTTCGCCGGGTAAGCGGGTTTCGTCGGGTCGCCCCATATCGAACGCGCCGCCTTTGACATCTATCATCTCGACTTTCGCGACTGCCGCAGGCGGAGTCTTGGGCGGAGGTTTTACTTCACCCGAATCTCTATTCATCCACAGCACGCCGCCCAGCAAAGCCACTGCCAACACGCCAATACCGCCAAAGAGCAACGGCTTCGGCAAACCGCTGCTCGGTTTTTCTGCCGCTGCCAAATCGGCTTTCGCGAGTGAAGGAATATATTGCGTCGCGTTCGCATCCGATCCGCCCAACGAACCGGAGCGATTCATAATGGGTTGCGACGGAGCTTGCGAGACGCCGCGTTGTTGGCGCTCGAACTGCCGAATATCCATTGTCTTTCGGTCTTGCGGCGTCGCTGGGCCAGCCTGCCCGCTTTGACTAATGCGTCCGAGATGGGAACCGGTAATCGGCGCGGAACCGCGCGCCGCAATGCCCGGCAACGTAATGCCCGGCAAGTCAGGGCTCGCCAGAATCGCATCGCGGAATTCATAGGCCGAGGCATAACGGTCTTCTTTACGCTTTGCCAAAGCCCGCAACATCAACTCTTCCATGCTCGGCGGAATATGCGGCGCATATTGGCGAGGCGAAGGCGGCGCGGCTTCAATGTGCGCGCGCATCAACTCGAAATGGTTCGCGTTCACGAAGGGCAACCGTCCGGTCAACATTTCGTAAAGCAAAATGCCGAGCGCATAAATATCGGTGCGCGGGTCAACTTCCTGTCCGCGAATCTGTTCGGGCGCCATGTATTCGGGCGTGCCGATCATCGAACCTTCGCGCGTCATACGTTCGCTGCCCACCACGCGGGCGATGCCGAAATCCATCACCTTAACGTCTTGCTGTTCGTTGAGCATGATGTTGTTCGGCTTGATGTCGCGGTGAACCACGTTCATCGAGTGGGCGTAACCCATCGCATCCAGCACATACAAAAACACCTTGATCGCCTGATCGTAAGGCAACAAGCCCGAACGCCGCATCAGCTTGTCTACCGTGTCGCCGCGCACGTATTCCATCACCATAAAAAAGTGGTCTTCGTGTTTCATGAAACTATAAAGCAGCGCGATGTTCGGGTGGCTTAACTTGGCAAGCGTAATGGCTTCGGTGCGAAAGCGTTCGACGAGATGCGGCTGGCTGGTGAGTTCGGTGCGCAACACTTTGATAGCGACTTCGCGGTCGAGCATGGTGTCTACGCCACGATAGACCTTGCCCATGCCGCCTTCGCCGATCTCTTCGAGAATTTTGTAATTGCCCGCTACGGTGCCGATCATTCAGGAAAAGCTCCGTTCCGCGCTGACAGGGAAGCCGCGCGCGGAAGCTGGATGAATTGATTTGGATGCTGTGCTAGCTGTTCGTTGATGCGTACTTGGCGCGTCAATCAATGAGTCGTTTTTTGAAGCGGGATTTTACGGGCGGCCTGTGGTTCTGGCAAGGGTGTTACTGACAAGCCTGTGTCACACGTCGCGAGAAAGCAGTAATCAGCGGCTGGCCGCCCCGCAGCCTGTGCGAACGCATTGCGCAAAGCCATGCCGACGCTTGGGCCGACAGTGAACGAACCGTGGTCAAGCACAAGCGCCCCGTTAACAATCACGTAATCAATCCCCACAGGTTCGGCAAAGGGCTGTTCATAATCAGCGCGGTCTTCGATGGTTTGCGGATTGAAGATCACTACATCAGCCCACTGCCCAGCCCGCAACTCTCCGCGTTCGCGCAAACCGAAAATAGCGGCAGCCAATCCACTGGCCTTGCGCACGGCCTGGCTTAGTTCAAGTAGCGAACTTTCACGGACGTAATGCTTGAAAATTCGCGGAAACGTCCCGCTGCCGCGCGGATGCGGCAAGTAATCGGCTTCAGCATCACGCACGGCGCTGTCGCTCCCAAAAACGCAAAAGGGATCGGCCAACGCGCGCGCTACATCGGCTTCGTTCATATCGGCGAATACGGCTTGCGCGCCGCCGCGAAAAGAAAGCGTCAGCAAGTTTTCGATTTGTTGATCGAGTGTGGCCGCAGGCTGTGGGACTTCTGTCAACGTATGCCCAATCCACTCTGGCCGACCGGCGACGAGTCGCACAAAAGCCAAATCGCGCCAGCCGTCCTGCGTCAGTTTGTTCAGGATGTCTCCGCGCAATCGCTGCCGCACGGCGGGATCAGAAACAGCCGCACGCACACCGGCGCGTTGCTCGGCGACAGCCCAGTCCGGCAGCAAAATATCGGTAGTCGTACTTGAACGCACATACGGATAAGCGTCCACGAAAACTTTCAGCCCGTTCGCGCGTGCTTCCTCCAACAAACGCAAGCGGTCACCCATCGCCCGCCATTGGCCCCGGCCCGAACACTTGAGGTGCGAAATCTGAACGGTGGCTCCGGCGAGTTGCCCAATGGTAAGAGCTTCCCGTAACGCTGCTGTCCCTTCACTCGCTTCGTTCCTCACGTGTGAAACGTAAAGCCCGCCTTGCGCAGCGGCGACTTTCGCCAACGCTACCAACTCGTCCAATGCTGCAAAACGTCCGGGGGCGTATGCCAATCCGGTAGAAAAGCCGAGCGCGCCTTCCGTCATCGCGCGGCTGACCATTTGTTGCATTTGCCTTAGCTCATTAGCAGAAGGCGCACGGGCAACTTGCCCCATCACAACTTTGCGCACCGTGTTATGGCCGACCAGCGTAGCCACGTTGAGCGCCGTGCCTTGTTTTTCGAGCGTATCGAACATCGCGGCCACGTCGAGCCGCGAACGTCCGCAATTGCCGGTGATAAGCGTCGTCACTCCTTGTTTGAGAAAGTTGTCAGGCTTGAAGGGGGTTTTGGCTGACAGGTTGGCTTCGACATGCGTGTGTACGTCAATGAAACCGGGGCTGACAACGCGCCCGGTGGCATCAATCCGGGTTCGCTCATCGGCCAACCGATAGCGCCAGCGACTGAGGCCAGCGATCTTTCCAGCCCGCACCGCGACATCGGCGTGAAAGGGCGCGCCGCCCGTGCCGTCCACGACCAGGCCATTGACGATCAGCAAGTCCAGGTGGCGGGAATCCCAATAAACCCAGCCGAGACCGACGAGCGAGAACACGCCCAACGCCGCCAGCGCCACGCCGCGCCACGAGCGTCGGTCGCGTTCGCGCCACGCCTCACGCCCTTGCATCAAGCCCCTCCGCACTGCCGCGCCAAGGGGCCGATGGCGGTGTTCAGCTTATCTACATTAAAGCCCGGGTTAGTCGTACCCGCAGCTTTTTCAATGGCCGTTCGATACTGTTCATAAGCGCCGCATTTGTTTCCCTGCCCGTCCAGCGCGCGCCCGAGATAGTAATAAGCCGAGGCCTTGTTCGCATCGAGTTGCAAGGTTTCGCGGCAGGCCTGTTCCCCAGCCACGTAATTTTTGAGATTCTCATTGGCCAGCACGCACTTGTTAATGCGGGGGAAAATCCAGTTCGGCTCAATTCGAATCGCTTCGTCATAACAGGTAAGCGCGGTCTTAAAATCCTTCCGCCGCATATAAACGCGCGCCAGCGTATTCACCGGCAAAGCCCACGCTGGCGCTAACCGCATCGCTTGCCGAAAATCGTTTTCGGCGCCGCTCCAATCTTTTCGCTCATAAGCGGCGCGGCCCTGAAAGTAATGCTCCCGCGCTTTATGGACGTTGTCAGAGACAAGTTGGTTGAGCCAGCCAAACAGTTTCGTAGCGTCATCCAACTCGTTAGCGGGCGGGTTATAACCGTCATTGACCAATTGCCGCACGACCTCATCGCCGCGCGTTTTCAGCAGGGGCGCGACTTCATTGCGCAGCGCGGCCAAGTCACTTTCGCTCAGGCCGCCTTTCATAAAAACATCGTAAGCGCTGTCGCCGTTGGGCGTAACGAGTTGGCCTTGTTTGGCTTTGGCGATGATCGTGCGCTTGGCCGAATTAAACGCATAGTAAATCATCGTGCCGACCAACAGCGCCACCAATGCTCCCGCCCCCAGCAACACCGGCAGCGGAGGCCGACGCAGCGGCGTCGGCGGCTCAGTGAGGGCCGCCGATGAATAGCTCAACGTTGAAGGTTTGATGACGGGCGCTCTCGGTGGTTCAACCGGCGGCGGCGAAGCGCTGGGCAGTGACGGCTCTACCAACGGCACGGTCGCTCTGGCTTGAACTTCTAACCGGCCCTTTTGCGTGATGCGATATTCGCCAGCATAACTATCGAACAGCGCCACGGCAGGCGCCACCAACCAGACTTCACCCGCGCTGGGCTGCTCGCATTCAAAAACGTTTTGCCACGCCTGGTAATCCTGCGCCGCACTGAATTGCGCTTGTTGGGGAAAGACAATAAAAGCGCCTTCGCCTTGAAACGGCGTGAACCAAAAGCGCCCGTGTTCCACCTTCGCCAAAGCGTAAGGGTCAGAAGCCGCCACTTCAGCCCGAAAGGCGCTCGGACTCATACTCATATTTTGCAGGTAATCAGCCAGCGGTTTGCGAAACGAGGGCAGAAAGTCGTAGCTGGTGCGCAACGGCGCGCTCAACTTGTCGCCACAAAACGGACACTGCGCACGCGCCGTCTTAAAGCTGGCATGCAATTTCGCGCATTCGTGATCGAACAACTGCGCCGGTGGCGCGCTCAAACAGCCGGGGCAAGTTCGCAACGGCTCACCCGTCGGCGTAAAAGCAAACTCGCGCTGCGTCAAACGGCTTTCCGCTTCAAAACTGAAAACGTCACAGCGCTGGCAAAGATAACGCCAATGAGCCAGCCGCCCACAAGCCGGACAACTCTTATTGCCCGCTTCGTTATCGGCGCGCGCAAAAAACGTTTGGCAACCGCAGCAAAAATGCCACTTGTCGCGCTGAAAATTTTCGCTCAACACTCTGTCATCCTGCTCGCACCGCACTTCAGGGTGGGCGCGCGTGGCGTAACAAACTTCCCGATGTTGTATGCACCAAAATGTCAGGCGCTGATTGCTGGTCGTCATAATCTATGGCCTCATCCGATTTGCAGCCGCCCCTGCTGTTGCAGCTGCCAATGCTCGGCATTTTCGTCGTAAGTCGCCCGTGCCGGTTCTGCGACCCAGACCTCGCCCGCCGCTCGCCGGTCGCACTCATAGAAAGTAGAGTAGTGATCGTAATCCTGCGCCGAATGGAAGCGGGCCAGGCAGGGAATGACGAGCCAGGAACTGCGCTGTTGTGGGTCACGCGCCACTACGTAAAGGCTGTCTTCACTGCCTGTCGCTGTCACTTGCAACAAGTCGCCGCGCATAAAGTTGCGCTTGACGCTGAGACCGTCGCTGCCGATGCGGTTTAGGCATACGCTGACTTTGGCCGGCCATAGTTTGGGCGGCGGCGGTTCGTATTGTTCAACCGCATAAGAAGGACGTTCGCGCGGCACCGCGACGGCAGGACGTGGATTCGCAGCAGGAAGACTGGCGCGCAATTCGTGGAGCAGTTCGGCTTTGAGCTCAGCCTTACGCAATGCGGGACTGTTGCTGCGCAAGGCTTCCAACTCGCGCGACTGCTCGTCAAAGTCAACCGTTAAACTGTTAAGGCTGGACTCTATCGTTTTCCAGTTGTTGCTTACTTCCTGCCGGAGTTTGGAATGCCGTTCCTCCAGGTGGTTGAGCCGGAAAAGCGCCCACCCCAGCAGTCCGAACAAACCCAGCAAAGCAATCAAACCAATAATCGCTGGCCAGAAATCGAACCATGTGTCAGCCGATTGCGAGTCGTTGTCCGTTACCGACGGTTTTGCTGGGTCTTTCGGCTTGATCGGAATAGCAGCAGGCTCGCCTAGGGTGTTAGCCGCATCAGCGGGAAGAACCACAGGTTTAGCCGGTAAAGGGGCAGCCACAACGCGACGCGGTGGACTAGGCGAGGGCGTAACGCGCCGCAGCGGGCTAGCCGAAGTGCGCGCCGCGCCCGCTTGAGCAGGCGTGCCACTATTCTCCAGTGTTGTTTGCGCAATAATACTCGCCCCGCCCGCAAGACTCGCCAGCCACAACGTCAGTACACAAAAAGCTATTTTCATCTTGCCTCCCCCTGATTACTTGATCGTTTTGTTGATAACGGCCAGCCGATTCAAGAACAGGTGTTCCGCGTTGTCGGGATAAAGAATGCGAGAAACGAAGTAATTGATCGGCGCGAGCGTCAGGCGATTCCCTTCAAGATAAGCCGCGCCGTTGCACAACTCGCTGTTGATCTTCTGCCATTCTTCGGGCGGCAGCGGATCGTGATCGCCGGAACTACTCAGGCTGGTGAAGACTTCGAGCGCGTGATCGAGCGGACGTTCGTAACTGGCGGGTGCGCCAATCTGGAAGCTGTCGAGATTGCGTTCAAGAAACCCCAGCCGCTGTTTGACCAGTGCTCTTAATTCGGCGTCGCCCCACAAATCGCACCAGCGCAAAGCCACGTCTGCGTGCCCATTGACACGCACGCGCGGCAGATTGACGCCGACATAAGACCTGATCCGCGCGTCGTCGGGCGCGGCACCGCCTTTCTTGTCGAGGTCTTTGAGCGCCCCTTTCGGCACTTTGGTTTTGGCCTCGCTGAGGTCTGCTTCGTTGAGCAGGTCAATGTCAGAAACCCGCAGGTGCGCTAAACAAGCGCGCTCGCGCCGCAGCGTTTCATCCGTCGTGTGTTCGTCGTAATCGCGCAACAAACGCTGCTTGAGGGATTCCAGAATCTGCTGCGCTTCTTCCTTGAGCTTGCCTTTGCTGCGTTCAAATTCGGCGAACAGCAGCAGCCCCCAGCCGTTGCCGCTGAGAATCAGCTTGATGCCGCTGCTCAAGGCTTCAGGCGTGAGCTTCCGATCAACCGCTACGGCGCAGGCTTGCAACAACGCATAAGCCAGAATGTGGCGGAAAAATAATTCCGTGCGATAACGCTGATAAGAAGGCCAACCCATCCCCTGTTCCAGAATGGCGGCTTCTTTCGCTTTGAACTCTTTGTCGTCGAGCCGGTTGATGGCGAGCGAATAAATCACGCCCAAATCCAGATTGTTCCTGCTGGAAAGTTGAATCGTCTCGGTCGCAGTTCGCTCATCCTTCTGATCGAAAAGCAACCGTCCCAAATGCCGCCGAAATTCCGCACTGCTAGTGACCTCGCGCGTGGCGTTAAAGTTCTGCCCGGCAAAAACAAAAAATGACTTGCCTGCCAATTTGATGCTGTCGAGAACCGGATACTGACCGTCGTGGCGAATCGCAATGTCGGTGGTGCCGCCACCGATGTCCACAAAAACTTCCAGTACGGCTTCGTTGGAATGAGACTTCACCGCCTGAGCAATGGCTTCGCTTTCGCTCACCTGATACTTGCAGTTCGGTGACGCCGCTTGAGCGCCGTGACAGAGTTGGTTGATGCGCGTGACGACTTGTTCGGCTTCGCTCAGAAAGCCTTCGCGTTGGGACTTGCCGAAAGCTAGCGGGAAAGTGAAGACGCCCCGTTTGATTTTCGCGCCATGCTTGAAAAAAAGCTCGGCGTAAGCGTAAAGCAGCGTGAGGCCAAGAAAAGCCGCGCGCCGCCAGGGATGCTCGGCGTCTGATTCCCACTTCAAATCGAAATGCGGCGCCCATTGTTTGCCGAGCGTTCCGTCGAATACGCGCGTTTCCATCTCTTTGTGCAAGCCCGGAATGTCTACGTTGAAAAGATGCGCGGCCTCCAGGTTATCGGCGCGCACGCCGTTGAAACTGGCCCCGCGACGCGACAGCAGCACGGTCGGGAAATAGCCTTTCGTGCCGCCCCATCTGAAAGGTACCGCGCCGGGATTTTCCAGGCGGGGCGCTTCGCCCCACAACATTTGCGGGCCCGACTTTTCATCGAAGACCAGCGGTTTCGCCTCGTCATTATTGACGCTGTAAGCCAGACAGGAATTGCTGGTGCCGAAATCCATCGCCAGATCAGCCGACTTTTCCACGCTCGTCGGCTCTTCCAGCCGGTTCAGCAACAACACACCGCGCTCATTGTCTGAAGTGTCGCGCAACAACAATGCGCGCGGACGATTGGCGTTGCCGTGCGAGGGATCTTCAGGGTTGGGCAGAATGTTGAGATAGTCCCCTTCCGATTTCGAAGCTTCTACGACACCGCCCGCCACGCCCTGTTCATCCACCAGCGACCAGCGACCATAAGTGTTCTTGTCGGCTCCCGTTGCCATCAGCACGTAAAGCCGCCAGTCCTCTGACACTTGCGGCGGCCAAAGCGCGAGCGAGGCTTCTTGCAGGGGCTTATATTTCGGCAACGTCGGCCAGTTGAACTCGCGCCCCAGCAGCGTCAGCTTCCAGTGAATGCTGTCGTTTCCTACCCGCAAGGCCAGGCAACGCTCCGGCTCGTGCAACAATTCGGGGAAGTGTTCCAACAACTTGCCGCGCAACGGAGCCAGGCAAATCGCCGTATCGTCAGCTTGGAGAAACTTGAAATCGCCCGCCGGATTGCCGATCTCCTGCTTGTGCAAGCGGCGTATCTGGCCTGCCTGCGTTTCGCTGGCGGCTTTGTTCATGCCGCAAAAGTAAGGCGCTTTGTCCAGCAAAAACTCTGTCAACAACTCTACGTGGTCAGCCTCGCCCAACTTAAAGAAATGTTCCTGCGCGCCGTGCCGCACCTTGAGCTGTTTGTCAGAAACCTTTTCATACTGGTTGGGCGCGGGCAAGCTGGCTTCTACGCCCGTGGTCATCCAGTCAGCGGGTTCGGGCCAGTCGGTAATGAGGTAATAAGTCGTGCCGCCATTGCGTTTCTTTTGCAAAGGGTAACTATCCAGCAAGCGCGTTCTGAGCAAGGCTTCACGTTGCCTGAGTGCATCGGGATCGCGCGGATCAGGCGGCGCTTCGACGTGCGGGCGCGGCCAGTCGTGCGGGTTGGGGCTTAACCGTTCGAGCGTGCCGGTGGTACTCAATCCCTTAAAAAGCGGTTCGTTGGTGATGAAATCGTAAAGCGCCTTTTTGGCTTCCAGTTCCAACAACTCGGCAATGCTGCGCAGGCGCAGAAAAAATTGCTGCCGCGCCCGTGGGTCGCGCGACAAGAACTCAACCCCACGTCGCCAGGAAAGCGTCGTTCTTCCATGCTCCCCCTGCTCCAAAAACGGGGCAAGCACCGCATCTTGCGACCAGCGCGAACGCCCCCGGCTCGGAAAGAAAAAGATGCCGGGGTAATAGCCTCCGACCACGGTCTCGGCGTTGCTGCTGGCGTGCAGCAACCTGACAGACTTGAGCGTATCGTTAGCGGGACGAGGATAAGTGCCGTAAAGCGCCGGCCACAGGTCGCGGTCGTAATCCTGTTGCAACGTCGTCTGTTCATAACTTTTCAGGTGAATCTGTCCGAAATAGTCGAGCAGGAAAAGCATCAGCCACTCTTCCAGCGCCTGACGGTCACGGCGTTCGATAGCACGGCGTGCGCTGTAAGCCACCGCCCAGGTGGTCGGAATCGTTTCGAAGTAACCGGCACGATAAGCCGGTTCCTGCAAATCGCCCACCGGCGTGGCCTTGAATGCTCGTTCTTCCGTGACGGTGATATTGCTGCCCAAAATGTTCGGGTGAAGCAAAATATTGACTTTGTCTTGCATGAGATTGAACCTCCGATTGATTGAGCTTGCAGTTAGGCTTGCGTTTCCGACCTACGACTTCGCAGTAATTTTGACCATACGAACCGCAAATAATCGCCTCGAGAAAACTCGGTACCGATGGGAGCCAACGCGCCGAACTCTTTATCGGTGAGCTTGAGCGATGACTGGCCGAGCGAAAAAACACCTTGTTCGTCATTGCGAAATAAGCTGTACCTTTTCTTGAGGCGTCCGGTAGCGCTTGCGATATTTTCCTGGCTATCGGTCAAAAACAGGTCGAGATCGGCAAAATCTTTGCCATCCCAACCGAGCGAAAGATCCGGTGCTAACAACATTCGTATAGATTTGGTCAACACTTCTAAAGCACGGCGATAGGCTTCTTCGTCTTCCGTCTCGGCTTGCGGATGCGCGAAATAATAATTTTTCAGCGCAAACTCTTGCGGCCAGAACTTGGCAGCCGTTCCCCACGGCAACTGATGCAAAATCAAATGGCGTTGCAGGGCTGCGGTCAAAAACACCCTTTCTGGGTTAACGGTGTAAAACTTTTCTTTGCCCGGCATTCGATAAAGCGGCAGATCGCGCAAAGCCATGCGCTCACCCAGTGTTCGCGTGGAAGAGCCAATCAGATAGGAATGAGACTGATGGGCGCGGTCATGCGCGCCGGAAAAGAATTCGAGCGCGGCTAAGGCTCCCACCACTTCAGCAGAATTCGTCGGATTTTGTTGGCTGGCACCGCCATTGCTCCAAAGTTCCAACGTGTCAGGCGCAGGTTTCCCAATCAGATAAAGCGCGTTGAAATACTCGGTGAGATGCGCCTTGTAATAAACCAGGCTTTGGCGCGCACGCTCAGTCAAATCGTCGGGGTCGGCATAAAACCCCTGCAAAATCTGAGCGGCCAGTTGAGTCTTTTCTTCCTCAGTAGCCAACTGGGAAAAAGGCGCAACGTTGCTAAAGCTTTGCGCTCGCTGCTGCGCCATCGCCGCTGAATAGGCGCTCTGATCATCCAGTTTGGGGAACGGAGGACGCGGTGGCGAAAAATAAGGTGCCAGCAAACAACCGCCGACCTGCCAGGGAAGTTGCGGTTTGGCTTTTTTCAGTTCCCCTAAAAATTGAGCCATGACGGGCACGCCGCACGCCCCCGTGCCGCCGTGCAAGCTGCCGCAAAGAAAAAAGCGTACCTGGCGTTCTTCCAGTCCGGTGAAGTTACAGAGTTTTGCGGCAGGCGAAATTTCCCGCAACGACTTGGCAAAGAGCGCCATGATGGGAGCGCCGATAAAGGGTTTTTGATAGAACCCGCGATCAACGGCGACCGCTAAATCTTTCGGTTCATAAAATAAATCAAGGAAGGGAGACGTGTCCTGCCGCCCTCGCTCTTGCGAATCCAGAATGCTCCCCAGCGTTCTATTTTGGTTGGCAGGCTGACCTTCGCCGAGATTGAGCGGATCGAGGTGGCGCAGCTTGGGGTCAATCTCCATCGCCCAGGCGCTGCTATCAGAGCCTTCTTTCTTGAGGCATTGTTGCATCTCGGCATATTCGTCCAACGCTTGTTGTAAGGAATGTGCCGCACCTGCGCTGCGATCAGGATCGAGCCGCCAAATCTGCAACTCGTCGCCGTAGCTAGTGAAGAGACCGGATTCGTCTCGTCGGGTCGGGAATCCAATCGCCAGCATGCGCACCAACGCCTCTGCCACTTTGCTGCCGCTGCCCCCCACTGCAATAAAAATATTGAGCATTGAAAAATCCTCCGTGCGCGTTTAGCGCAAGCCGTAATCAGTGCGGTTCCAGGGAAAAATCAGGTCGCAGCCGACCATGCTGACGCAATAAAAAAGCCAGGCGATAACTGTCGTCCAAATCACGCCGGTCAGCCCCATGATCGTCCAGTAATCCAGCGTGGCGTAACCGCTCATCAGCAAAAGCAGGAAGAGCGCCGGCAGTCCTCCCAGCAACGCGAAGCCAAATGTGCGCGGCAGGCTCCAGCGTTTTCCCTTGCCGATGGCGCGTACCTTCAAACGCCACTTAATCAATTGCATGGCGCATACCACCAGCACGACCAGCACCGTTGCGGTCATCAACCAGTTCAGCGCCGTTTCACGCGCGCCTTGCACACCTCTCATTTCGAGTTTGGTCACGAGGTCGAGCAGTGGAGTCAACACGCCGCTGGTTTCTTCCCCGTCCTGTAACAAAGCCATAAATCTGTTCATCAAGTTTTACCTCAACCGAAAATCAAATTAGTTTTGTGGCCCCACCCGTAAATAGGCTTCAACCACTACTTGCTCCTGCAAAACTGGATTGCGCCATAACCCCAACAAGGCGCTCGTGAGGTTTAGCGTGCGATTGCCGGTCGCGCTCGTGACATCGCGGTCGGTTGACCATTCGCGCACCCACGGCGGCTCGGCATCTGCGTTCAAACGTCCAACTAACCGATAAGCTCGCCAACACGGCGTACCGGCGGCCAAGGGCCATTCGGCGGCGGCCTTAAAGACGACTGCACCTTGTTCGGTGACTGACGGATTTTTAAGATCGAACTTTAGTTCTGGATACCGCGCGCCCGTCGGCGGCTTGGCTTGCGCCGGTGGTGCGCGAGTCGTTGAAGGCGCTGGCGAGGCATCCGGCGAAACGGCTGCGGTTGCGGACTGCGGATAGACGGGCAACAACTCCCAACGCAGCAGCCCGGCTAATTCCTGCGGGTTGCCGCTGTCGAGCGCCGGCTGCGACCAGTTGGGTTTGAGCGTCAGGCTAAACGGAGCATTGACCGCTTTGCTGTCGGTGCGAAGCCGTAACGAAAGGTAAAGCGGTTCTCCTTCGACGCCGTTGAGCTTGCTGCCACTGAGCTTCGTTTTGTCCGCTGTTTGGAAAGAGGTGTTTCCCCAACCAGGCGCTCCTTCAGCATAAGCCGCCGTGATGGGCAATTCGCGTATGACGGGCGGAGTGCGACCGTTCGCCTTGCGCAAACTCTCTTTGAGCCGTGCGACAAAACTGTTCAACGCCGCCGGGTCAGGAGAAAACACGTAAAGGTAAAAAGGCCGTAAGTCTTTGGCTTCCCGCTTACGCGTGTCATAAGGCACAGGCCGTTGCGCTGATTCTGAAAAGAAAGCGCAACAGTATTCGCTGCGCAACCCGATCACTGCCCCGCCCCAGCCGTGCCCCAGCAATTCCAGCAGCCTTTTCCTGACGCAATAAGCGTCTGCCCCTGACGCACAAGTCGAGTCATGGGCGGTTGACTGAGTGAACTGCACGCCATCCGTAACCAGCACATGAAAGCGCGGAGGAACTTCGGCCTTACCGCTAGCGGCAGGCGCTGCGCCGTCGGTTGGCTTGACAGCAGAGGGCGCGCGCAAGCCACGCGCAAAAACGCCGATAGCCGCTGCCAAATTGGATTCGCCGCCCGTATAAAAGCCTTGATTGGTCGAAGCGTAATCTAACTTGCTGTCGGATTGCGGTTCGCCGACGCGTGAATCAACTGTGCGCAAATAAACCCGGGGCTGCGTTTCTAAGGTGGTGACGAATTCGCGCAAAGTGCGCAGCGTGCGGCTGAAAACTGATTGCCCATCTGGCAACACATAACCTTTCATCGGACTGCTGGTGTCGAGATAAACCACTAATTCATTGGCTGTCGCCGAGCTTGCCGGTTGCCCAGATTGCGCGCGCGCCTCAGCCCCCACATTCTTTCGATTGGGGGGAGGACAGGCGTCTCTGGAGGAAAAGCACGCGGATGAAACCAGCGCACTCAACAGGCAGAAGAGCGCCAGTTTCATCGTCGAGCGTCTTTTCGGCTCACTGGCAAAAATACAATTGTGCATAGTGTTCAACCTTGACTCTATGCAGCCATCCTGTACCCAACCAATTCCATTCACCGGTTGCAGAGAAAATTTATTTTGCGTTGGTGTTTAGATCAGCGGCTGGCCTTGCGCGTCTTTTGAAATGCCCCCGGTAAAAATCAGGATCATATCAATGAGCGCCCATACCCAAGCCACGATGGTCGTCAGTCCACAGGTAAGCCAGCCACCCAGACCTAACAACAACTGAGCTATTCCGATGCCGTTGTAGCCTAAATAAAAGCGATGGATGCCCAGTGTGCCGAGAAAGAAAGCCAACAATCCGGCAGCAACTTTTGATTTGTAAGGTTGATTGACGACGACGACCTGCACCTGTTGCGGTGCATATCCAAATGGCTGAAAGTTCTGTGCCGCAGGCGCAGGAGAGAAAGAAGGCGGTAAAGCGGATTGCGCACTCGCAACCGCACGCAAGTTCGCACCCGGTTCATAACCCGGCGAGGCTACGGGTGTTGATGGGGGGGGGGGGTAGCAATCAACGGCATGGCCCCGCAATTCGTACAGAACGTTGCGTGCGCCAAATTCTGCGCGCCGCATTGAAAACAACGAATAGGATTCATAACTGAAGCTGGCTCCTTTGGACTTGAAAAAATGGCGAATAGTACTGCCCGGCTATTTCCAGCACTCATGTGCCACAGCCTCCCGGTTGTTGGCAAGCCCTGTAGAGCTTTTTTACTTCTTATATTTCACTAAAGCTGAGACTGCATGCAGCGGGCTCATGGCATCTCTAACACGCGCGCCACCGCCACCCCCGGCAGAATCGTACCCCAGCCTTGTCGTTCGACTGCGACGCCTTCGATGCGGCGCGCCGTATCTATCAAAACTCGTTTCACTTGTTGCGGCGTCAGGTGCGGACGCGCTTCGAGCATTTGCGCTACGACCGAAGCGACGATGGGCGAAGCGAAACTGGTTCCGTCTACGTGTTTGTAATGTCCGCTGATGACGTTGTGATCGTGCAACTTGATGGCGACGAGTTGGCGAATCAGGTAAGCAGGCAATTCGCGCGCGGCATCGAGATCACTGTCAATTCCCGCGTGCGCCGCGAGCGTCACTTTCAACTCACTGTCCGACGAATCGTGCAGCGCGTCGTAAAGCTGCGCGGCCTCGGCTGTTGGCGTATCTGGCAAAATCGGCGCGGCCAGCCAGATGCTCGGCGCGATGATTTCGGGCTTTTGCAATCCATCAATCGTGGGACCATACGACGATTGATAAACATCGTTATCAGCCAGCACCAGCGTATTGCGGTCATTGAATCCGCCCACCGTAATCACCGACGGCGCGGATGCGGGCGGCAGCACGGGGTGATTGGGCGAGTTGCCCGAATTGCCCGCTGCGCAGCAAACGACGATGCCAGCTTTGACGCAGGCTTCAGCGGTTTGCGACAGGCTGTCAGTCAAGTAAGACGCTTCGTAATCGCCGCCGCACGAAACGTTCACGACGCGAATGTTGTAGGCGTCTTTATTTCTTAATACCCACGCCAAGCCGCGTTCGATGTCGGCGTGATGAATGCGATTCGCCCTGCCGACCTTGACCAGCACGACGTTGGCGTCGCAGGCAATGCCGCGATAAACGCCGTTCGACAGATAACCGTTCCCGGCGGCTACGACCGAAGTCATCATGCCGTGCCAGCTTGAATCGTCGGGCGTTTTGATTTCTTCGTACCCGTCAGACGCTTCGTCAGTGGCGATGTTCACGAACCGCTTGATGCGGTTTTGTCCGGCAGTCAGGTCTGGATGAAAGAAAAAGCCCGAATCGAGAAAGGCGATGGTTACGCCGCGTCCGGTGAAGCGTTCGTCTGCGCCGACGCGCAACGGCGTGGGCAGAATGTGATATTCGCCGCCGCTGAAAATTTTCGGATTGGATTGCAACCGCTGCTGTGCGCCGCGAAAGAGTTCGAGGCAGTTGGGACAAATGCCTGCGCCCGGTTCCCACCCCGGCACGTTGGCTTGCAACACGGCGAGCAGGGCTTTGTCAGATTCGGGCAAGCTGGTAAGCAGCGCGTCGCCCTCACCATCAGAAGCGCGACGACACAAAGAGCAGATATTCATAGGAGTTGGTAATCCCGCCAGAGGGCTGTGCAATTTCAGCGGGTGAGTTCAGAACGCTATCAGGCGTGCGGCATTTCGCGCGTCGTCTTGTCATCGGGATCAAAGCCCAGCGCGCGCAAGATGCCTTGTCGCATGTTTTCTACGCCCGAGGCTTTGTTGACGAAATGGGTTTTCTCATCAGGGATGATGCCGCCCAAGGCTTGTGTCGTGCGATCTGCCGTCGAAAAAATTATCGGAATATCTTTCAATCGTTCGTCGCTGCGGATGTAACGAATGACTTCGTTGCCGTCTACGCGCGGCATCATCTTGTCGCTGATGATGAGCGCGAAATCGGCGTCTTTTTCGAGAATATCGAGGGCTTCGCGCCCGTCGCAGGCTTCGACGACTTCTAACCCGGAAGCCATCGCCACGGCAGAAATCATCAGGCGGGCATCTTCCTCATCATCAATAATCAGTACGCGTTGTGACATGCAAACGGCTCCAAAAAAGTTAATTTGCGGGGAGTGCGTGAGAGCGGCGCGGAATGTAGCACGCGCCTTTGCCTCATCAAAGCCTTCACAAAATCTTTGAACCGCAGCGTTGCGGCGGCGTATCAGTCACGGCATGTTTGGCACAGCAAGTTTGGGCGAGCGAAACCCGGATGGTAGAGTAAATTTCAATCATCCCTTTGCTCATCACATCAAGCAGGAGAACAACGAATGATTTTGCGCGGCCTCTTATACAAAACGCTTGGCGGACTGTTGATCGCCCTTTCATCGTTAGCCGTAAGCGCACAAGAAAAACTGCCGGAACAGATTACGTCCGAAGAAATCGAGCAATTCGTCAAGCTGGCGCTGTTGCAAGGCAGCGCCAATTTCGCCTTGTCTGAATACACCCACATACAAAAACTGAAACTCACCGAGACCGATAAAAAAGGCCAACGCAAAGAAACGCTCTCAACCGTTAAAGAAGCCTTTGTTCCCTCGCGGTTGCAAAAAGGCCAGCGCGTACGTTGGGTCTATGTGCTGATCGAAAAAAACGGCAAGCCCGTACCCGCTGCCGAAATCGAAAAGGAACGCATCAAGGCGGGTGAACGGCTCGCCAAAGATGAAGCAGATATCCAAAAGAGTCCGACGACGACTGAGGAACTGGAACAACAAGCCAAACTGCCCAAAGCGCGCGGCATTTATTTTTCGATCTCGACGAAAGGAATGTTTTCTGCCGGTACGTCGTTCAGCGTGCGCGGCCTCATGGCATTTTGCACCTTCAGCAATCCGCGTTACGAAACCGTCAACGGACGACAAATGGTGTTGCTTGATTTCGCACCGAAACCTGACGCGCGTTGGGACGACGACGAAAGTTATAAAGCCCGCCTGGTCGGACGCGCGTGGTTCGATCTCAAAGACATCATGCTCGCCCAACTCGAAGGCTGGCCCGCCGGGCAACCGCGTCCTGACCAACCATATGTATTTTATGAAAGCCTGCGCACGCCGGACGGCCAATGGTTGCCGCGCGTAATCACGATCAATGGCGATCAGCGCAAAGACTTTTTCAAACGCGATCTCAATAACATCAACGTCGAGTTCGCTGATTACCAACGCTTCGGCGCTGAAGTGAAAGACGTGCAGATGAAAGACCCGATCAAACCTCAGTAACCCAAAGCAATTTAGCGCAACCCCGCCTCGCCCTGACTTGCCCCAACGGACTAGGTTTGCCGGTTGACTGACCAATGAACTGTCACTTGAAAACGGCGCGAGCCATGCCGTTGGCTTGGACGAAACGACGCAGGCATACTCAAATCGTCAAACCCTTGAAATAGCATCGGGGCGGCTTGCGTCGCTTTGCCACGTAATCACCAAAACCAAGATGAATGTTTCACTGATTTCCGCTGATACTGCCCGCCGCCTTTTTCTCGGCGCACAAGGCTTGCTCGCCGACCCAGCGCGCCCCAAAGACAAAGACACGCGCACGACGCTTGCCAAACTGATTGAGCAGATGGGTTTCGTCCAACTCGATTCGATCAATTATGTCGAGCGCGCGCATCACCTGACGCTGGGCAGCCGTTTGGATGGCTATCGCCACGAACATTTCACGTACCTGCTCGAAAGCAACCGTCACCTGTTTGAGCATTGGACGCACGACGCGGCGGCGATCCCTACGGCGTGGTTTCCGCATTGGAAGCAGCGCTTTGCGAGTTACGAAACGAAGCTGCAACAAGGCAGATGGTGGGGTTCGCGCATGGGCGAAAAGCCCGAAGCGACACTGGCGCAAGTGCGTGAACGCATCGCACGCGAAGGGCCGCTCCGTTCGCAGGATTTCGAGCATGATCGTAAAGGCCAAGCGGCGGGCTGGTGGGACTGGAAGCCGCAAAAAGCTGCGCTCGAATATCTGTGGTTCAGCGGCGAACTGATGGTGGCGCGGCGCGACAAGTTTCAGAAGGTTTATGACTTGACCGAACGGGTGTTGCCTCATTGCACTGCGCTCGCACAACCCTCAGAAGCCGAACACATCGAATGGGCGTGCCGCACGGCGTTCGAGCGGTTAGTGATTGCTACGCCCAAAGAGATCGCTGATTTCTGGCATACGCTCACCATCGCGCAAGCGCGGCAATGGTGCGAACGCGCAGCGAAATCCGGCGCGTTGGTGGCGGTAACGGTTGAATCCGCCAACGGTGAGAAAGCGCGCGCGAGCTTTGCGCTCAACGATTGGCCAACGCGCTTGCGCAAGCTGCCTGACGCGCCTGAGCGAATGCGTTTGCTTTCGCCCTTCGATCCGGTGATTCGTGATCGCGCTCGCGCGGCGCGGTTGTTCAATTTCGACTATCGCTTTGAAGCCTTCGTGCCTGAGCCGAAGCGGCAATACGGTTATTACGTGCTGCCGATCCTTGAAGGCGAGCAACTGGTCGGGCGCATTGATTCAAAGTTTCAGCGTGAACGCGATGCGTTGGAAGTGCGCAAGGTGTATTGGGAACCGCAGTTCAAAGTGACCAAAGCGCGTAAGCAGCGACTGGCGGAAGCGTTAGAACGATTAGCAAAATTGATCGGCGCAGCGAGCATTGAATCACCGAGATGAGATGATAAACCTTCTGTGATCTGGGTTCGTCAACCATCTTTCCCGTGCTATGATTTTGCCGAGGTTAAAAAGCTATGGAAATCAGCGTTAAATTATCGAATAACCTGTATCAAGGCGTTTCGCAGTTAGCCAAAACCAAGAAAAAAAGCGTGGCGACGATTATCAAAAACGCGGTGCGCAAGGCGGTCAGCGAAGAGGTGCCAGTGGCCAACACAGCTTTGGCTCCTTGCTCAGATGAAGAAGTTCTGACCCTGGCAAATATGAAAATGCCGAAAGAACAAGCCAACCGGCAAAGCAAACTACTGTATAAAAATCAGGCGGGCACCATCACTCCGCTCGAACGGAACGAACTCGAAGGCCTGTTGATGGTGTACCAGTTGGGTAATCTCAGAAAAGCGCAGGGCATTGTCGAAGCCGTTCGGCGCGGATTGATAAAGACGCCCGATGACTTGCAATGAGCTACATCCCGCATAAATTACGCCAATTGATTATCAAGCAAGCCGGAAATCGTTGCGGATATTGTCTGGGCGAACAACGCTATATTCTCGCTCCGCTTGAAATTGACCACGTATTGCCTACCGCTGCTGGTGGAACCGATGACGAAGAAAACCTATGGTTGGCTTGCCCTTTGTGCAACTCACACAAAGGCATCACTACACACGAGCTTGATCCACTAACAAAGAAAACCGTCCCTCTGTTCAATCCGCGCAAGCAAAATTGGAATCGGCATTTCAAGATCAACAATGGCATTGAGATTGTCGGCAAAACAGCCTGCGGACGCGCCACGGTTATTGCTTTGCGAATGAACAGCCGATTAGCTCTGACAGTGCGCGAACACTGGCTCAGTGCAGGCTGGTACCCTCCTGAAATTTGATCGTTCTGCTTTGACCAATGCCGAAACGTAAAGAACCCATTCCTCAAGAAACCTCTAAAACCGCCGCCCGCACCACCATTGCCGTGCAAGGCGCACGAGTACACAACCTCAAAAACATCTCGCTCGAAATCCCGCGTGATCGTCTGGTCGTCGTCACCGGCTTGAGCGGTTCGGGCAAGTCTTCGTTGGCGTTCGATACGATTTATGCCGAAGGGCAGCGGCGCTATATGGAATCGCTGTCGAGCTTTGCCAAGCGTTTTATCGCGCAGGTTGCCAAGCCTGACGTAGACTTTATCTTCGGCCTCTCGCCCGTCATTTCGATTGAACAAAAGACGATGGGCAACAATCCGCGCTCGACCGTCGGCACGATGACCGACATTGCGAGTTATCTGAATTTGCTGTTCGCCACCATTGCCGAAGCGCATTGCCCGCGCACCAATGAACCGACGCCGAGCCGTTCAGCTAATCAAATTCTTGAAGCCATTCTCGCGTTGCCCGCAGGCACAGAGATCGAATTGCGCGCGCCGGTCTTTAAGGTTTATGGCGAAGAGTTGGATTTCGTCTTCACCGAAATTCGCAAGAAAGGCTGTCGCCATTTGATCGTAGACGGCAAACCCATAGACATCTCTGAACAAATCGAACTCGACGAAGCGTCCGTTAAAAATATGGATGCCGTCATAGATCGTTTCGTCGTCAACCGCCAGCACGAAAAAGCCATCAAGGCGGGCATCGCGGCTACGTTGTTGGTGGGCGATGGGCTAATGCAAATCCACATCACGAAGGGCGCAAGCAAGGCCGAAGCTGACAAGTTTTATCGCGCGAATGGCAGCGCGACGCATCATTTCGTTTACGGCGATATTCAGCCTGACTACTTCATGTTCAACAACCCTGAGAGCGCGTGCCGAACGTGCGGCGGCCTGGGCGTACACAAACAAACGCATCCCGAATTGCTTGTGCCTGATCCACAGCGTTCGATTCGCGGCGGCTGCTTTGTGCGCGAGGCGTTCAATTACAAGCCTGACAATTGGGACGGACGCATCATGTTCAGCCTCGGCGAAGCGTTGAAATTTTCGCTCGATACGCCGTGGGAAAAGCTGCCTGACAAAGCGCGCAACGCGATTCTTTACGGACTCGAAAAGAAGATCAAAGTCAGTACGCCGCCCGATGCCAAAGAGTTGAGCAAGCGCGGCGATTGGGAAGGCAAAGAGGTTGGATTCAACGGCATCGCGCGCCGCATCGAACGCCACTATCGCCGCTATCGCCAACGCGGCGAAGCGAGTTCGGGAATGGAGGCTTGGCTCGACAAAGTGATGGTTGAAAAGGTTTGCCCCGATTGCGACGGCGCGCGCGTGCGGGCTACGCGGATGCTTTTCACCATCGCGGGCAAGTCGGTTTATGAATTCGGGCAAATGAATTTTGACGAACTGCATGCCTTTCTCGGTACGATCAAACCTGCGGGACGCGGCGCAGACGCAGGCCGCCAAGTGCTGAATGAAATTCGCGGACGGCTCGAACTGCTGTTGGGCATCGGGCTGGATTATCTAAATTTCAATCGGCGTTCGGCGACGCTGTCGGGCGGCGAATCGCAACGCATCAGGTTGTCTACGCAAATCGGTTCGGGGCTGATGGGCATGCTTTACGTGCTGGACGAGCCGAGCATCGGGCTACATCCGAAAGACAACGTGAAGATGATCGCCACGCTCGAACGGCTGCGCGACATCGGCAATACGGTGATCGTGGTCGAACACGACGAAGACACGATTCGCGCGGCTGACCACGTCATCGAGATGGGCATCGGCGCAGGCATCCACGGCGGCGAGGTCGTAGCCCAAGGCAAGCTCAAAGACGTGCTGGCTTGCAAGGCTTCACCGACGGGGCAGTTTCTTTCGGGCAAGCGCGCGATTGCGACGCCCACTGAAAGACGCAAAGGCAACGGCAAATCACTCGTCATTCGCGGCGCGCGTGAGAACAATCTCAAATCGGTCAACGTCGAAATTCCGCTCGGCCAGTTGGTGGCGATTACGGGCGCATCGGGTTCGGGCAAAAGTACGCTCATCAACGAAATCCTTTTCAAGGCGCTTTGGAAAAAACTGGAAGACACGCGCACGCTGCCCGGCGCGCACGATGGCGTTGAAGGACTCGAACACGTTCACAAAGTCGTCAACATTGACCAGTCGCCGATTGGCCGCAGCAGCCGCTCAAACCCCGCGACCTATATCGGTTTTTACGACACCATCCGCGACCTTTTCACGCGTGCGCCGCTCGCAGTCGAACGCGATTACAAGCCGGGGCGGTTTTCGTTCAATGTCAAAGGCGGGCGCTGCGAAGAGTGTCAAGGGGAAGGCGCTATAACAACGCAGCTTTATTTCATGCCCGATGTCGAGGTCACTTGCGGCGCATGCAAAGGCGCGCGCTTTAACGCTGAAACCTTGGAAGTCACGCTGCGCGGCAAAACAATTGACGACATCTTGAATATGTCCGTCGAAGAAGGCGTCACGTTTTTTGCCAGCGAACCAACGATTGGCAAAAAGATCGAAGTGCTGAATGATTTGGGCTTGGGTTATTTAACGCTGGGCCAATCGGCAACGACGCTATCGGGCGGCGAAGCGCAACGCATCAAGATCGCTACGGAACTGAGCAAGCTGCAACGCGCGAAGCATACGGTTTATATTTTGGATGAGCCTACGACGGGGCTGCATCTGGCTGACATCGAACGGCTGCTCGAATCGCTGAATCGGCTGGTCAACGCGGGGCATTCAGTGCTGCTGATCGAACATCACCTCGATGTCATCAAGACGGCTGACCACGTAATTGACCTCGGCCCCGAAGGCGGACACGCGGGCGGCGAAGTCGTGGTGACGGGTACGCCGGAAGAGGTGGCGGCGTGCAAGCGGTCGCATACGGGCAGGTTTTTGAAAGCACATTTGCGCGCATAAAGAGAAACAACCAGATGCCTAACAACTATCAAATTCGCGTAACGTCAGCGCACCGCCGAGACTGCTTTGATGATGTGGCTTTTTCGCCTGATAGTGTTTGGCTTGCTACGGCGTCGAGGGATCAGAATGCTCGCATTTGGGAAGTGGCGACGGGCAGGTTATTGCTTACGTTGAGCGGGCATACGCGCGACGTGAAATGCGTCGCCTGGTCGCCGGATGGGAAGTGGCTGGCGAGCGGTTCAGAGGATCGAACCGTCTGCATATGGGAAGTTGCGAGCGGCAGACAGTTGCACTGCTTGATTGGACACGGAGAAGAAGTGCATAGCCTGGAGTGGTCAGCCGATGGGAAGCTGCTCACGGTTGGCACGAATAGCTGGGATAGTTACGGCAGTCCCAAGGGCGGCAGAACGGTTTGGGACGCCGCCAGCGGTAATTTGTTGGAGCGACTGCCTGAAGCCAAAAATCCCAAACAACGACCAGCCAAATCAGCCGACGGCAAGCTGACGGCAACCGCCAGCCCTCATTCCGATACGATTCAAATCAACGATGCGGAGAGCGGGAATTTGCTGCGCGAGATTCGCGGGCATCATCACTGGGTCAGGCGTGTGGCTTGGTCGCCCGATGGCAGCCGAATGGCCGATGGCGGCAGAGGCGGCAGGGTGTGGGAAGTCGCCAGTGGCAAGTTGTTGCAGGTACTTGATGGACATCGTTTGGGGGTTGATTGTCTGGCATGGTCGCCGGATGGCAAACACTTAGCCAGCAGCAGTCACGTGAAAGACATAAGGGTGTGGGACGCGGCGCAGGGTAAGCTGTTGTGCAACTTTGGCGTAGATGATCGTGTGCTGAAAGGAATGGCGTGGTCAGCCGATGGCAAGCAGCTCAAAACATGTTCGGTTGAGCAAACGATGCGCGTCTGGGAAGCAGCGAGTGGAGAGTTGTTGCAAACGTTCGATCTGCCGAAAAAGTACATGGACGCTGTGGCTTGGTCGGTGGATCAGATGTTGTTGGCCGCCAGCGGTGTCAACGAACTCAATCTTGTGTCAACCGTCACCGGCGAATCGTTGCATACGTTGAAAGTTTGCCAGTGGGGTGGTGAGAATCTCGCCTGGTCTGCCGATAGCAAAATGCTTGCGACTACATATGAAAACAAAGCCGTCGCTCTGTGGGATGTGACAAGCGGTACGCTCTTGCGAACGTTGGATGGGCAGGAAGATTATGTTTGCAGTATCACCTTTTCGCCCGACCAAAGATTGATCGCGGCTCTCAGCGCACGGGGCAAAGTGATGGTGTGGTCAGTCGAAACCAGCGCGTTGGTGCAAACCTTCGTGGTTGATTTGCCTTCGCATCAAATGCTGGATATTGCGTTTGCCGCAACGCTCGCGTCGTCAACGGAATTTGGTCAAACGCCTTACGGTGAGCCCGATGTTGCAGTAACTGTGTTTTCCTTGAACAACGAAAGCGACTGAAAGGAAGCTGTATGAGTGGACACGTCTTGGTAGAAATGGTGGAAGATATTGCACAACTCAAACTCACCGTGACCGATGGCGCGGCTGAAGCCAGCACGAATGCGCAGCGGACGCCGGACGTAGCGCTCTCGACCAATCTGGATGACCCAGCGGCCATTCCGTATTTCCTATGGGACGACCCAATGACGGTGGCTGAGTTTCGTCAACAGTTGGCAACGGCTGCACCGCCGGAGCAAAACCGGCTGTTGGGCAAGCTGTTGCGCGAAGCGCGTGACACGGATGTTTGGAAATTCACTTCGCCCGCCGAAGTCTGGCGCAAATGGCCACAGCTTGAGCGCCATCTAGGAAGGCGACGGGCGTTTTGGGAGTTTCTTTTAGGAAGCTGGCACAAAGATGGTCTCATCGGCGAATAGCAAACTGACTGAATTGCAATAGTAGCTTCTGCCAGCCTTCGTTGATTCTTTTGGTTTCCGACTGAGTCCAGAGGAGAACAAGTGAACGATTCACCCGAACGAGTTGAAGAGCAATATCCGAACGCCGGTTATGCGTGGTACGTCGTAGGCGTGCTGACGCTGGTTTACGTGTTTTCGTTTATTGACCGGCAAATCCTGAATCTGTTGGTGCGG
>JAYSVR010000494.1:0-3884 GCA_043718445.1 Acidobacteriota bacterium | reverse complement strand
ACGTCGTCTTGCAATCGTTGGTTGATGGTGTTCGCTTGGCTCATAAACTCAAAAGTTTTGGGTAATGACAAGGCTAACGGTCGGGCTACGGACACGCTTCGCGGTGAGGCTAAAGAAATGAACAAACAAAAACTCGTCATCATCGGCAACGGAATGGCAGGCGCGCGCTTCGTCGAAGACCTGTTGGCGCGCGGCGGCGGCGATCAATTCGAGATCGTGATGTTCGGCGATGAACCTTATGGCAATTACAACCGCATCCTGTTGTCGGGCGTGTTGGCGGGCACGCATCAGGCGCAGGACATCTTCATCAATCCGTTGGCGTGGTACGAAGAGAACGAAGTCGCGTTGCACGCGGGCGTGCGCGTTGAGCGCATTGACCGCGAGAAACAAATTGTCTTCGGCGCAGGCGGAGTTTCAGAAGCATACGACAAACTCGTCATCGCCACTGGAAGTTCTGCCTTCGTGCCTCCGGTCGAAGGATTGCATTCAACCGATACTGCGCACTCCAATTCAACGCATCACGTTGACCGCACTCCGCACTACAAGGATGGCGTATTCGTTTTTCGCACGCTCGATGATTGCGATGGCATTGCGAAATACGCGGAGAAATCCAAACGTGCCGTAGTCATTGGCGGCGGCTTGCTCGGTCTCGAAGCCGCGCGCGGCTTGCTCAATCGCGGCATTGAAACGCACGTCGTTCATCTGATGGGGCACTTGATGGAAGTTCAGCTTGATAACCAAGCCGGGCGAATGTTGAAGCGTTCGATGGAAACGATGGGCGTGACCGTGCATACCGAAAAGGCTACGACCGCGATTTTGGGCAACGGGCACGTGACCGGATTGCAGTTCAAAGACGGCTCGACGCTTGATTGCGAGATGGTCGTGATTTCGGCGGGCATACGTCCGAACGCGCAACTGGCGCGCGACTGCGGCCTTAACGTCGAACGCGGCATCGTGATTGATGACGGAATGATGACGAGCGATGAAAGCATTTTTTCGGTCGGCGAATGCGCGCAACATCGCGGCGTGACTTATGGATTGGTGGCTCCGCTGTGGGAACAAACCGCCGTGCTGGCTGATCGGATGACGGCGCGCAAACCGAATGCGGCTTATGTCGGATCGAAGCTCTCGACCAAGCTCAAAGTCATGGGCGTAGACCTCGCCGTGATGGGCGCGAAAGATCCCGAACACGATGACGATGAAGTCGTGCTTTATTCAGAACCCGCGCGCGGCGTTTATAAAAAGCTGATCGTGCGCGACGGCAAGCTGCGCGGTGCGATGCTGCTGGGCGACACTTCGACGGCGGCGGGCTTGTTGCAGGCTTATGACCGCGCGGCTTTGCTGCCCTCAGATCGCAGCGAAATGCTTTTCACCTTGTCGGGCGAAACCAAGCAACTGTCAGTCACAGACCTGCCGCACGAAGCGCAAATCTGTAACTGCAACGGCGTCTCAAAAGGCGCGATCATCAACGCGGTCAAGGGCGGATGCACTTCGCTCAAAAAGCTGTGCGATTCGACGCGTGCGGGTTCGGGGTGTGGCGCGTGCAAACCCCAAGTCGAAGAGTTGCTGAATTTTGCGGCGGGCGATTTAGTCGTCATAGACCCTTCGGTTCACTATTACGTGCCCGGCGTGCCGTTCAGCAAACACGATTTGATTACTGCGATTCAGGCGAAAAAACTGAAAAGCGTTTCAGCCGTATTCGCTGAACTCGCCGATGGGCGCGAAGACCCCGCGAGCAAGCCGGGGCTGGCTTCGTTGTTGAAAACGATTTGGCACGAGCAATACGAAGACGAACGCGACGCGCGGTTTATCAACGACAGAGTTCACGCGAACATTCAGAAAGACCGAACCTTCAGCGTCGTGCCGCGCATTTATGGCGGCGTGACTTCAGCGGATGAATTGCGGCGCATCGCCGACGTAGCCGACAAATACCAAGTGCCGATGGTGAAGATCACTGGCGGACAGCGCATTGATTTGCTCGGCGTCAAAAAAGAAGACCTGCCCGGCGTGTGGAAAGATTTGGGCATGCCTTCAGGGCACGCTTACAGCAAGGCTTTTCGCACGTGCAAGACCTGCGTCGGCACTGAGTTTTGCCGCTTTGGCGTAGGCGACAGCACCGCGCTAGGCATCGCCATCGAACGGCGCTTTCAAGGCATCGAGTTTCCCGCGAAGCTGAAAATGGCTACGACGGGCTGTCCGCGCAATTGTTCCGAGGCTTCGACCAAAGACATCGGCTTGACGGCAATCGAAGGCGGCAAGTGGGAAATCGCCGTCGGCGGCGGCGCGGGTGCAACAGTCCGCAAAGCGGATTTGCTGACGACGGTGAGTACGCACGAAGACGCGCTGACCATCACCGGACGCTTCATGCAGTATTACCGCGAGAACGCGAAATATCTCGAACGCACTTACGACTTTGTCGAACGGTTTGGCATCGAGAAAATCCGCGAGATCGTGGTGGATGACAGCGAAGGCATCGCCGCGCGACTCGACGCAGAAATTCAAGCGGCGGTGGATGCGTTCGTTGATCCGTGGCAAGAGGCCGTCGCGCCGCATCATCCGTCGCAATTCGTCAACATTTTGCCGAAAGGCGAAGCCTATGGAGTGCGGCGGCTTTGACGCCGCTTTCCCACCCCCATAGTGATTTAGCCCAATGCCACGACAGGACGTGACGGCTCACGTTAATGCCGTTGGCGTCTCTTGCCGAGGCAATGGGAAAGCGGCGTCAAAGCCGCCGCACTCCACATATGACAATCAATTTAGGTTCCATCGAAAAGATTCCACTCGGCGAAGGCCGCGAATATGAAGTCGCGGGGCAACTGGTCGCCGTCTTTCGTGAACGCATCACAGGCAAGCTGACGGCAACGCAAGCGTTATGTCCGCACAAGCAAGGGCATTTGGCGGATGGCTTCACGGGCAACGGTTTGATCGTATGCCCGATGCACGCTTTCAAGTTCGCGCTCGCTGATGGCGCGGCGCAAGGCAACGATTGCGCAGCACTCAAAACGTATGCGGTGCGGCTCAACGACGCAGGCGAGTTGCTGTTAGACTTGCCCGTATGAACGCACTCGCAAACAAACACATCGCATTGTTAGAAGCACGTATGAGCAGCGAACTCTCCAATCTGGTTACGCGACACGGCGGCACGGCGCACAGTTTTCCCGCGTTGCGTGAAGCAACCGTTGACGCGGGCGTCGAAGTCGCGGCCTTGCTTGATGCGTTCGCGCGCAACGAAATCGGCTTCATCGTTTTTCAAACCGGCGTAGGCGTCGCAGCCCTTTTAACCGAAGCCGATAAGTTGGAACGACAAACAGAATTGCTCGCGGCATTGGCGCAGGTCACGAAAATCTGTCGCGGGCCGAAGCCTACGGCAGTGTTGGCGCGCAATGGTTTGAAACCCGACGTGAGCGCGAACGAACCGTTCACGACGACAGACTTGCTCGCCGCGATGGAGCCACTCGCACTGAAAGACGCGCGCGTGGCGCTGTTGCATTACGGCGAACCAAACGCCGAGTTGACGGCGTGGCTCGAAACGCACGGCGCGCAGCTTCACGAACTGACGATGTATGAATGGCAACTGCCCGAAGACCTCGCGCCGTTACACGATTTGATTGCGCGACTGCCGCGCGGCGAATTCGACGCGGTTGTTTTCACGAGCCAGATTCAAGCGCGGCATCTGTTTCAAATTGCTGAAACGTCGGGGCAAGCCGACACATTGCGGCAAGCCTTGAATGAAAAGACGGTGACGGCTTCGATTGGGCCGACCTGCACGGCGGCTTTGCGTGCGTTAGGTGTTGAGCCGCGCATCGAACCAGAAAATCCGAAGATGGGTCACTTGGTAATCGCGTTGATGAAACGATTAAGCACGGCGTAGGGTAGGTTCTTAA
>JAYSVR010000493.1:0-12321 GCA_043718445.1 Acidobacteriota bacterium | reverse complement strand
GGACGGCTTTTCAGTTAAATCAGGCGGGCTTGCGCGTCGCGCTCGTTGACGCTTACGGCGCAGGCAACAGCCGTTCGAGTTCGGGCGACGAGTCGCGCATTATTCGGATGAGTTACGGCGCGAGTGAAATTTATACGCGCTGGTCGTGGCACGCGCTGAAATTATGGAAAGAATTTTGCGCAGAATTTTGTGAAGACACGGGGCACACGCTCTTTCACCAAACCGGCGTGTTGTTGCTGGCACAGGGCGATTACGCGCATGCGCTCGACAGTGTGAACGTCTTGACCACGCAAGGCATTCCCTTTGAACGGCTTGATCGCGCCGAACTGGAAACACGCTTTCCGCAATTCAATTTTGACGGCGTTGACTGGGCGATTTACGAACCGGAAAGCGGCGCGCTGATGGCGCGACGCGCAGTGCAAGCCGTCGCGCAAGCCGCAATTCAACGTGGCGTCAGCTTTTTCAACGAAGCCGTGCTGCCACCCGTCAACACGGGGCAATTGGCAGCACTCGTCATGCAGAGCGGAAATCAGTTGCACGCCGATAAGCTCATCTTTGCCTGCGGCCCGTGGCTGCCGAAACTCTTTCCCGCGTTGTTGGCCGAACGCATTCACGTGACAAGGCAAGAGGTTTTCTATTTCGGCACACCGGCGGGCGACGCGCGTTTCGTTCCGCCGCATTGCCCAACATGGATTGATTTTGCGGCGGAAGTTTACGGCCTGCCCAATCTCGAAGCGCGCGGATTCAAAGTCGCGCCCGACCGCCACGGCGCAGCGTTCGATCCCGACGCCGATGAACGCCTCATCACATCTGACACGTTGCAGACTGCTCGCCAAATGCTGGCGCGGCGCTTTCCCGATTTGAAAAACGCGCCGCTGATTGAGTCACGGGTTTGCCAGTACGAAAACACTTCTAACGGAGACTTCCTGATTGATCGCCACCCCGATTTCACCAACGTCTGGCTGGTCGGTGGCGGCTCTGGGCACGGCTTCAAACACGGGCCAGCGTTGGGCGAATACGTGGCAGCGCGTATTATTGCCGATGACAGCGCCGATGACAGCGTCGAACAGGAGTTTTCACTCGCCACCAAAGCAACCATCAAAGCACGCGCAATTTATTGAAAGTCGAACCTGAACAACCTGTAACGACACCGATGCCTGCGTTAGTTGCGGAAGCCGAAGCGGTTCTGCAAAGCATCATCCGCTTCAAAATGCGTTCGTGACCGCACGACTTGGAAGACCTCTATCAGGAAGCACGGCTACAACTCTGGCAACGCATGCAGGTCGTGCAAGACGTACCCAACGAAGCGTGGCGCAACATCGCCGCGACCATCGCGTGGCGCGTTTGCGCGCAACGCCTTAGGCAAGCGCATCCGCAATTTCAGGCGCTGCGTAATCGCGTGCTTTACGCGCTGACGCGGCAAGCGGGCTTCGCGCAATGGCGCGAACGTGATCAGACCGTCGCCGGATTCGCCACGTGGCAAGGCAAGCAAGCCCCGCGTTAGCGCCGGGACGTTTGCGCGCCGTGTTGGAAGATCGTTCGTTCGTCTGGCAGCGCCAGCGTTTAGTGGGCGCGCAAGGTGCGGCCCAAGGTGCAGCCCAAGGCGCGGCGTTGATCGAATTGCTCGCGGCGATTTTCAATCAGGCCGCCGCGCCTGTCGCGCTCAACGAACTCGTCGCGTGGCTCGCCGAATTTTTGCAACTCGCTGAACCGCAAGCCGAGTCGCTCGACGCGCTCAACGAACGCGAATTGTTGAGCGCCGAGGCTGATCCGGCGTGGCTGGTTGAACAGCGCGTCTTCTTGCAACGAATGTGGGAAGAGTTGCGGGAATTGCCTATGCATCAACGCGCCGCGCTCTTGCTCAACTTGCGCGACGAAGCCGGACGCGGCTGCATCGCGCTGTTTGTCATCACCGGTGTAGCAACGCTCGCGCAACTGGCGGTGGCACTTGAAATAACGGATGAAAAGTTCGCTGCGTTGTGGAATGACTTGCCGCTCGAAGATTTGCGCGTCGCCGAATTGTTAGGACTGACACGGCAACAGGTCATCAATGCGCGCAAGTCGGCGCGCGAAAGACTGGCGCGACGGTTGCGGGGGTTTGCATAAAAAGATTTGCCTGAAATATTTTTTTTTCGCGGTTGGTAATATGCCCGGCGGTTGCGGCAATTTCAGTGATTGCCGACCCATTGCGTCCCCGCATAAAGGTTAAGCAACAGTGCATTTGACTGAAACACAACTTACAGATTTCACCGCGCAACGATTGGCGACAGAGGATTTGTCTGCCTTGACGCTGCATTTGGCTGATTGCGCCGCGTGTCGCCAGCGGACTGCGTTGCGCGAACCCGCGCTTTATCCGGCCTTCCACCACGCGGTGCTGGCTGAAGAAAAACCCGTGCATCTCACATTTGAACAACTCGCCGATTTCGTAGACGGTCGCCTTGCTGGCGCGACCCAGCAGTTTGCCCGCGATCATTTGGCGCATTGCCAGCAATGCGGCGCGGCGGCGGATGACTTGCGCGCCTTCAGCCGCGAGGTCGCCGATGAACTCACTGTCGAACTCAAACCTGCCGCCAGCCCCGTGCCGTCGTGGAGCGAAAAGCTGCGTGCGTGGTTTGCCGTGCCGCTGATAGCAACGGCGACCGCAGCGGCATTGTTGATCTTCAGCTTGATCGGCTGGCGTATGTTCAACCGTGACGACCAGCAAGTGGTGGTTGTCACACCTTCGCCGACGCCTGCCATTGAACCGACGGCAACGATTGCGCCGATGGCTACGCCGCTGAATTTGCTCGCGCAACTCAATGACGGAGGCGCGATATTAGGGCTTGACGCACAGGGCAATTTGCAAGGTGCCGCAAGCTGGCCGCCGCATTATCGCCAACTCGTACAGCAGGCCTGGCAAACCTCGCGCTTGCCGCGTTCCGTGGCGCTCAACGGATTGGGTTCGGCTTCGGCTGCGATGATGGGTTCGCCGTCGGTCAAGACGTTTGGTTTGCTCGCACCGGTCAAACAAGTCGTGGCGACTGACCGCCCTACGCTGCGTTGGCAGCCGCTTCAGGGCGCTGAAAGTTACGAAGTCGAAATCGTCAACGAAAAGTATGAGCCGGTGCTGACGAGTCCCGTCCTGACTGACACCGCTTGGCAAGTGCCTGAAGCGTTGCCACGCGGACGTGTTTATGCGTGGCAGGTCAAAGCGCTCAAAGACGGCGAGACTCACAAAGCGCCGCAACCGCCCGCGCCGCTCGCGCGCTTTCGCGTCGTAGCGCAAAAAGAGTTCGCCGAAATTCAGACGGCCAAAGCACGTTACGGCGCTTCGCATTTGTTGCTCGGCGAGCTTTACGCCGTCGCTGGTTTGCTCGACGAAGCCGAACGCGAATTCCGCGCCTTGCAACTAGCCAATCCGACCGCCGCGCTGCCTAAAAAGCTGTTAGCCGAAGTGCGCCAACAAGCTGGCAGATAACGGCTTGTCTGCCTTAATTTAATTGTAGTTACCCAGCCCGGTTCACCGGGCTTTGCGGCGCAGCGGCAACTAGGCCAGTCGTTCACAACTGCTTAGTAAGCGAGCTGATTTCGCAAGGGCGTTCTAACGTCTTTGTTCAGCGGGCTTCAGCCAAATGCCCTTGGCTAAAGCTTACCTGAGCAAGCACGCCCAAGCGCGCTGAGGAATGACGACCCGCCACGAACCAGCCTTTGAAAGGCTGGCCTAACTGACCTGCCGGGAAAGCCCGGTGAACCGGGCTGAGTAGTCACAAAAATTCTTCACGTCAGCCGATTTTTTTCAGCCGCTGCCAATATCGTCCACCTTTCAACAATTTCATTCGGCAGAAAGCGAAGTGAGGCGGCAGCGCAAATCTGCCAACTCATTGGCGCAGCGGCAAGCGCAGAGGCGTAAGCCGCAGCAAACAAATGTTCGTAACCAAACTGGAGGCAGGCAAATGAATTTCTACAACTTAAGCAAAACATCACGCAAAACCCCGTGGTACGGCGTCGCTCTCGTGGCGCTGTCGTGCCTGGCTTATCCCGTCTGGCACACGTTGGCAGCGGGCGGCAATCTGGATACTTCGTTCAGCAGCGACGGCAAATATGTGTTGCCGCATTCCCCCAGCTACTTACGTTCGACTAAAGTCCCAGATGTGCGCATACAAATTGACCCGAACAATCCACAAATTGAAAAGGTCATTGCCCCGTATTCAAATCCGACTGGAAGCCCCCTCCTGGATTGTATAAGCGTACTGCCCTACGACTTTGCGGTGACGCGCCTGACTTCGACAGGGTTGAGAGACACAAATTTTGGCGTTAGCGGCGTAAGGGAAATCAACTTCAACACACTCGGCTTCACGCTGGGAAAAGGTCAGGTGACCGCGCTGGAGTTGCAAACGAACGGCAAGATACTGGTTGCAGGCAACCTGCACGATTGCCCTTATAATTCCAACTCCGCTGCCGCTCTGGCGCGCCTGACTTTTGATGGAGACCTCGATACTTCTTTTGGTAACGGCGGGCGTTGGGCATTTTTGGGCATCTCGGAAGTTCTCGACATGACGGTGCAGCAAGATGGGAAAATAATTTTAGTCGGCAGATCAAAGGTGAGCGCAGCTTCAGCTTGGAAATCTGCCTTATGGCGCATCAATGCGAACGGCACCATTGATACGAGCTTTGGCACGAATGGTTTTTTCAGCATCGCCGTATGGCCTGACAATTCCACAGCTAGCTATGCCGATACCTATGAAGGTTTTAAATCGGTTTATGTCGAGTCCAATGGCAACATCATGGCGCTGAGTTCCTCACCTACTGCGGGCTATCGGCTGCGGCGTTTTACGGCCAGTGGGTCGCTGGATATTTACTGGCATGTGAATGCTGCTGAAGGTTCCTTCGGCAATACAATCAGGCCGGCTGGCTCAAACATTTGGGTGGTCGGAGCCAAATTCATCGGCGGTGTAAAATATGGGGCGATCTTTGCGCGCCAGAAAAGCAATGGCAGCGCCGATCTTACCTTTGCTGGCGGTGCGGGTGTGGCGCTCTCAGCACAACCTTCCGTGTGGGCCGATGTCAGTGGCGTCCTGTTTTCTTCTCCTGCGAAATACGTGGTTGTCGGTTGGAACGTATACCCCGGCCCCTACTCGGTTGAGCGGTTTGAACAGCCTAAGGCTGTGATTACCCGTTACTCCGGCACGGGCGTTCTTGATTCCAGCTTTGGCACGAACGGCAGCACTGAAGAAACCGACTTCAGTACCCTTCCCAATTCGCGCTATTTCTCAGTGCGCATCGGACTCAGCGGCAAAATCGTGACAGGAGGGCAAGCCGGCTTTGTTGACCCCTACTCACCCGTTTACCGCGGTGCCTTGGCGCGGTATTGGGGCAATTGAACCTCACGAGACTGGACCGCGGTTGGCGAATAAAGGGCCGCTGTGATTTGACGTGAGCTGGCAAGCAGCTAAGTCAAGCGCAGCGGCCTCTTTTGTTGCGCGTGTTGATGCTTTCACTGACCGTCGCCTACCAACACGAAGCCCGCCCAATAAAACGGATGATCGGTGCGCGAGTTTTTGAGCAACGGCAACACCGCTTGCCGCAAAGCTTCGGCTTTGGAGAGTTGTCTTTTGTCACGCAAGCCTCGATGAAAGCCGAGCATCAAATCGCGCGTACTCGACGATTCCACCTTCCACTGGCTCACCACCGTCGAAGGCACGCCTGCCACGAACAGCGCCCACGACAAGCCGATGACGCCTTCGCCCGCGCCGATGCGTCCGCGCGCCGTTTCGCACGCAGACAGCACGGCGAGGTCGGCTTTCAAATCCATCTGCATCAACTCCCAGGCTTCCAATAAGCCATCTTCCTTCTCGTCATTCGTAGCCAATGCCAGGTGCGAATACATCGGCGCAGCGTCGTTCAAAATTCCATGCGTAGCGATGTGCAAAACGCCCGCGTTCGCGGCGGCGGATTTCAGCCGGTCTTCGCGCGCGGCGGCTCCGACGAAGACCTGACTGCGCGCGCCATACAACTGCCCCAGGGCTTTCACTTCGGCTTCGGCTTCGGGCAGCGGCGCGAGCTTTTCGTCACGGTAAGCAAGCTCGACGCGCTTGATGGTTTCCTGTCCGAAAGCCGGATTGCCGAAGGCCAGCAAGTCGCCACTCGGCTTCCCGCGCCGCGCGCGCTGCGCTTGCATCTCGCGCAAGACGGTCAGCGAAGGCGCATAAGACACGGCGGCGGTTTCGATCAGGTATTGATTTTTCGGCGTGACGAGCGCCTGAAACGGAAGCTCCCACAGCTTGCCGTCGGGCACGATGATGAGTTGGGTCTTGCCCGCGAGTTGGGCTTGCGCAGGTTTGAGCAATGCGTCGTAAAGCTGTTTCGCCGTCGGACGAAACGTCACGTCGCGGTCAGCCAGTTGGCGGCGAAAGGCTGACACTCGTTGTTCGAGTTCTTCCTGTTTGATCGGCAAAACGTAGCTGCGCACTTCGGGCAGCGCGGCATGCGGCGCGCGCGTGATGACGAATAGATAAGTCGCTTCGTTGAGGATGCTGAATTCCAGCGCGGCGCTTTGCCCATCCAGCAGCTTGCCGATTTCCGGCAGTTGAATGAGCGGAGCCTGCCCGCGTTGGGCGCGCAATTCGGGATGCGCCGCATAGAGTTGCGTTTGAAACGAGTCGTAAGCCAAGCGCGCTTGTTCGCGTGCGACAGTTAATTCGGTGCGTTGGGCTTCAGTGGTTTGTGAGTTCTGTGCGGCGCGGTTCAGGCGCGCGCTGGCGTTGGTGAGCGCGTCTTTGCGGTGGCGTTCTTGTTGTCGTTCATCAGGCGTCAGCGATTTGGTGAGATTGGCTTTGTGTCGAGCAACACGCGGGCTTTGGCGCGTTCGCTGTATTGCCAGGCTTCGACCGGCTGGCCTTGCAACGCCAGCATGGCCGTCATATTGCGATAGGAATCGAGGCGGTTTTCCCAATAGGCCGCTTGATTGCTTTCGCTGGCGGCCAGTTCGAGTTGCGCGGCTTCGATCACGCTGATGGATTCGTTAAAGTAACGGCGCGCTTCGGCGAGTTGATTTAGTCCGCGCGAGGCCACGCCCGCGCGCAACAACGACAGCCATAAATTTTTCAGCGTACCCGTTTGCCGCTCGCGCGCGGCAGCGGCTTCAGACAATTTCAGCGCCGTCTGATAGTCCTGTCGAAGCAAGTAAAAATGCGCGAGCTTGGCTTGCATGACGGCGATGGTGTAGGGCGCATTTACGGTTTCGGCCAACGCGAGCGCGCGTTCATAAGCCGTGCGCGCTTCGTCCATCCGGTTCAAGTACCAATAACAATCGCCGACGCTGCCCCAGGTGATCGCCGTTTGTAATTGATTGCCGGTTGCTTCGACGAGGGCGAGGCTGCGCAAGTTGATGGGCAAAGCATTTTCATAATCTCCCGCTTGACGGCGCGCCGAGCCAATTCCCAGCAGCGCCTGGCTGATGAGGAGTTTGTCGCCCAGCTTTTCAGCAATGGCCAAAGCCCGTTGACTGGCTTCCAACGCCTGCGCTGAATTTCCCAGGGCGCGTTGAATCATGCTGAGGTTGTCGAGCGTACTGGCAATGCCCGCTTGATTGTTGGCGGCTTCGGCGTAAGTCAGGCTTTGCTGGTAATGGCGCAAGGCTGCGGTTTCGTTGCCCAACGCGCGATAGGCTACGCCGAGGTTGTTGAACAGCCGTCCGATGAGAACTTTATTGCCTTGTGCTTCTGCCAACGAGAGGGCGCGGCGGTAATGAGCGAGCGCTGCTTCATAATCGCCGCGCTGCCGGGCGATGATGCCGAGATTGGTTAGCGTGCTCGCCATTCTCGGCTGATCGTTGATCGTCTCGGCCAATTGCAAACTGGTTTGGCAATGCTCGGCGGCTTGCGAGAGAGCGCCCAGACTCATTTGAACGCGACACAAATTGAGGTGAACAGAAGCACGCAACCCAGCGTCTCCGCTAACGTCGGCTAGAGATAACGCCTGCTTGAAAGTTTCCAGCGAGGATTTCAATCCTCCACTCGATGATTGCGCGTTGCCCAAGCCGTTCAAAGCGCCGATCAAGCCTTTCCGGTATGACAACCGTTCCGCCAACGATTGGGCTAACTGAAAAGCGTTCAGGCCGGCGGCAGATTGGCTTTGTTCGATCCGTTGTCGTCCTTGTTCGTTCAGTTGATCTACTAACGCTTCGTTGATGAGCGCGGGATGGGCGGCGAGCAACGCCGTGCGGTCAGCTTCGTTGCGGGCGACCAGCAACGCTGTCGCCAATTCTTCCACGGATTGCGGCGATTGCGCGATTCCTGCCACGGTCATCACCAGCCAAAGACCCAGCGACCAAACTAAATGCTTATTGTTTGAAGCCATCGTTTTCCCCTGATGCGGCAAAACGTAAAGCGTCTTGCCTGCCTGAAAAATCTTTTTTTGAGGATTGCCAATATCGCCAGCACTTCGACGATTTCATTGATTGAGCAGCGGAATGGGAGGGAGTGACGGGCGAGAAGGTACTCCATTCCGCAGGCTGCGCAAATAGCTTTTTTGCTCACGATGTAATTAACCAAGCGCCGCGCCGCGTTCTGCTATGCGTGTGTCGCAGCACGGCGCTTGCAACTCGCACGACTGGTCAAACCGGAGAGTTGTTTCAATTTTCGGGCGATCCCCTAACCGAACTCATTAACCAAAAGGAGTAGCCGTTATGTTTTTGAAGAATTGTTTTCGCACCAGCCTCGTTCACTTCGCTTTGCTGTGCGCCGCCAGCGTCGCCGTGCATGCGCAATCGCAAGTTTTCATCGGTGCCAAAACCGGTATGGATGCAGGCAACTGTAACGTCAACGCTCCGTGCCGCGAGGTGAATTACGCCTTAACCCAAGTGGCCGCGGGCGGAGAAATCAACATCATCGAATCAGGCGACTATGCCAACGCTTTGATTAACAAGTCGGTTACGGTGCAAACCGCGCCCGGCATCGTTGCGTCGTTTTCGACCAACATTGGGCCGTGCTTTGCCATCAATGCCGCCGCCACCGACTTCATCACCCTGCGCGGCCTTTCCTTAAACGGACAAGGGGTTGCCGCACGAGGCGTCAGCGGAAACACGGCTGCCGCCATCCAAATTGACCGGTTGACGGTGACGCGCTTCGCGGCGCAAGGCATCATCTTCAATAACATCAACAGCAAAAACTCGGTATCCAAGACGATCTTCACGAATAGCAACGTTGGCATCGGCGTGGGAGTCATCAACTCAGGCTTAAACTCGATCAAGGCCGTCATCGAAAATTGTCAGGTTGAAAACTGTCAAACCGGTTATTCGATGTCGGCGCTCTATACCTCAAATCAAGTCAGCGTCACGATCCGCAACAGTTCGGCGTCGCATTGCACGGTAACGGGCTTTAATAACTCGGGTGGGAGCGGTTCCGCCACAACGATTTTGGAAAGCATTTTGGCGGTGAACAACGTCACCGCCTTACGGTCAAGCGTCAATGCAACCACATTCGTTTCCAATTCCACGATTGTGCAGAACGGCATCGGGCTGAACAGTTCAGGCGGGGGCAGCATTATGACGCGCCTGAATAATACGTTTGAAAACAACTCTATCCCTGGCGCTTTTACCGGTACTTATTCGGCGAAGTAAGGCGGAGTCGCGCTCACCGCCAAAACCAGAGCGGCGAATTTAACGCGCATCGTCATTCGCTAACCATTCAGCGATTGACTGTGATAATTCATTGGCACAAAGGATGAAGGCCTAAAACCTTCACCCTTTTTTGTTATTTCAATCTTTTTTGTTATTTCAATCAGGCAGCGATTTGCGGAGCATTAAGGCTGAATGGCTACGAGTTCAAGCGCGAAATGCAGCGTTTCGCCCGCCAGCGGATGATTGGCGTCGAGCGTCACGAACTCATCCGTCAATTGCGTAATCACGACTGGAATCGCACCTTGCGGCGTGTTCATCTCGATAGCGAGGCCGAGTTCAGGTTCGGCTCCGTTGAGGCGAAACTTGTCGCGCGGCATGCGTTGCACCAGATCATCGTCGCGTTCGCCATAAGCGTCTACGGCGGGAATGACGATGTTGCGCGTCTCGCCGATTTGCATGCCTACCATTGCGCGCTCAAAGCCAGGAATGACTTGTTGTGCGCCTACGGTAAATTCGAGCGGGTCGTTGCCCTCTGAAGTGTCGAACATCTGTCCGTCATCGAAAGTGCCTTTGTAATGCACCTTGACGGTGTCGCCGAATTGGACTGCGGCCATGAAAAGAAAGCTCCTTAAAGTAGAACAACCTTTCCAGGTTGCTCGTGAATTTCGTAATTAACGCACAGCGGAATACCTGAACAACCTGGAAAGGTTGTTCTACTTTCGCGCAGCTTCGCATAATGAAACGCGAAAAGTCACGCGGGCTTGCATTGAATAGTCGGCTGAATTATCAACGCAGTAACGATGAAAGCTCTACGTTTTGAACAAGGTCAGTTGCGTCTTGCTGAGGTTCCCGCGCCTGCGCGCAACAACGAAGCGTTGGTGCGCGTAACGCTCGCGGGCATTTGCCAAACAGATGTCGAGATCGTGCGCGGCTATGCTAATTTCAACGGCACGCTAGGGCATGAGTTCGTAGGCGTCGTCGAACAAGCCGATGACACCGCGCTCATCGGCCAGCGTGTGGTGGGCGAAATCAATGCGGGCTGCGGCGTGTGCGATGAATGCGTGCGGAACGATGCGCGGCATTGCCGACGCCGCAATGTGCTGGGCATACGCGAGCGCGACGGAGCTTTTGCTGAGTACTTGCGACTGCCTGCGCACAACCTTTTGCCTGTGCCTGACAGCATCACTGACCATCAAGCCGTATTCACCGAACCGCTCGCGGCAGCTTGCGCCATTCTCGAACAAGTCGCGCTTACCTCTTCGCATCGCGTTGCCGTCGTTGGCGATGGCAAGCTGGGGCAATTGATTGCGCGCGTGATGATGACAACTGGTTGCGAACTCAAGCTCATCGGCAAACACGACAACAAGCTGAAACTTGCGCGCGCCATTGACATCAAAGCACAAACGCTCGCGGACGTTATGCCTGCTGCCGATTTCGATGTCGTCGTCGAAGCCAGCGGCAGCGCCAGCGGCTTGCAACTCGCGCTCGACTTGATACGACCGCGCGGTACGGTTGTGTTGAAATCAACCTTTCACGGCAAAGTCGAACTCGACGCCGCGCGCATCATCGTCAATGAAATCAAATTGATGGGTTCGCGCTGCGGACGTTTCACTGACGCACTCGCACTGCTGGCGAACCATCGTATCAATCTCGCCGGACTCATCGCAGATGAGTTCGCACTGACCGACGGCATAACGGCAATAAGCAAAGCGCAAGAACGCGGCATTTTGAAAGTGTTGCTGCGACCTTAACTTTTGCCTTTTGACTTTTGCCTTTTGACTTTTGATTTGAAGATGGCTGCTTACCCTTATCCCAAAGGCAACTTGATGATTCCCGCGCCGCACGGTGCGTTAGAAGCGTTGTATCGCCCGACCAACAACGAAGCTACGCGCGCCGCGTTGGTGTTGCATCCGCACCCGCTGTTTGCCGGAACCATGCACAACAAAGTCGTAGCCCGCGCCGCCAAGGCCTTGCAGGAAGCCGGATTCGCCGTGTTGCGTTTCAACTTTCGCGGCGTGGGTTATAGCAGCGGCACGCACGACGAAGGGCGCGGCGAAGTGGATGACGCACGCATCGCATTGGATTACTTGCTCAACGATCAGCCGCACGCGCGCGAAGTTATCGTCGCAGGTTTTTCGTTCGGCTCGGTCGTTGGATTGAAGTTAGGTTGCGACGACGCGCGCGTACAAAAAATCATCGCCATCGGAGCGCCCGCGCGTTTGCATCAACTTGAAGTGCTTTCCGCCTGCACCAAACCGCAACTCTTTATTCATGGCGCGTTAGACGAGATTGCGCCGCAAGCTCCCCTCGAAGAGTTGCTGGCGCAACTGCCTTCGCACGAGCATTTGAAATTCGTCAGCCTCGCGGGCGCGGGACATTTTTTCGACGACCAACTGCCAGAGTTAATGCAGACGATTCAAGATTATGTCGCCTAAGGTTGGCCAAGGCTGAATGATTGACGCGCGACTTCACGGCAAGCAAAAGACCGAAGGGCGTCTTGACGGACTAAGGTCGTTTGGCTAGTATGCGCCCGCTTCGCCACGAAGCAGGTCTTGAAGAAGCATGTATCTTGAAAATGTGGGGCTATAGCTCAGCTTGGAAGAGCGCTGCAATGGCATTGCAGAGGTCGTCGGTTCGAGCCCGACTAGCTCCACTCTCTCGCCTTTATTCAGCAATTCCCTTTTACCATTCACCCGTTCGATCCCAGGCAAAAGCTCTGAGCT
>JAYSVR010000492.1:0-12331 GCA_043718445.1 Acidobacteriota bacterium | reverse complement strand
GTGAAATGAAGTCAGAGTTTTTCTTTCGCTTCCAAAACATAATTGCCAAATCTCAAATTTCAAATTCAGGTGCGCGCCAGCGAATCTGTCGGCGCTACGTCAAGGCTCAGGTCGCTGACACTCGTACGGTCTTTCGGATAAAACCACAGCAACAGTACGGTACGCCCATTTGCCCGAATTGAATCGTAGACACAGGCATCCCGAAGGTTTCAGAAATTGCATCGCGTAACGAAGCTCAGGCAGTTGATTGATTTTGTAAGTCGGCCAGATGCCGCTCGATTGCGCGATGGCGTCGTGCGTTTCTTCGGCCCACAACCGCCGCACCAGCTTGCGCGCGTAAAGCCGCTCCCATTCGGCTTTCCAATTGTCTTCGTAACGCACAGAGAGTTGATAAGCGCGCGCATTCGCCATTTGCCGCATCAGCCATTTCACATCGTATTTCGCTGCGACGAACTCTTGCGCGAGCGCAACCAACAAACGCGGATGCGAGGCTTGCAACGTCCACGGCGCGGCGGGCGGTTTGTCAGGATCGAGCCGCGCAGGGTCAAGTTCGTTGATGGGTTCGACCAGGCCGATGGTGAAAAATTCTTTCCAGAGCCGATTGACGACATTGATGGCGAACAGCTTGTCCGCAGCGATTTCGCGCGCCAGCACGGTGCGATAGTGTTCGCCCGCCGCTGGCGTCTTGCCGCTGAACGGGTAACGCGGTTTGACTTCATTCACGCCCTCGATGGGTTTGCGCGCCGGGCGATTGCCAAGCGTGACGCCGTCTAAAAAGTAATCGCGATTGGTGCGCTCGGTGTTTTCGCGCACGGCGTATTGCCCCGTTTGTTGCGGCTGTCCACCGCCCCCGCCCGGCGGCACGCCACCGGCTTGCACGACATCGGTGCGCGAAAAGAACGACGCCAAGCCCCACGCATCAGCGCGTGCGGCTTCACGTCCCCACAAGCTGATTTCGTCGAGATGGCGATGGCAACAGAGAGCAAGCAAAGTTTTATTACACGTTGATCCATCGTTGTGTCCTCAATGGTGTGAGTGGTGTTGTCACGATAGCTGCTTACGCCAGTCGGTGACACGAAGGCGCAAGCAGCTATCGCTTAACTCTGAGTCCGGCACAATGACCCCTTTTTGTTACTGCCCATGACTCAGCGTGGGTTTAATCAATTAGCTATGGGCTAGCTGCGGGGAAACGTGCCTTGCGGCATTAGGAACGTGCCCTGCGGACGCCCGCTGCCAGTTCTGGATTCAGGCGGACGGCGTTGACCGTTCTTGTATTTGTCTTTGTAAGGCGAATTCTCGCGGCCCGCGTTCGGCGGACGTTGCCCGCCTGACGGACGCCCCGCGCCACTGGGACGTCGCGCCAGTGCGATGCCCGATGAAATCACCGCAAAGATTGCGGTCAGCGTCAAAGCCAAAACCTGTTTCCCGGTTTTGTTTTTCATGCGTTCTCCTTTTCTTTCCTGCGTTGTTGGTTTCCGAAGCAAACTTCACCGCGCTTGAAACACAGAGCTTCAACGAGGGAGAGGTTTGTCCGCGATTGGTTTACGGTCGTTACGGAAGGAATTCGTTGGAAGTGTATAAGAGCGCGCCGCGACAGGGTTGCGCGGTTATTGGTCCCCGGCGCTGTGGCGGTCACAGGCGGGCAGCGTGGCGCGCTCTTAACTTCGATGCTTACTGACGCGGCGGACCGAATCCACCAGGACGACCACCGGGGCCGCCGGGACGACCACCGGGGCCGCCGCGTCCATCCATGCGTTTGCGCATTTCGGCGAGCTTGGCTTTTTGCTCGGCGGTCAATCAAAGCTGACGCACAAGCCTTGGAAAGCGCGCTCAAAAACCTGTTGCACAACGCGCTGAAATACGCCGCCCTCGGCAAATGGCTGCGCCTGAGCGCGCACCAAACCGACAACGAAATCCAACTCACCGTCGCCGACCACGGCCCCGGCATTGCCGCTGAAGACTTGCGCAACCTCTTCGACCCGTTTTATCGCGGCCAAGGCATGGCGGCTTCGGCCATTGCAGGCGCGGGCTTGGGACTGAGCATTTTGCAGGAACACATCAAAGCGCACGGCGGACGCATTTCCGTCGAAACCGCGCCAGACAAAGGCGCAGCGTTCACGATTCATTTGCCCGTGCTGAACGGCAACCACAACGCATGACGAATCTGCTCTTAATCGAAGACGAGCCGGGCTTGACGCTCACGCTCACCGATTTGCTGACGACCGAAGGCTACCAACTCGAAACCGTAGCCGATGGCGCGGCGGGCTTCGCGCTGGCTTGCGACAAACCTTTTGCCGCGATCATTCTCGATGTGAACCTGCCCAGCAAAAACGGCTTTGACGTATGCCGCGAATTACGCGCGCGCGGCATTCGCACGCCGATTCTGATGCTCACCGCGCGCGGCCAATTAGTAGACAAAGTACTCGGTCTCAAACTCGGCGCGGACGATTACCAGACCAAACCCTTCGAGCCGCTCGAACTGCTTGCGCGCGTCGAAGCCTTACTGCGCCGCGCGCCTGCCGCTGCGAATGAACTGCCCGACACGTTTCGTTTCGGCGCAGTCGTCATCAACTTCAACTCGACCGAAGTTCGCTTTCACAACCAACTGATAGAAATTTCCGCCCGTGAATTCGAACTGTTGCGTTACTTCGTGCAACGGCGCGGCTTGACCATTCCGCGCAGCCAATTGTTGCGCGAAGTGTGGGGTTATGACGAAGAAGCGCTGACGCGCACCGTTGACGTACACATCGGCGCGCTCAGACAGAAGCTGGAAGAAGACGCCAAAAACCCGCGCCACTTTCTGACGATTCGCGGGCTGGGCTACAAGTTTGTGGAATGAGTTGAAGATGCGGCAGCGTGATTATTTCGCCGCCGCGTAATTGCGCAAAGGATGATAAAGCGTATCGCGTTCGACGGCTTCAAAGCCTGCTTCCTGAATCAGCCGCACGATCTCGTCTTTGCTTGCGCCTTGATCGCTTTCAGTTTTTTCGGCGTCAACTTTGTAACTTTCCATCAACTCGCCGCCGCCCGTGATGGTTCCGTCCAAATCATTCGCGCCGAAATGCAGCGCCGTTTGCGCAATCTTTTTGCCGAGCATCACCCAATACGCCTTGATGTGATCGAAGTTATCCAACATCAGCCGCGACACGGCGATGACGCGCAAACTGTCAATGCCTGACGGGCCGGGCAAGTGCGACAACTGTGTGCCCGCCGGATAAAACGCCAACGGAATGAAGCATTGAAATCCGCCGGTTTTCTCTTGCTGTTCACGCAAGCGGACGAAGTGGTCTACGCGGTCTTCCGTCGTTTCTACGTGGCCGTAAAGAATTGTCGCGTTGGTCTTGAGGCCCGCCGCGTGAACCTTGCCCGCCATATCGAGCCAGCGATTGCCGTCGGTCTTGTGCGTACAAATTTCAGCCCGCGTCTTTTCGGCAAACACTTCAGCGCCGCCGCCCGGACACGAATCCATGCCTGCGGCGATGAGTTGGGCAATGACGGCTTCGTCCGTCAGCTTGTAAAACTTGGCGAAGAAATCCAGCTCGACCATCGTGAAGGCTTTCAGGTGCAACGCGGGAAACTCGCGTTTCAACGAACTCAGCAAATCGGTGTAATAAGCAAACGGCAGTCGCGTATTCAATCCGCTGACGATGTGCAATTCCGTCGCGCCTTGCGCCACCGCATCGCGCGCGACTTGCAACGATTCGTCGAGGCTGTGCGTGTAGCCGCCCTCCTGATTGTGTTTGACGAAAAAGCCGCAGAACTTGCAATCGGCATAACAATAGTTCGTCGGATTGAGATGGCGGTTGACGTTGAAATAAGTCTTGCGGTCGTGCTTGCGACGACGCACGAGATCGGCGAGACGGCCTACGCCGTGCAGGTCTTCGCTGCGAAAGAGCGTCAGGCCGTCGTCGAAACTCAAGCGTTCGTTGGCGACGACTTTTTCGGCAATGGGTAAGAGAGCAGGATCGAGAAAAAAACTGTTTTGCATAATTACTTTGGGCTTACGGGCTGTAAGCGTTCCTTTAGAAATTTTTCGACATCAGCTTTTTCCAGTTCGCCGAAATTGACCAGCGCCTTGCTCGTGACGACGTCGCCGCTCGCGCTGAACTCATCCACCGCCAACAGCACATTGAACGGCGTACCCCACAAGCGCACATCTTTCGCCGCCGTGCGATAGGCATAATGCGAAGACTTGCGACGGTCTTTCTCTTTTTGCGATTCGATGACGACGGGATAAGCCGGTTGATGTTTGTTGAGATACTCGCGCACTTCGTTAGGTTTGGAATACTCGCACACGCCGATGACCGCGAGGCCCGCGTCTTTGAATTGTTCGTGCAAGGCGTTGACGGTCGTTACGTCAAAATTGCTGTTGTGGCACCACGCGGCAAAGAAATGTACGAGGACGAGTTTTTTGCCCGCCGCGAGTTCGCGCAGGTTTACGCTCTGGCCTTCGAGCGTTTTGTAAGTGAAGTCTTTGAACTCGAACTGCTTTTCGTGCAGCGGCGCGTATTCGTGGTCGTGGTTTTGCGCGAAGGCAGAAAGGCAAAGCAACAAAGCTATCATCAATACGCGAAGCGTGTCAGTAGCCCACGCGTAAGCAAGGGCTGCATTGGCGTGGTACGCATTGATGTCAACGGGCGCAAGACCGAGGCAGCCCTTGCTTACGCGCGGGCTACTGACACGCTTCGCATTTTCACGGTGACTTTTCATCTTCGTTACCCCAACAAAAACACATCCGCCGCAATCGTCACGAACAGGATGATGCTCACATAAGCGTTGGTCGTAAAGAACGCCATATCCAATCGCGACAGGTCATTCGCCTTGACCAGACTGTGTTGATAGACCAACAGCGCAGCCGTCGCCAACAACCCCAAGAAGCCGATCCAGTGCAAGCCCGTAATCACGAACACCCACAACAGTGTCGTGAACATAAACAAATGCAACAGCCGCGAAACCAGTAAGGCATTCGCTATGCCCAACGATTGCGGAATCGAACGCAAGCCTTGTCGCTGGTCGAAATCCTGGTCCTGACAGGCATACAAAATATCGAAGCCCGCCGTCCACAACATCACCGCGAGGCTCAACAACAACGGCACGGGCGAATCAATTGCGCCGCGCACCGCAATCCACGCGCCCGTCGGAGCAATGCTCAAACACCAGCCCAACACCAAATGACAGAGCGGCGACCAGCGTTTGGTATACGAATAAAAAAGTACCGAACCCAACGCAATCGGCGCGAGCCACAGCGTCAAGCGGTTCAACATCGCGGCGGCCAGAAAGAACAGCGCCGACGAAGCGACGACAAACAGTGTGACGAATTCGACGCTCAATAATCCGGCGGGAATCGCGCGTGTCGCAGTACGCGGATTGGCTGCGTCGAACTTGCGATCAACCAACCGATTGAACGCCATCGCCGCCGAACGCGCTCCGACCATCGCGATGAGAATCCAGAACAACACGCGCCCGCTCGGCAATCCGCGCGCCGCCAGCACTGCGCCTAACAAGGCGAAGGGCAAGGCGAACAGCGTGTGTTCGATCTTGATCATTTCCAACGTGGTTTTTAGGTTCTTTATCGCAGACATAAATCAGTAGACTTCGCCTCTGCTTCCTTCTTTTTCGTGACCAGAATGGTTGTACCCAGAAATCCAACAACAAAACCGATGACTGCAAGTAAAGTGCCGACAATAAGTACGAATCCAAGTCCAACATAAAATGGCCCATCGTTAATGCCTGATGGGTTACTCTTGGCTAAACCTGCCGCGAGAAAAGTCATTAACCCATATCCCAAAGCAACGCTAACGAGAAACCCTATGACTCCGGCAACAGACCCACCCCCAACGCAGTAAAGCGGATGAGCCAGAAAGGCAGATTTTGCATCTTGGTAAAACGACATTGTTATTATCGGCCCTTAGCCTTACTGCCTTCCCATCGCGTCGCTTGCTCGTGCGCGACGCCCAGATGATCCAACAGCCGATGCGTGAAATGTTCGACGAGATCATCAATCGTTTCCGGGAAGTGATAAAAGCTCGGCATCGCGGGCACGATGCGTACGCCGAGCCGCGCGAGCTTGAGCATGTTTTCGAGATGAATCGCGTTGAATGGGGTTTCGCGCGGAACCAATATCAGCGGGCGGTTTTCTTTCATGAATACATCTGCTGCGCGATGAATCAGGTCGCGCGAGATACCGTGCGCGATGGCCGCGAGCGATCCCATGCTGCACGGGATGACGATCATCGCGTCAGAAAGATAAGAGCCGCTGGCAATCGAAGCGCCGATGTCAGCGGCGGCGTGCAAGATCACTTTTTCAGCGTCATAACCGATTAACTCATTGACGACGCGGCGGTCGGTTCCGGCGGCGTTGAGGCCGAGTTCTTCGTTTACTACGCGCACACCGGCTTGCGAGAGCGTGAGGTCTACGCGGGCTACGTCGGGACTGGCGCACAACGCCTTCAACAGGCTTTGCGCATACACCGAACCGCTCGCTCCCGTAATGCCCACCGTGATGTTTTTCATGTGATGTGAATGCTTTCCTTCGACCTGTCAGCGACTATAGGTTTCGCTGGAAAACGTTGTCAAGCTGGCGTACCGCAAGCTATAACGCCTGTAACTATTATGGATCAAACCCGCTTAACCGAACTCTTGCACAACGTAAAAAACGGACTGACCGACGTTGACGAAGCCCTCGCGCAACTGCGCCATTTGCCTTTCGAAGACCTCGGCTTCGCTCACGTAGACCACCATCGCGCCCTTCGCCAGGGCTTTCCTGAAGTCATCTTTGGACAAGGCAAAACCGACGAACAGATTGCCGCCATTGCCGAAAAGCTATTGGCGCGTTCATCGAACTTGCTGGTGACGCGGACTACGGCGTCTGCGTTCGAGCGCGTCAAAGCGATTGAACCGACGGCGACTTATCACGCCACTTGCTCTGCAATTGCCGTGCGCAAAGACGAAACAATTTTTGGCAACGGATTGATTGCGATTGTTACGGCGGGAACTTCAGACATTCCCGTGGCTGATGAAGCCGCTGTGACCGCTGAACTGATGGGCAATCGTATCGAACGCATCTTTGACGTAGGCGTCGCGGGCATTCATCGCGTCTTGAGCAAGCGCGAACTTTTGCAATCCGCCAAAGTCGTCGTCTGCGTCGCAGGCATGGAAGGCGCGCTGCCCTCGGTCGTAGGCGGCTTGGTCAACGTACCGGTGATTGCCGTACCGACCAGCATCGGTTACGGCGCGAGCTTTCACGGGTTGGCGGCGCTGTTGGGCATGCTCAATTCGTGTTCATCGAATGTGACGGTCGTGAATATAGATAACGGATTTGGCGCGGGCTTCGTGGCGAGCCTGATAAACCGAGTTTGATTAATCGCGGCTGACTCCAACACAAAAAACTTGGCATTTTTATCGCTTGTTCACTGAGCGTTGGGAGATTCCGGCTGGCCTGACTATAATCCCGCCCACCACACGCCCGGCAGTCCGAGGGGCACTGACGCCACAACCACAAACTTGATGTTCAGAGAGAACTAAGAGGAGAGAGACTGATGGCAAACTCACGTACCAACGTGTTGTTGATCGAAGACGAACCGAACACCGCTGAAATCATTACGGCCCTGGTGGCTGATGAAAACGTGCTGTTTCATCTCGAGTGGGTGCAATCGCTCGACGCCGGTTTGCAGCGGCTGGCCGAGGGCGGCATCGAATTAGTCCTGCTGGATTTCGGCTTGCCCGACAGCCACGGACTCGAAACTTTTTTGCGCGTCCATCGCGCCGCGTCTGGCGTCGCCATCGTTCCGCTCACTGCAATGGGCGACGAAGAGTTGGCCTTACGCGCCATCAAACTCGGTGCCGAAGATTACCTGTTCAAAGGCAGCGTCAATAAACATCTGCTCGTGCGCACGATGCGTTACGCCGTCGAACGCAAGCGCAACGAAGAAGCCTTGCGCCGCGCCCACAACGAACTCGAACAGCGTGTCGAAGAACGCACCGCCGAATTGCGCCGCCTCTCGCAACGCCTCGTGCAGTTGCAGGAAATCGAACGCCGCAACATCGCCCATGAACTGCACGACGAAATCGGGCAATCGCTCACGGGGTTGAAGCTCTTGCTCGAAATGGCGACGCGCGGCGAAAGCGAAATCAGTCGGTCACAACTCGAAGAAGCCAAGGGGCTGGTCAACGACCTGATGTCTAAAGTGCGCAACCTTTCGCTCGACCTGCGTCCGGCGATGCTCGACGACCTCGGCTTGTTACACGCGCTGCTCTGGCACTTTGAACGCTACACCAAACAGACCGGCATTAGCGTGAGTTTTGCCAATCCGGGGTTGAATACGGACGCGCGCTTTGCGCAGGAAATCGAAACCGCCGCTTATCGCATCGTGCAGGAAGCCCTCACGAACGTTGCGCGTTACGCGAAGGTTACAGAAGTTGAAGTCCGCGTTTCTGCCGATGCCGAAAGCGTCGAAGTCGAAGTGCGCGACCTCGGCAAAGGCTTTGACGTAGACAGCGCCTTCGCCGCCGCGAGTTCCGTCGGACTCACCGGCATGCGCGAACGCGCGCGCTTGTTGAGCGGGAAATTTTCGGTAGTGTCAGTCGAAAACATCGGCACTACCATCACGGCTGACCTGCCGCTGCCCACTGAGGAATAAAGAAGGACGATTGCATGCCAACTATTGTTTTAGCGGATGACCATCACATTGTGCGGCAAGGCTTGCGGGCATTGCTTGAGACCGAGCCGAACTTCAAGCTGGTTGGCGAGGCGGGCGACGGCATCGAAGCCGTCCGGCTGGTCGAACGGTTGCGGCCCAATGTGTTGGTGACTGACGTGATGATGCCCGGCCTGAACGGCCTGGAAGTGACGCGCCAAGTGGCGAAGGCTTCGCCGCACACGCGCGTCATTATTCTCTCGATGTATTCCAACGACGCTTATGTCGTCGAAGCGCTCAAGAACGGCGCGTCGGGTTACGTGCTGAAAGACGCGCAATCGAACGACCTGTTGCATGCCGTGCGCGAAGTGGCTGCGGGGCGGCGCTATTTGAGCGCGCCGCTGTCAGAGCGCGAGATCGAACTTTATATGCGCAAGGTGGATGACGCGCCCGAAGACCCTTACGAAACGCTTTCGAACCGCGAGCGCGAAGTGCTGCATCTCGTCGCCGAAGGCCGCACCAGTGCCGAACTCGCCGAACGATTGTTTATCAGTCCGCGCACCGCCGAAGGCCATCGCGCCAATCTCATGCGCAAACTCGCACTGGCGAATCACACCGAACTGGTAAAGTTCGCCTTGAAACGAGGCATCCTGCCGCTCGATCAATAAAGAGGGAGCGCGGACGTCCCGTCCGCAAAGTAATAAAGCCGCGCAGCGTTCCTTTTAGCAGTCTTTTGCAATGCGAGAGGTTGGTATGAGGAACGCTGCGCGGCTTTTTATTATTGCGCTCGTGACGAGCGCGCTCCCTCAACGAACTGCTGCACCAGTTTATCTACGCCAGTGATTGCGCCGCCTACGACGACTGCGAATGCGCCTGCGTCGAATGCGGCTTTCACTTGCGCGGGTGAACTCACACCGCCTTCGCAAATCACGGGTACGTTCAGATGCGCAGCCAATCGTTCGACTAAACCCAATGCAGGCAAATTCGCCCCCGCGCTTTCCGCCGTATAGCCGCACAGCGTCGTCGCAATTAAATCAGCGCCGCATTCCGCCGCATACACGCCCTCGTCAAACGTAGCCACATCGGCCAGCACCGGTTTGCCCAACGTCTCGCGCACGTAACGCAACAGCGCGTCGAGTTTTTCGCCGTGCGGACGCGGTCGCAACGTAGCGTCCACCGCCACGATGTCTGCGCCGCTCGCGGCAATGCGCGCCGCGTCGTCCATCGTTGGCGTGATGTATACGGGTGAGTCGGCGTAATCAATTTTATCGAGTCCGATGATAGGCAACTTGACCCGCGCACGTGTCGCAGCGATTTGATCGGCTTGGCGAATGCGCACTGCGACGGCTCCGTTTTGTTCAGCCGTCAAGGCCAGCGCGCTGATGATGTATGGATCGTTGAGCGGCGTACCGACTGGAGCCTGACACGACACGATCAGTCCACCGCGTAAAGAGGTACGTAAAGATTCAAGCAAGGTGAGCTTACTCCGTCGGCAGCCACGCACCTGTGCGCACGGCTTGTTCGTATTGTTGAATGGTCGCGTCAAACGAAGTGGCGAAGACTGAAGCAAACGTCGCGCGCCACACGTCAGGCTCGGCAATGTTGCGCGTCAGAAATTGATGGAAGCGATCTTCGCCATAAGTCGCTTTCAACCATTCAATGAAATAGCGTTGCGTCGGATAAGCGAAGCGCGCGTTCCATTCTTGCGGGCGCAGCTTCGGGTCAAGGTATTGCGTCAGGCTGGTGGTGGCGGCCAGCTTCAGCCATTCATCGCGCTTTATGTAATCTTGCTGTCGGCCAAACGATACGGCCAGCCCTTCAGAAAACCACGGTTGATCGTTGAGTTTATAACCCTTAATCAACGTCGTGTTCTGGCACAGCAGCGCGTGCGTCAATTCGTGCTTGAGGAATTGCTCGGTACTGAAATTTTTCTCTTTCAGCTTCGGCGTGAGGTAAATCACATCGCCCGCCAACGTTACGCCACCTAACGAATTGACGTTCATCCACGGCATGCCGCGTTTGCACGTGCCCCAGTCTTTGCAGCCAATCACTTTGATGCGGCGCTGATAACGCAACTGATGAAAGGCTTCGGCTTCATTCATCAACTGATCGAGCGCGGCGAATTCGCTTTCGATTGGTTGCGCTTTGGTGACCGATACGTCAGCGCGTGCATAGTTGATCGTGTGATAACCCAGCTTCACCGGCGACCACGGGAACAAAGGCCCGAACGGAAACGCCAGCGCGAGTAACATAAAAAATAATAAGGCCGTAGCCGTGACTAACTTACGTTTTGTTTTCATGAATTAAATCACTCCGTCGCGTCGCAACTCATCGCGTTGCGTCTCGTTGTAACCCAGCGCCTGTAAAACTTTGTCGCTGTGTTCGCCTAATGTCGGCGGCGGCAATTCGGCTTCGCCCGGCGTATCGGAAAGCCGCACCGTCGGCGCCAGTTGCCTGACCGCGCCATGCTCGCCGTGTTCGAGTTCGATGAACATTTGCCGCGACTGCAATTGCGGGTCGGCGATGGTTTCGGCGATGTCGTTGACGCGCGCAATGCAAGTGTCTACTTCGGCAAAACGTATTAGCCAGTCTTCGGCGATGCGGGTTTTGAACTTGCGCCGCAACGTCGCCAGCATCAGCACTTGGGCGGCTGGCTCGAATTGCCGCGCGGCATATTCATCGCATTCCAGCACCGTGCAAGCGTTCACCCAGAACTTCGGTTCGAGTGCGCCGAGCGCGAGATAACGTCCATCGCTGGTTTCATAAATCTGATAGCAGGCGTACTTGCCCGACAATCCGTCGTTGCCGCGCGGCGGTTGTTTGCCTTCGGCCAGGTAACTTGCGAGCGGCAGATAGAGCAGCGAGAGCGAGGCTTCGAGCATTGAGATGTCTACGAGTTGGCCGAGGCCGGTGAGGGTGCGCGCTTGCAACGCGAGCAAGATGCCTATGACCGCGTGCAGGCTGCCGCCCGCCAGATCGGCAAGCTGTACGCCGGGGATCACGGGCGCTCCGTCTTTTTGCCCGATCAAACCCAGCACGCCAGCGGTAGCGAGATAATTCACATCGTGTCCGGCGCGTTGCGCGTAAGGCCCTTCTTGCCCGTAACCGGTCAGCGCGCAATAGATCAATCGTGGATTCACGTCGCGCAAGTCTTCATACGCCAAACCCAGCCGCGCCATTACGCCGGGGCGAAAGCCTTCGACTAATACGTCAGCTTCTTCGACCAGCTTGCGCAAAATGGTTTTGCCGCGCGGATGTTTGAGGTTCAGCGTCATGCTGTATTTGTTGCGGTTCGTGGCGAGGAAGTAAGTGTCAGGCGTGCCTTTTTCAAAGCTGCCCGCGACCGAGTGCCGCATCGGATCGCCCATGCCGGGTTCTTCGATTTTCAAAACTTCTGCGCCGAAATCGCCCAGCATCATCGTGGCGACTGCGCCCGGTAAGAGGCGCGTGAGGTCGAGTACTTTTATTCCGTCAAGAGCGTGGGTAGTCATAAATGAGGTTCTGACCAATTGTTTTTTTGTTGAATGTTATGGGGAGAAATGAGCTTCTTCGTACTGCTCGCATTTCCGTCGCGCAGCTTACGCCACGCGGATGCATTCAACCAAGTCGCAGCAACGTAGCGCAGACTTCAGTCTGTGGCCCGTTGTGTGGACTTTAGTCCGCGACTCACGCTGCGCAATCACTCGCGGACTAAA
>JAYSVR010000491.1:0-12359 GCA_043718445.1 Acidobacteriota bacterium | reverse complement strand
TGATGAAGGCTTCGTTGCCGCCGCGATTGTCGGCTTGCAAGGCGCTCTGGCGCGGGAAGTTGAGCGAGTTCGTGAGGCCGGTGATGAAGGCGCTGCCTTCGGCATCAACGGCGATGCCCGACGCCGTATCAATCAAGCTGCCGCCGAGATAAGTCGAATAGAGAATTTGCGCGCCCGCCGGATTGAGCTTCGTGACGAACGCATCGAAGTTGCCGCCGCCCGTCGTGGCTTGAAAAGCATTCGCCGTCGGAAAGTCATTCGAGCCAGTCGCGCCCGCGATATAGGCGTTGCCGCTTTGGTCAACGGCGACGGCTTCGGCAAGGTCGCTGCGGCGTCCACCCAGATAAGTCGAATAAACAAGCTGCGCACCGTCGCTGCTGAATTTCGCAGCGAAGGCGTCTTGCTGTCCGCGACTCGTGGCCTGCAACGGATTGCGCGTGTTGAAATCAATCGAGAAAGTTTCGCCTACGACATAAGCGTTGCCCTGCGGATCAATGCCAATATCCGCCGCTCCGTCACCGGCTGTGCCGCCTAGATAAGTCGAATAAACCAACTGAGCGCCTGAGCTATCGAGCTTCGTGATAAACGCATCGCCGAGTCCGCGCGGCGTCGCTTGCACGGCGTTGCGCGTGGGAAAGTTTTCGCTAAACGTGCTGCCCGCGAGATAGGCGTTGCCCGCGAGATCGGCGGCGATGCCTAGGGCTTCGTCGCCGAAGCTGCCGCCGAGATAGGTCGAATAAATCAACGTCGAACCCGACGCGTTGAACTTGGCGACGAAAGCATCTTGTCCGCCCGCGTTGCTGGCTTGCAGCGGATTGCGCGTCGGCAAATTCGTCGAGGTCGTAGCGCCCGTCACATAAGCATTGCCCGCGCCGTCAACCGCAATGTCTGCGCCGGTGTCTGAACCGTTGCCGCCGAAATAAGTGTTAAAGGCTACGTCGTTGTTGTCGGCGAGAATCTTGGTGACGAAAACTTCGAGGCCGCCGCGACTCGTGGCCTGCAACGGATTGCGCGTGCCGTAATCGTTCGAACTCGTATAGCCCGTGATATAGGCGTTCCCCGCCGTATCAATCGCAATCCCCAAGCCGAGGTCTTCGCCCGCGCCGCCGAGATAGGTTGAATAAATGAGTTGCGAACCAGCGGGGTTAAGTTTTGTCACGAACGCATCGAGTCCGCCGCGATTGCTGTCTTGCACGGCGTTGCGCGTCGTGAAATCAGACGAGCGCGTATCGCCCGTGACATACGCATTGCCCGCGCCATCAACGGCTAATCCGAAAGCGTAATCTTCGCGCGTGCCGCCGAGATAAGTCGCGTAAAGCAATTGCGTCGCGTTGTTGTTGAGCTTCAAAACAAAAGCGTCTTCGTTGCCGCGATTCGTGTTTTGCAGCGCATTCGCCGTCGTCAAATCAGTCGAAGCCGTACGGCCCGCGACATAAATTTGTCCAGCATTGTCGGTCGCAATGCCGCGCGCGAAGTCGGCATTCGCGCCGCCGTAATAAGTCGAACTCAACAGCGTCGCGCCGTTCGCACTGAGCCGCGTGATGAAAGCATCGCTCAGTCCGCGATTGCTGGTTTGCATAGCATTCGCCAGCGGAAAGTCAGTCGAGAACGTATTGCCGCACAACAGCGCATTGCCTGCGGCATCGGCACGCAAGCTATAAACTGCGTCAACCGCATTGCCGCCGAGATAGGTCGAATAAAGTAATTGCGCGCCGTTCACATTCACCTTGGCGATGAACGCATCAGTCGCGCCGCGATTGGTCGCTTGCACCGCATTCGCCACGTTGAAATCGTTCGAAGCCGTGCCGCCCGCTAGATAAGCATTGCCCGCGTTGTCTACGGCTACGGCATAAGCCTCATCAAGATTGCTGCCACCGAGGAAGGTCGCATAAACCAGCCCTGTTCCCGCCGCATTCACTTTGGCGATGAAAGCATCGGCTCCGCCGCGATTGGTCGCTTGCAACGCGGCCTGTACCGGAAAGTCGCTTGATGACGTAGAGCCTGCGACATAAGCATTGCCACCCGTATCAATCGCCAACGCAAAGGCTTGATCTATGCCGCCGCCGCCGAGATAAGACGAATAAAGCAAAGCCGTGCCTTGCGCATTGAGCTTGGTGATGAAGGCATCGTTAGCTTGTCCGTTAAGCGAAGCTTGAAAAGGATTGCGCGTATTGAAATCGCTTGAGTTCGTAATGCCCGCGACATAAGCGTTACCGAAACCATCCACGGCAATGCCTTGCCCACTGTCTTCGCCGCTGCCGCCGAGGTAAGTCGAATAGATGATTTCAGTGCCAGCGGGATTGAGTTTCGTGACGAACGCATCGAACTTGCCGCCGCGATTCAAGGTTTGCAGCGGCAGCACGGTGTTGAAGTTGTTGGAATAAGTTGTGCCTGTGACGTAAGCGTTGCCGCTGGCATCAATCGCAATCGCCAGCCCTTCGTCAGAGCCGATGCCGCCGAAAAAACTCGAATAATCAATCACCGGATCAATCGTCAGCGGTTGGCTCGCATCATAATCATCCACCGCGAAGCCAATACGATTGCCGCCCATCAAAACGTAACGACTCGTCAAGTTGCGGCGTTTGCCGCGAATCGTTTGATAGCTGACGGGCGCGCGTTGAATGAGTTCCGCGCCATTCACGATCAAGCGCAAGTCGCCGTTGGGCAGGCTCTCGATGCGGTCTGCGCCTTCGAGCGTGAGACTCACGTCGCGCGGGTCAGTGCCGGGCGCGACGATGAAATCGTATTCGAGCACGCGTTGCGTGCCATAAAAAGCTGCGGTCACGCCGGGCTGAACTTCGCGGTATTCAACCCGCGCGAAATTGCGAATGTCGCTGCGCCACGCTGACGGATCGTTGCCGATGAAATAATTGCTGCGCGTACGCAGTTCATTCAGGCCGACAGGCATTGAAGTTTTGACGGCGAATTTCAACCGCAACTGCGCTTCGTCATCTTGCCCAAGGTTTTGCTTTGACGTGAACAGTCGCAACGTCGCGTCGCGTTCGGTCAAGAAGACTTGATAGCCGTGGCCGCGCGCGATGAATTTCACGGCGTCGTGCGCTTGCCCTTCGTTCGCCTCAAACATCATTGGTAACTGACCGAAGTTTTTTTCAGCCGCACTCACGGCAGGTACTGAGGAAAAACGACGCGCCCCGAACCATCCGCTCACGAGCAAAGTTACAACCAATAAAATGAAAAGCGATATACGCGACAACATGGAATGACACCTCTAAAATTTTTGCGGGGCGATGGGGGAATCTAAACGAATGGGGGAATTGGTTTTGTGCTTTGAATTGTCACTGATGGGCTGAAGCCGTTTGGCGTTGCTTGCGCTTCGACTGAAGATTGCTAACCGCAATCGAAACAAGGCGTGGTGCGCTAACCAATAGATCGTAACCAATCAACCATAGCAAAGTCCGCGATTAAACCTAGATCGGTTTACAATTGCGTTTACGGGTGTAGGGTAGGTTCCCAACCTGCCCTACACGTTCTGGAAAGCGAAGTTGCAGGGCAGGTTAAGAACCTACCCTACATTGCGCCTAAGATTTCCCGTAAACCCAACTGCAAACCGAGCTAACGACCCAATCGGCATACGCAAAAAAGTCCAACCTGTTCGAAAAACAGATTGGACTTTTTTCTTTTCCGGCTTGAGCGCCGCCCGCTTACTTGATGTTGACCTTGACGGTATTCGTCGTCTTGCCGTCCACGGTCATGACCACCTCAATCTCGCCGCGCCCCACCAAACTGCGCGGCAGACTAGCGTTGATTTGGTCGAGTCCGGCAAAACCTGGCAGCCATCCGGCAAAGAGTACTTGCGCATCTACGTTGCCGCCCAACTTGACAGCGACGCCTTGCACGCCGCTGCGATAACGCAACCCCGTGCCGTAAAGCACTAGAAAAACATTGTCAGTCGCCGGGCCGAGATCAATCGGCGTAGCGACAAAACGCTGTTGCCCCGAATCGAAGGTCGCGATTGATTCATAAACCAGTTCACCGTTGGCACGAATGCGTAAAACCACGGCGGCGGCTACGCCCTGACCGTTGGAGTTGGCGCTGAACAAACTGGGAGTAACGGTTTCGATTTTGCTGCGCCCGGTGGCGATGCGTCCGTCAGCCGTCGTGATCGTGACAATGGCATCGCCATTCACGGTGTTGGCCGGCACGAGGTAATTGATCTGTGAGGGCGACACGAAAAACAGCGGCGCGAGTCTTTCAGTGCCCGCGCTGTCTTTCACCTTGACGGTCGCACCTAACAAGGTCGTAGGCAACGGGGTCGTCGCCGCCACCGCTACGCCAGCAGCCAGGTCTGCACCAAAAGCTGCGGCGATGGATTCGGTCGCCAACGCTGCGGCGTCATAGCTGCCCGCCGAAACGTGGGCCGAGTTCAACACCGGTTCGCCATAAATAAAATCATCGAGAATGACGAGATCGGTTGCTTCGCTTTCGCTGCCGCCCGCCGTCACCGTACCGTTGCTGAAATTGAAGACCTGATTCGTACCGGTCGTCACAATGACTTTCGTTACGACCGGCGAGGTGAACAGCACGCCCAGAAATTGCGCTTGCCCGCTGGCTCCTACCGGGACGAAAAACTTGCCGAGGCTAACCGCGCCGTTGAAATACTCGATGCTTGACGTATTGGGTTGTTCGACATCGAGGAAGATCGCGCCGAATCCGCGCGTAGAAGCAGGCACGGGCGTCGTCGCAGGCGCACTCGCCAGCACGAATTGCACTTCGTATTTTGTGCTGTTGAACGAAGCGAAGGTATTCGCCGTGCTGAACGCGGGAAACTGATTGGCCGCGCTGGCATTGGCTCCGACAAATCCATCGTTGGCGACTGCCAGCACTTGATCGAAGCGCGCGCCGCGCGCCTGAAAGCGATTGACCGGAATGCCCGTGATCTTGTTCGCCACAATCACCGTTGTGTTGTTGTTGAAATCGGCTCCGTCTAATCGCACGGCGTCCCAGTTGATTTCGCGCCGTCCGCTGGCTTGCGCGGTGGGCGTCAGCGAATTGTCGGCTCCGCCAATCGCGGTGCGAAACTCCGCGAACGAAGTCGTCGCTTCAGTCGTGCTGGTCGCGGCAAAAGCCGAGGCGACGTTCGCCGCATTCAATGCCAACGGCTCGCCATAAATGAAATCATCCGTCGCCACTTGATCGGTGTATTGCAACGCATTCACGCTCACGTCGGCTGGCCCGGCGGTGACTTGTCCGTTGCTGAAATTGAAAACCTGCGCCTGTCCCATCGTGATAACGACGCGCGTCACGATAGGCGCATTGAAAAGCACGCCTAAAAATTGCGCCTGCCCGCTAGGGCCGACCGGAACGAACCATTTGCCCAAACTGATTGCGCCGTTGAAATACTCGATGCTTGATGTGTTGGCCTGTTCGACATCGAGAAAGATCGCGCCGAATCCGCGCGTCGCCGCCGCCACGGGCGCGGTCGCAGGCGCGCTCGCCAACACAAACCGCGTTTCAATCTTGTTGCTGTTAAACGAAACAAAAGTATTAGCCGTGCTGAACGCGGGAAACTGATTCGCTACGCCCGCATTGGCGCTGGCAAAACCGTCATTGCTCACGGCAAAAATTTCTTTGAAAGCGACACCGCGCGCCTGAAAGCGATTGACCGGAATGCCCGTGATCTTATTCGCCACAATGGTCGTCGTATTGCTGTTGAAATCAGCGCCATCCAATCGCACTGCGTCCCAGTTGATTTCGCGCCGCCCACTGGCTTGCGCGGTGGGCGTCAGCGAATTATCGGCTCCGCCAATGGCCGTACGGAAAGCGCCGAATGCCGTCGTCGTTTCTGCCGTATTGGTGGCGGTAAACACTTGCTGCGCCCACGTGGGCAACGCCATCAGCATCAATATGCATAGCGTGCATAGCACGTACGCCACTTTAAAATTCGTATTTCGATACAGCGGCAGGGCGCTGCCAGCTAGCTGTCGTGCCGATTCTTTAACTTTTTCCAGTTGGTTTTGCATTAAAAACGCTCCTCGTGATTAAGGGACACTTGACGAACTCGCCACGCGCGCACTGCCGCCGTAACTCGTCATTGTCCTGATTGTTTTGAGGAACGCACTTTCGCTCCAGGGGGTCGGCAAAGTCTTGAATGGCATTTGAATTTTTTTTGAAAAATTTATGAATGGAGGCCAAAGCCGTGAGAATACCAGCTGATGTTACGCAGTAAGGATCGTCAAGGTACGCTTGACTTGAAAATGTCCGATACGAGAAGCCTTTTCACCGCAGAGGCCCGCAGAGGTCTCGCAGAGAGGAAAGAGCCGCAGAGAGAAGAATAAAACTCTCTTCCTCCTCCTCTGCGTAAGTCTGCGAGACCTCTCCGGCCTCTGCGGTGAAAAGGCTCTCCGGTATGGTTCAATTTCGTGTCAACCGCAAAACTGAATTTGTGACTGCGTAACATCAGTTACTTATTTGAGTAAGACTTACGCAAAAGCCGTAGAACATGATGGTATCTTGTTCTACGTGAGGGTTTTTCAAGCTGTAGAACAAGATGCCATCTTGTTCTACAGCTTTTTGCATAAGCCCTATTGAGTTGAAATACAACCGCTTATTTTTTACCGCGGGCGCACGCCCTCACTCGACTTTTTTTGCAAACAGTGCGAAACATAAAGCGATGACCAACGAAATCACCCGCCGTACATTTTTAGCTTCTAGCTTTGCCGGACTCGGTTCGCTCGCGTTGAAAGCGTTCCCGCAAACGCAAGGCGTAATCAATCAGTCTGGGCAGTCTGGGCAGTCTGGGCCGCCGCACCACGCTGCCAAAGCCCAGCGCGTGATTTTTCTGTATCAAGCAGGCGGCCCTTCGCATTTGGAGATGTTCGATTACAAGCCCGCGCTCGCCAAGATGCATGGACAGCCGATGCCGGAATCGTTCACCAAAGGCCAACAGATCGCGCAACTGCAAAACCAGCGGCTCACTTGTTACGGCCCGCAATTCAAGTTTCAAAAGTTCGGGCAGTCAGGCCAGGAGATATGCGAACTCTTCCCGCACATCGGCTCCGTCGCCGACGACGTATGCATCATTCGTTCGATGTGGGGCGAACAGATCAATCACGATCCGGCGCATCAATTGATGAATACGGGTTCGATCATCACAGGGCGTCCGAGCATGGGTTCGTGGCTGCTTTACGGCTTGGGACAAGAAAGTCAGGACTTGCCCGGTTACGTCGTGCTCATCTCGACCGGCAAGGGCGGACAGCAACAGCCCATCGCCAATCGCCAGTGGTCGGCGGGCTTTTTGCCGAGCAAGTTTCAAGGCGTAAAGCTCAATTCCATCGGCGACCCGGTGCTGTATATCAACAACCCGCCCGGCGTAACCGTCGCGCAACAACGCGCGGGCATCACGGCGATCAACCAGTTGAATCAATTGCAATACAACACGGTGAGCGACCCTGAAATTCAGACGCGCATCGCGCAATACGAACTCGCTTTTAAGATGCAATCGTCGGTGCCTGATTTGACCGATGTGAGCAAAGAGCCGCAAAGCGTGCTGGATAGTTACGGCGCAAAACTGGGCGATGGTTCGTTCGCTTCGAACTGTTTGCTCGCGCGGCGACTGGCCGAACGCGGCGTACGTTTCATCCAGCTTTATCACCGCGACTGGGATCATCATTCGAGTTTGAAAAAAGGTTTTGAGTACAAAGCCGAAGAGGTGGATAAAGCTACGGCGGCGCTCATCAACGATTTGAAACAACGTGGAATGCTCGACGATACGCTAGTGATTTGGGGCGGCGAGTTTGGGCGTACGCCGATGTCGCAAGGCGGTACGGGGCGCGATCATCACATCAAGGGCTTTTCATACATGCTCGCGGGCGGCGGCATCAAAGGCGGCATTTCGTATGGCGCGACGGATGAGTTGGGTTACGCGGCGGTTGAGAAACCAGTGAGCGTACACGACCTGCACGCGACGATGCTGCATTTGCTGGGCATCAACCACCTGCGGATGACGGTGAAATTTCAAGGCATTGACGCGCGGCTGACGAACGTTTCGGGCGAAGTCGTAAAAGACATTTTGGCTTAACTGAATCAAGGAACTATTGACGTGAACAAAAACTATCTACTTCTCACTGGCTTGCTGTTATTGACGATTTCAGCATTTGGGCAATCCTTACCGAACGATTACAAAGTGCTGGGCGCCGACAACAAATTCATTCGCATCGTCAATGCCAAAGGCGTCGTCGAGTGGGAAATGCCCAACCCGACCGCGCGCGAAGTGCATGACATTCAAGCGCTGCCCAACGGCAACATCTTGTTTCAGACCGGTTACACCACCGTCGTCGAGGTCAACAAAGACAAACAAATCGTTTGGCAGTGGGAATCAAAACCGAAGCCCGGCTATTCAGGCCGCGTAGAAATTCATTCTTATCAACGGCTGGCGAATGGCTTGACGATGATTTCAGAAAGCGGCAACCAGCGCATTCTCGAAATTGACAAAAATGGCACGATGAAATTTGAACTGCCGCTGACCATCGAAAAACCCAACGCCCATCGTGATACGCGCATGGTTCGTCCGGTTGAAGACGGCCCGAACAAGGGCGGATACATCGTTTGTCAGGAAGGTGACGGCAAGCTGCGCGAATATGACCGCAAGGGCAAAATCGTGTGGACTTACGTGATGGATTTGAACGGACGACCCGCCACGCCCGGCCACGGCGTCGAAGGCCACGGCAAGGAATTATTCGGCGCGGTGCGACTGAAAAACGGCAATACGTTAATCGCGGGCGGCAATAACAATCGTGTCATCGAAGTGAATCCCAAAGGCGAAATCGTGTGGAGCCTCGATCAAAAAGAACTGCCCGGCATCAACTTCGCGTGGGTGACGACGCTTGAAGTTTTGTCGAACGGCAACATCATCATTGGGAATACGCACGCGGGGCCTGAGAATCCGCAACTCATCGAAGTCACGCGCGACAAGAAAGTTGTGTGGCAATTCAACGACTTCACCAACTTCGGCAACAACCTTGTCGCCGCTCAAGTGTTAGGCATTAAAGGGAAAGTGATTCGCTAACAAAAAAACCTTATAGGGCAGGTTATTAACCTGCCCTACCAAAACTAAAAGCCAAACTTCACAGCCAGCGAAATCGTAACGACGCCCGCCATCACCAACAACGTACCAATCCAGCGTTTGCGTTCGATCTGTTCGCCGAGAAAAAACTTCGCGCCCAGCGTATTCGTCACGTAACTCACCGCCGTGAGCGGTACGACGTAAGATAAGTCGGCGTAACTCAGCAGGCTGATAAACGAAAAAAACGAGACGGCGAGAAAGACTACGCCCGCGAATAAAAACGGATTGCGCAGCATGCGCCCGAGAGCGCGTAACAAAGCACGCGGACGCAGCGAGACTTCGCCGACTTGTTGCATGCCTTTGGCCGACAGCACTTCGCCGAGCGAACTACACGCAATCAAACTCACCAACAACAAAGCTGTTTTCACGCAGCCTCCTGCTTGGGCTTGCCAGTGGTTTTCTGTTCAGTAGTCGAGACGATGGCGACGCCTGCGCAAATAATTGCCGTACCGATCCAGCGTCCCAGCGAAACGGGTTCGTGCAAGAGCAGCTTCGCCAGCAGTGCGTTGAGCAAATAACCAAAGGCCGTAGCGGGTACGACAAAACTCAAGTCCGCCCACGAAAGGGCTACGAGATAAAGCAGGTAAAACACCGTCAGCGTCGCGATGCCCAGCCAGATGTATGGATTCGTAAAAACCTGCAAGCCGATTTGAAATAACGCGGCAAGGTTGAGCGTATTCACTTCGCCCACGGCTTTCATGCCTTTGGTCAAACAGACATCGCCCAGCACTTGCGCGCAGATGGCGATGAATAAAACGATCAGAGTTTTCATGTCAGTTGCGAATAGGTAGAAAGCTGAAAACCGGCTTGTGCAATCGCTGCGCGTAAAGCCGGACTCATCAACGCAGCGAGTTCACGCGTGCCGCCGGGGTTTTCGCGTTGCGCGTCTTCATCAGCATCGAAAGCCAAAGGGTGCGCGTAAATTTCACTCGGCGTTTTTTTTATACGCGGCAACAGCCTTAACAAATAGTCTTCGTTCATAGCGCCGGTTTGCAACAGGCCGTAAACCTTGCGCGGTTGCACGAAACCGCGTCCAGCAAGTTGGTTATCGCACCAATTCCCTAACAGATTAAACACGACGCCCCACACCAATTTGAGCGGCAGGCGTTGACGGTCGAGCGACAGGCTCAAACGCATTTCGCCTTTGACAATGCGGACGCGGCGCACGTTGAACTCTTCGCAAAGTGTGATGAGTTCTTTGAAAATCACAGGATGCATGTGCAAGTGAGTGTGGCCGTCTACGTGCGAGAAGGGCAAGCCGGTCGCGGCGAAGCGCTCGAATTGCGCGCGCATCTCGCAGCGCACTTCGCGGCGCGCGGCGGGCGAGAAGAAATACTGAAAACCGGCGGCGGGCGAGCTATCGGTGAAGCGGCCTTGCGCGTCGGTGATATGCGGGATTTCGTGATGCGGCAAAGCGGCGCGACTGAGTACGAGCGCGAGGTGCAAGCCGACGGCGAGTGACGGATGCTGATGCGCTAATGCAATGGCTTCGGCGGCAGCGGGTTCGTTCACCATCAGGCTCGCGCTGGTCAATACGCCTTGCGTATGCGCTTGAATGACGGCGCGATTGACGGCAGTCGAATAGCCGAAATCATCTGCGTTAATAATCAAAGGAATCATTGGCGGAATCATTGCGCATCCAAAGTTGCCAACAACTGAGCCGCCGCGTCAGGCACTTCCAGCAAATCGCGTCCGGCGTTGAGTTCCCAGGCGCGAGTGGTTTGCGCGAGGCGCGTGAGGCGTTCGAGGTGCGCGCGGCTCGTGAGCGTATCGAAACAAGCCCAGGGCGAATGATAGAGCAGCCGCATCATCGCTTTGGCTTGCGTGAGCGGCGTGAGCGCGCTGCGTGGTTGTTGTGTCAGTTTGGGAAAGACTAAATGGCGCGGCTCGAATTGCGCGATGTGTCCGGCGGGAAATAACGCAGCCGGTTCAAAGGCGAGTTTATCTTCAGCGAGTTGAGAAGGCCGTGAATCCAATCCACAGGCGTTTAGAGTTTGCGGCGTCAGCGCGAATACGCGGCGCAAGGGTGTGACGAAAAGCCGCGCTTCGGTTTGGCGCAACAACAGCGAATCGTCCGTCAAATAGCGCCAGCCTTGACTAGCCAGCCGCACGGTCAACGTAGACTTTCCGCTGCCCGAATCGCCGATGAAAAGCATGCCCGTGCCGTTGGGCGAAGCGGCAGCGGCGGCGTGCAGTTCAAACATATCGGCGCGTCGCAACGCGGCTTGTAAGGCTTGCGTGAAGAGCAAGCCGGCGGCCTCGGCGTCAGTGTCGGCAGACAGATAAACGTGCAACTGGTAGACATTCATCTGGGCGGCAGGCGCGGTTTCAAGCACCAGCGTCGCATCATCAATAACGAGATAGATTTTTTGATCGGCGAGGTAAGCGGTTCCCTGCGCTAGTTTTAAATGACTGGCAGGATTGAGTGGAAGCGCGGGCGAAACCTGTCGCGTATGAAAGGCAACTGTCGTGGCGGATTGCGGTTCAACCGTCGCGACAGAGGCCAGCCAATGCACGCTGGCGAAAGTCTTGATGGTCTTAAGCAAACGCGCGTCATCGGCGCAAACGGTTAAGGAGCAATGCTCCAAATAGAAAGTTTGCGATCTGACTGATTGCGTTGCCTGCACAGGGAATGGTCGAAAAGGGATAGCGACGAACGGCGCTGGCAGAAGATAGAAGCAAGCGCGTTGAAACAGAATGAAACCATCTCAACGCGCTTACTAATCTGATTGCGTGCTTATAGCGGAATGTTGCCCGAACCTTGCACCTGCGCGAAGTTTTGCGTGACTTCGAGTACGTCGGTGGCGGCGGAAACGGCGGGTTCAACAAATGGTTTTCGGGCGCTGGCGTTCCGTACCTCGGTCGAGATGAGCGAGTTGAACTCTTCGGTTGACGGAACGGGTGCAATAGCTTGCGGTTCAAGCGGGTTATGCATGATGTTTATTTCTCCTAAATACGAGTTGGATTTCAGAATGATTGTCTGAAATGGGGGTGCGAGGCGCGCGCAGTATACCCTAATTCTCGTTTTGTGCCAGCAGAATGATGCGCAGCGGTTCGCTCTCGCCTTGCGACAAATTCATGCGCCGCATCAATTGCACAGGTACGGGCAACTGGCGCAACACGTCTTCGAGCCGCTGGTCTTGCAGGTCGAGATCAACCAGTTGATTGCCTTCATTTTGCAATTCAAACGACAGGCCGAGTTGTTGGGCGATTTCATAAAGCACTGCGGCCACGGGCTGGCGGCGCGCGCGCACACTCAACAATTGATGATTGCTCG
>JAYSVR010000050.1:0-8188 GCA_043718445.1 Acidobacteriota bacterium | reverse complement strand
AAATCCCACGACGGGTAATCCACATCGTGGGAATCAAGCAGGAGAAGGAGGGAGGTAACTCGTATTCTGTCTCTCAAGCGTTCCTTCTCGAATTCGCTAAAGAAATAGGCCACATCAAATGCAATGACGCGACCAGTAGAAAAAAATAAAGACGAAACGTTTCGGGTGAAAACTGAATATCGTGATTTCGTGGAGCGGTGGATCGAATCACTTGATTGAGCTTCGGATGAATCTCAACCCATAAGACGAGCGGAGTATAGACGCGCGTTTCAGCAAGCGTCAAGATGCCGCCCCTCTTTTCGCCAAATTATTTAGCGACTTGGTTTAGCGCATAAGCCTTAGACATCGCTGGGCCTTGCTTCCAAGCTGACAAAGCAAAAAAACGTGTGGTAAGCTGCGCTCAACCCCTTTCGCCATTGCGGTTAAACAGCAATCGGGAACTAACAACACGCAGCGTCAACGTGCGCTGGATAAAAGAAGCGTTATTGGGAGGAAAATTGTGAAGCAGAAACTATTCGGGCTGAAAACTTTTTTGGCGGCGGCCTTATGTTTATTCGTCGCCAGTTCATCAACACTCGCCGACACGATTCGCCTCAAAGACGGCAGCGTCTTTAAGGGCAAAGTCACCGGCTACAATCAAAAAAAATTCACCATCACCATTTACGTAGGCTCATCGGCCTCGCAACACGTGATTCCCCTCGATGACATCGAGAGCATCGAATTCGACGGCGAGACGGGCGCACCCGTTGCGGCAAAATCGGCTGCCACTGCGATCCCCGCTGAAACTAAACCTAAGCTCGAACCCGCGCCCGTATCCGCGCCCATCGTGCGTACGGTCGAACCACCTGCGAATACGGCAGCGGCTCCGCCCGCCAGTCAGCCTAATGATGCTGCGCCGCTCGCAACGATCACGCGCAACAAGCCTGAGCCGGTTACGTCAGAACCGATTCCCGCGCCAAGCTCAACCTCAAGTTCAACTGCCGAACCGCTCGCCGAAAAAACCATCAATATCGCAGCGGCGGCAGATTGGACGAGTACCGAAATTCGCATTCAACGGGGCCAACGCATCCGCATCACGGCGTCGGGTGAAGTTGATTTGGGTACGAAAGGCCGCACCGGCCCCAACGGTATTCCGGCGAATGATCCGAAACGGCTGATGCCCGGACAACCGACCGGCGGACTCATTGCTGTCGTAGGCGATGACAACAACGATTTTGTTTTCATCGGCCCCGAAGGCGAGTTCGTCGCCAAACAAACCGGCGTATTGTTTCTGAGCATCAACGAAGAAAAACTCGAAGACAATCGCGGTTCGTTCGTCGCACGCATCAAAATCTTACCGCGCTAATTCTTAAAGTAGGGCAGGATTTAATCCTGCCCTACTTTGAAAAGTGTTATTTGCGCGCGACAAAAAACATGCGCCCGTCGCTCAATTGCAAATCGAACTCGTTCTGTCCGTCATAAGTTCGTATCTTCCTAAAGCCCGCTTCTGCCAACGCGCCAATCACTTCTGCTTCGCTGTAATAACGCTGCTCTAACACGAGATCACTGCGTTTCCACAATTGCTCGTGTTTGCGAAACATCGTGACGTAATAACGCTTCAGTTTTTCTTGCCGGTCATAAGTCGCCTGCACCACGCAGGTGTGATCGTCCTCGACTACGTCATAAGTTTGCGGACGCGCGTCTTCTTCGGTTTCGAGATTCAGGTCGAAAAGAAAAATACCCTTGTCATTCAACCCGCGATGAACTTGTCGAAATACCTCTGTGAGTTCGGCGAGCGACATCACGTGATTCAAGCTGTCGAAGGCCGAAATCGTCGCATCGAAATTTTGCAACGTCGGCAAGGCGCGTACGTCCGCCGCGATGAATTCGACCGCAGGCGCATTGGCGCGCGCGCATTCAAGCATCGTGGGTGAACCGTCTATGCCAGTGACAGCGTAGCCGCGCGCGTGCAAAGCCGCCGCTAATTGCCCGGTGCCGCAACACAAATCCAGAATGCGAGCTTTGGGTTTCAAGTGCGGAAACAGCAACTGGTCGTAAATCACCATCGCCGGGCGCGCGAAATCTTCGCCCCAATATCGGTCGTAAAACCACGCAAAGCTGTCGTAAGCCGCCGCCGTTGAAGTCGTATTCATCTGGTCATTCGTTTGGTTACTCATTGACAGGCAATCTAGCGGCGTTCGCCGAATGGCGCAATACGGCAAGGTGCGGACGTTGTTGCTCTTTCGCGCATTCGTTAGACTCCGCGCGCACTCAAGGCAGAACAACACGAGATTCAACTATGGGACAACTCACGCTCATCCGTCACGGACAAGCACACGCTTTCGCGCAGGATTCTGATCGCCTCACCGAACTCGGTGAAACGCAGGCGCAACGACTCAACCAATACTGGCTGCGCCACGGCACGACCTTTACTGAGATTTATAGCGGCAGGCTGCGACGCCAGCGCCACACGGCTGAGATTGCGATGGCGGGCGTAACGACAGCGACGTTGCAATCGCTGCCTGCGTTTAACGAATACGACGCTGACGGCATTCTGCGTGTGCTGCGGCCCCGCTTGCAGGAAAGCGACACAACCTTTCACCAGCTTGACGCAGACTTCGAAGCGCATCGCGAGCAGCCTGATCGCAATCGTTATTTTCAGCGAATGTTTGAATACCTAACGCTGCGCTGGCTGCACGGAGAGCTGACGGCTGACAACGTAGAAAGTTTCGCTGCCTTTCAACAACGCATTCACGACGAATTGAAAAACATTCTGCAAGAAGAAGGCGCAGGCCGCCGCGTGGCGCTTTTCACTTCGGGCGGCGTGATCGGCTCGGTCGTACAAGCCGCCTTGCAAGCGCCCGCCGAACAAATGCTCGCGCTCAACTGGCGCGTGCGCAATTGCTCATTAACCGAATATACCTTCAACCGTTCGCGTCTCTCGCTCGACTCGTTCAACACGCTGCCGCATCTGGATGAACTCACGCTGTGGACGTATCGTTAGCGGTTAGTACAACAACCTTTCCAGGTTGTTGCTGTTTCCCCATCGGACGTATTCGCTTTACCTCACAGTTTCGCGATTGCAGCACTCAGCAACCTGGAAAGGTTGCTGTACTTTTTTCAGCGCAACTCTTCGAACACTTCCAACGCGAACGGTACGCGGCCAAACGGCGCTGACACTTGCACGCCCTGCACATAAGGCCGCACTTCGGCGAGCATTTCGCGCGCGATGGCGATGCCTTCTTTCAACGCGGCATTGCCGTCTTCGCACTTGCGCATCCGTTCGAGAATGTGGTCGGGTACGTTCACGCCGGGCACTTCGTTGTTGAGAAATTCGGCGTTGCGAAAACTCACCAACGGCCAGATGCCAGGGATGATCGGGATGCGGCAATGTTCGATGCGCTTGAGAAAGTGCTTGAGTTGATCGGTATCGAACACCGGCTGCGTGATCGCGTATTCAGCCCCGGCTTCGACCTTCCATTCAAAGCGCCGCAGTTCGTGATCCAAATCCTGCGCGCCGGGATTGACGCCTACGCCGATGACGAACTTGGTCGGTTCGCCGATGGAGTTGCCGCCGGGATCAATACCGTGATTGAGCCGATTGACCAGATTGCACAGGCCGATGGCGTCAATGTCGAACACCGCAGTGGCATCGGGATAAGGCCCCATCTTGGGCGGGTCACCCGTGACGAGCAGCATGTTGCGCAAGCCCAACGCCGCCGCGCCGAGCAAGTCTGAAAACATGCCGAGCAAGTTGCGGTCGCGGCAGGCGTAATGCGTCACGGCTTCGAGGCCGACTTGCTGTTCGATGATGAGCGAGACGGCGAGCGCGCCCATGCGCGATTGCGCGCGCGGGCCGTCGGGCACGTTGACGGCATCTACGCCATTGTCTTTGAGCAACTGCACGCCCTTGAGCATGCTCGACGGATCACAGCCTTTGGGCGGAACGATTTCGACGCTGGTGACGAATTCGTTGTTAGCAATTTTCTTTGCCCACCGCGAACGCTCGGCAAACGGCGTTGGCTCGACGGCTTGCGAAGCGGCGTCTTCGACGGTGATGGCGGCCACGGAAGTACGTCCTGGACTGAGTGCGCGCGCAGCCCCCACCATCATATTGATGTGTTCGGGCGTAGTGCCACAGCAACCGCCAACGAAGCGTACGCCTGCGCTGATCAGGCGCTTGGCATATTCGCCAAAGTAATCCGGCGTCGCCATATACATATGCCGCCCGCCCACCTCGCGCGGATTGCCCGCGTTGGGTTGCGCGCACAAACGGCGCGTCGTGTGGGGCCGCATCTTTTCGATGGCTTCGAGAATCGTTTGCGGCCCAACCGAACAGTTCAACCCGATGATGTCATCGGGGCCGAGCCAAGCGTCGAGCCGTTCGGTGAAAACTTCAGGCGCGGTGCCATAAGCCGTTTCGCCGCGTTCATTGATCGTCATTTGCGCGAAGATGACGTGATCGCACAATTCGCGCACGGCCTGAATCGCCTGCTGCATCTCGGCCAAATCGTGAAAGGTTTCGAGCACAAAACAATCCACACCATTTTCGAGCAAGACCTGCGCTTGCTCTTTGAACAGCGCGCGCGCTTCGTCGAGCGAAGTCGGGCCGTAGGGTTCAAGCCGCACGCCGAGGGTTGAGATTGCGCCCGCGACAAATACATCGTGTTTGGCTGATTCGATGGCGTTACGCGCCAGCCTCACGGCGGCGGCATTAATCTCGGCGAGCTTGTCATCCATCCCCTGTTTTGCCAGCCGCAGCCGCGACGCGCCATACGTGTTGGTCTCGATGATCTCAGCGCCCGCCTTGATGTATTCGCGGTGAATGCTGGCAATCAGATCGGGCGTGGACAAATTCAATTCGTCGTAGCTGCGATTGATATAAACGCCCTTGCTGTAAATCATCGTGCCCATTGCGCCATCAAAGACACGCACACGATCTGCTTGTAGGAATGCTCGAAAGTTGTTCATAAAAATAAAACGCCCGGCGCTATCGGTAACGCAGGGCGATGATGACGAAAAGTCGGCTCAGACTGTTTAGCCGTTTTTTGGGTGGAGCAATTCGTCGTAAATCACCAAGCGTTTTAGTTGTCGTTAGTCGTCGTTAAAAGAGGCGGCAATCTAGCGTAGCGACGGCTGAAACTCAAAAGCCTAAGCGTTCTTTGAGCGCACGCACACGGTCGCGCGCGACGATCAATTCCCTCTGGTCACTCTTGTTTGCGCCTTTGAGGCTCACGCGCAAACGTCCGCCAAACCATTGGTGAATCTCTTCAATCGCATCGGTGTTGAGCAACGCCGCACGATGAATGCGTACGAAGCGGGCGGGATCGAGTTCCTGTTCGAGTTCGGCGATGGTGCGGTCAACGGAATGTTGACCGTTGAGCGTAGCCGCGTAAGTCAGTTTGTCTTGCGCGAAAAAATGCGTGACCTCGGCGAGATTGAGCAGGCGCACACGTTCGCCCGTGCGCGTAGCGATGCGGGTTGGATAAGCACGCGCCGTGTTTCGCAAAGCCGTCGTTTGAAAAGCTGAGGTCAGTTGGCTGAGTACGTTGGTGAAATCGGGCGGCGGTTGCGCGGCGTTGACGAGCCGCGCCAGCTTGTTGAGCGCGCGGTCAAGTTGCGCGGTTTCAATCGGCTTGAGCAGGTAATCAATCGAATTGACCTCAAAGGCTTGCAGCGCATAAGCGTCATACGCCGTCGTAAAAATCACGAACGGTTGCCGCGCCAACTGCGCTAGCAATTCAAAGCCGTTCAAACCCGGCATCTGAATGTCGAGCAACAACGCATCAACGGCTTGCGCGTTCGTCAATTCATCCAACCGAACACGTGCCGTTTCAGGATCAGTTTCAGAACCGATGATCTCGACGCGCTCGGTCGCTTGCAACAAACGTGCGAGCCGCTTGAGTGCGAGGGCTTCGTCATCCACCAGAAATACGCGCAGGTTTGGCATAGCAGTTAAATCACAACACAGAAAAATTGGACAGGATTAACAAGATTTTCAGGATGTACAGGATTAACCAATAGGCACAGACTTTCACGCCTTTTTCATATCCTGTGAATCCTGAAAATCCTGTTAATCCTGTCCAATTTCTGATGCCTCCAGTAAGACGGGCAGCTTCAGCGTCACGGACGTCGCTTCATCTTGTGTAGTAATGTCCAGCGACGCGCGTCCGGCAAACAGCGCCGCAAGTCGCGCCTGCAAATTGTCGAGTCCGTGCCCAGCGGTGATCGCGCCGACAGTGAAACCCGGCCCGTCATCGCACACCTGCAACAGCAACGCATCGCCTTGCGTACGCGCCGCCACATGAATTGTGCCGCCCGCGCGGCGTGTGCTGACAGCGTATTTGACGCTGTTCTCGACCAATGTTTGCAAGGCGAAGGGCGGCACGGCGACGGCGTTGAGTTCGGCGGGAATCTCAAAACTGAATTGCAACCGCGCACCGAATCGCGCCTTTTCGATTTCGAGGTAAGCGCGCGCGAGTTTGACTTCGTCGCGCAACGGCACGGTGCGATGGTGATCGGCGTCGAGCGAAAAGCGCAACAACGACGACAGTCGTTCGACCATCTGTTCGGCTTGCTCAGGCTGTTCGCGCACGAGCGCCGAAATCGAATTGAGCGTGTTGAACAAAAAGTGCGGACGCACGCGCGATTCCAACGAAGCCAGTTGCGCCGCCAGCGCCAGTTTGCGGGCGCGCTCTTCGTCGCGTTGCTTAGTACGCAACTGCAACGAAGTCGCCGCCAACTGTTCGCGCAGGCTTTCATAGAGGTGGACGCTGATGCCGAAAATCAAACTCAGCCCCAGCGCTTGCCGCAATTCTTCCCATGAGACTAGCCCGGTTTTTTCCTGTCCGTGAAAACCGATGGCATAAAGAATCGTACCGGCCACGAAAGTGCCCAACGTCGCCGGCACCAGAATCGAGCCAAGCAGATAAATCCACTTCCACGGCCAGGGTTGCCGCGCGACATAAAGGCAACAATGCTCTGCCACGGTGAGCAAGGGGAGGCCGATACACACTGCGTAAAGCAACGATTCGCTGACGCAATGCGCCAGCGGATGATGTAAGCCGATTTCGTCGTGCGAAGCGAGCGAAGCCGCCGCACCCGCCAGAATCAACCAGAACTTGGTGTGCCGATGAACGCGCAAGAGCGGAAAGGCTTCTGCGGCGGATTCATTCTGGTTGGCAGTTTCCAAAGCAGATTCGTTCGTCATAGTCATTAGCTTACCGGCAGTGCGTCTCAATCTGAAAGCGCCTCACGGCATTTGGGCCGACAATACTTTTGCCACATCCGATTGGAAGCGGGCGTCGAGTTTGACGCATTCCGCAAAATCGCGCTCCGCTTCTGCGCGTCGCCCCAATTCGAGCAGCGCGATGCCGCGATGCATATAAGGCTTCGCCCATTTCTTTCTGAGCTTGAGCGCCTGTTCATAGTCAGCAATTGCCGCTGCCAAGTCACCGCGCCGATGACGCAATACGCCGCGATCATTGAACGCTTCGGCCAACTTCGGATTGAGTTTGAGCGCCGCGTTGTAATCAGCTTCAGCGGCGGCGACTTCGCCTTGCAGGTGCAACGTCGCGCCGTGTTGATAACGCGCTATCGCATCTTGCGGAGCCAACACCGTCGCTCGTTCCAAATCCGCCAACGCGCCTGCCAAGTCGCCCTGATTACGTCGTGCCAACCCGCGTGCGAACCAGGCCGCCGCCGCTTTCGGATCAGTCGCCACTGCCAAATCGTAATCAGCGCGAGCGCGTTCGTGTTCGCCGCGCGCCGCCCATTCGTGACCGCGTTGCAGATAAGAGAACGCTGTCGTCGTCCGCGTCGTTTGCGCTTGCGCCGCGTTGAGCGCACATACGCTCAACACCACTGCCGCTATCAAGTTTTTGTTCGCCATAAATTGCCCCCTCCTTCTCTTGCCGTTTATCGGCACGGTGAGGCTAACGAAACGTGGCGCAAGCTGATGCGGTATTCTGACGAAAGGTGAATTTTTCGGATGAAGGGCTGAAATCGCGCACTGAATGACACCACAGGCCAACGTATGAAACGCTTGTCGGAACGAGGGATTGTAAGAAAATTGTGCGGCTAGTGAAGAGAACTTTTAAGGAAAGAAAAACGGAGGCAGAAGGATTCGAACCTTCGGTAAGGGTTTACCCCCTACAACGGTTTAGCAAACCGCCGCCTTAAGCCACTCGGCCATGCCTCCAATGGATGG
>JAYSVR010000490.1:0-12377 GCA_043718445.1 Acidobacteriota bacterium | reverse complement strand
CGGACTAAAGTCCACACAACGGGTCACAGGCTGAAGCCTGCGCCACGAGTTGGAGAAACATCGTGAGAAGTTTAAGTCCCTTGCGGCAACCCGCATTTCAACCGCCACCGAGCTTTCTGGTTATGGACATTGAAGTAGAAAGACCGCTGGTCAAACGCGCGAGCGCACGGCTTGAAGAGATTGCTGCGTTAGCCATCGCCACCGAAGCCGACTTTCGCGTAGGCACTGAGCTAAAAAGTGCGGCGGCGTTGGGACTCGGCGACAAGCTGGCTGCGCTGGTTTATCCGCACTCGATCACGAGCGCGGCGCAACTGGTATTTCAGTTAGATCAAACCGACTTACCCTGGCGCGTGCTGGAAACAAAGCCTTCGATGTTGGAAAGCAGCACCGATTTCGTAGGCATCAGCTTGCGTCTGTTGCAGGAACGCCTCGTGATCGAAGGCACGCAGGTGCGCGTGCATGCCGGATACAGTTTGGCGGCGTTGGTACAGGCGGCTGCTGAAAACGGATTGTCAGGCTTGGAAGGTTTGGCAGGCGTGACGGGCAGCGTAGGCGGCGCATTACGCAACGTGACCGGCCTCATCGGACGTTATCTATGGAGCGTCGTCGAAGAAGTCGTCATTGCTGATCGCGGCGGCTTGCAGGTCATTACATTGCAAGACGCCGACGAGCGCGAGTTGTTCGATCCGCAGGATTTGATTTTGTCGGCGACGTTGCGCTTGACCGCAAGCACCGCGGAGACGGTGATGCAAGAGACTGATCGCGCACGACACGCGCGTTACGCCGCGACGATTTATCAAACAGCTTCTCTGCGGCCTTCGCACCTGCGCGTAGTGCCTGCGCCGGAAGTCGAAGCAGCAGACGACGAGCCGATTGAAATCGTCCACGTGCAAACGAGTGCGGCAGACGAACTGCTTCAGCAAATAGAAACGGCTGACATGTTTGATCTTTCGACCTTGATTCGTGAGCGCGTCGAACACGAGTTGCGTACGCACATTACGCGCGCGCCCAAGTCCTGGCCGGACGACGACGAAGAACTGGCAGGCAAGTTTGAATAAGTTGTGTGATTAAAAAGTGAGTGCCCCTATGACGGAACGCAGAAGAACGACTTCAACCAAAGTGAGCGCATTAGCCGCGCGACATACGCAACGGCGCGGGCTTCCCGCTGAAACCGAAGCGCCGCGCAAACGCAAGAAAGCCAAGCGCCGCAGCGTGAAACAGCGCGTCGCCGCTACGCCGCCTTTCTGGCGCGCGATGGCTTGGTGCGTATTGGCGATCATTGCCATCACCGTAACTGCGACGGTGTTTCGTTCGCTGACGCGCTCTGAGATGTTTTCGGTCAAGCACATTGACATCACCGGCAATCAACGGACTTCACGCGAAGAAATGCTGACCCTCTTGCAAGAGAACGCGCACAGCGGATTGTGGCAACTGAACCTCGATGACATTCGCCAAAAGCTGAAAAAAAATCCGTGGGTGCGCGAGGTCGAAGTGAAACGTTCGCTGCCCGACCGCCTGAAAGTCACCATCAGCGAACGCGAACCGTGGCTGCTGGTGCGGCAAGCCAACAATTCCGTCATTTGGATAGATCAGGACGGCACTTCGCTGGGCGAAGAATCGCGGTTCAACGTTTCAAACGTACCGCCGCTCATCAGCAACCTCGCTGAAGGCAACGCGCCGCAAATTCAGGATCGGCGCAAGCGCCAGTTAGTCCTGGTGCGGCAACTGCTCACGGCGCTCGACGAAGGCGACAGTCATGGTCCGAAACTTTCGGCGCGCGTTGATGAAGTCATGCTCGACGACGTGAATGGCCTCAAGTTGCGCGTTAACGAAGGCCGCGTCACCGTCACCGTCGGCGCTGAAGACTTCCGTCATCGCACCGCCGAAGCACTAAAGGTTTTAGACGCCGTCGCCCATCGTGACGTGGCGGCGCTCAGAGTTTTGAAATTAACCGACGCAGAGCGGCTGTTGTCAGGGCCGCCTATCGCTTATATCAACGCGACGCTCAGTGATAGAGTCGTGGTTGGATTGGCGACACAATGATTGAGAATACAGGAGACAGAATTCAGGAGTCAGAATGAGGAAGCGATGCCTTCCTAAATTCTGACTCCTGTCTCCTGACTCCTGAATTCCCTAAATTCACTAAGGACGAAATATGCCAACAGATATTGCCCCGCTTGCACAGACCGTAGGATTGGATATTGGTACGACGATGGTGCGTGCCGTGATTGCCGATGTGATTGACGAACGCCTCGAAATCATCGGCGTCGGTGAAGCCGAAGCGCGCGGGATGCGCAAAGGCGTCATCAGCAAACCCGACCTCGCGGTCGAGTCAATCAAACGCGCCATCGAAGCCGCCGAACGCATGGCGGGCCAGGAAGTGCGTGATGTTTATGTCGGCTTGTCAGGCGCTCACATCAAGGGCGAGAACAGTTCAGGGATGATCGCTATCACTTCGCGCAACCGCGAAATTACGCCCGAAGACATTCAGCGCGTCTTGGATACGGCCTGCGCGATTTCGATTCCGTCAGGCCGCGAAGTCGCAGACGTGTTGCCGCAGGAATACACCGTTGACGATCAGGACGGCATCAACGATCCGATTGGTATGCTCGGCGCGCGGCTATCGGCTTCGGTGCATATCATCACGAGTCCGGTGGCGACCAAACAGACGATTTCGAATTGCGTCAATCGCGCGGGCTTTCACGTCGCCGATACGCACCTGACGCAACTCGCGGCGGGCGAATCAGTGCTGACCGACAACGACCGTGAATACGGTTGCGCCGTGGTGAACATCGGCGGCGAGACGACCGGTCTGGCGATTTATATGCGCGGAGTGGTTTGGCATACGGCAGTGATTCCGGTGGGCGGCGCGCATTTCACCAACGACATCGCGTTCGGCTTGCGCACTCCCGTGCCTGCCGCCGAACACATCAAGCGCGAACACGGATGTGCCAGCCGTATGGTGCTAGATCAAACAGAACGCGGCTTCGGTCCCGAAATGATCGAAGTGCCCAGCGTAGGCGAGCGCGCTTCGCGCAGCGTTTCGCGCGGCATGCTCACAGAGATTCTCGAACCGCGTGCAGAAGAGTTGTTCACGCATGTTTACGAAGAGATCAAACGCGCGGGATATGACCGGCAACTTTCGAGCGGCATTGTGTTGACTGGTGGCGGAGCCATATTGGCCGGTCTGGTCGAAGTCGCTGAAGCCGTGTTCGACGCACCCGTGCGACTAGGCCAACCAAACGAATCAGAAGAAGTCGCGCATCCGGGTTACGCCACGGCAGTGGGCTTGGCACTGTGGGGCGCGAACGCTACGCAAGGCGTAAGGCTGCAACGACAACAGCAGGAAGAACGCGATCAACGCGCCGTGTCTACGAAGTTGAAAGAATGGTTTGGCTTAAAGAAACGTACTGCCTAATGTCTCTTTGACTGGTCTCTGTGTGCCTCGCTCTGTAATAAAAAAGCGCATTGAACCTTACAAGCGTTGCATAAAATCAGATGACTATGCACAATGCGGCTGCCTTGATATGCAAACGCTTAATCGCAATAGCAGCTTGAGTTTCTAAGCATTTTTAATTGCCACAAGCTGCAAACAAGGCGCACCCCCTGCTTACGCTGAAACGACAATTAACTTGAATGGCTAGTGTGTTGTGCTGAGTTCTCAGCACGTTCATCGGGTTGGTATCGCTTTCTCAGTTTCACCGCTAACCGTAAGCAGCGCAGTTTCACGTTGCCCAAACTAAATCACTGACAGAACTGACAAACGTTACACGCGGAGGCGCACAACTAATGGCTTTAGAAGATCGTTCCAACGTCAACTACTCTTTCGTAGATGAACCCCCCTCAAACGGCGCCGTTATCAAAGTCGTAGGCATCGGTGGCGGTGGCAGCAATGCCGTCAATCACATGATCGAGGCTGGTATCGAAGGCATTCAATTTCTCGTTGCCAACACCGACTTACAGGCTCTGAAAAAATCTCCCGCGCCGGTCAAGCTGCAACTCGGCGCACGACTCACCAAAGGCCTGGGCGCAGGCGCGAACCCTGAGATCGGACGCGACGCCGCCCTCGAAGACACCGACAAAATTATCGAAGCCCTCGAAGGTGCCGACATGGTTTTCATCACTGTCGGTTTAGGCGGCGGTACGGGAACCGGCGCGGCTCCGATCATCGCTTCGCTCGCCGCCGAACTCGGCGCACTAACCGTCGCGGTCGTCACCAAACCTTTTCCTTTTGAAGGCCGCCATCGTTATCGCCAAGCCCAAGCCGGACTCGATGAATTGCGCTCGGTGGTTGATACGCTCATCACGATTCCCAACGAACGACTGTTGCAAACCGCTGATCGCAAACTCTCGTTGAGCGATGGCTTCCGTATGGCGGATGACGTGTTGCGCCAAGCCGTACAAGGTATCTCTGACCTCATCACCATCCCCGGTTTCATCAACGTAGATTTCGCCGACGTGAAAGCGATCATGAAAAACATGGGCATCGCGCTCATGGGAACCGGTCACGGCACGGGCGAGAACAAGGCACTCGAAGCTACGCAACGCGCGATCTCAAGTCCGCTGCTCGAAGAAGCCTCAATCGAAGGCGCACGCGGCATACTCGTCAACATCACTGGCGGCTCAGACCTGACCTTGATGGAAGTGCAAGACGCCATGCAAATCATTCACGACGCCGCCGACCCCGATGCCAACATCATCTTCGGTACGGTGGCAAACGACGGCATGCCCAACGAAATGAAGATCACCGTTATCGCTACGGGCTTTGACCGCGTCGTTGACAACGTGCAACCGCTAATCGCGCGCAATAACGGCAACGCAGCGACTGCGGCTGCCACGCCGATGAACGCGCCACGTCCCACTAACAGCGGGACACCGTCATCCGCGCAAAGCGATTTAGACGTACCGACCTTCATCCGCCGCAAAGCGGACTAAGGCTGACAACAACGAACACCGCAAGCCCGCGCAAAGCAGTTCGCTTTCGCGGGCTTTGCTTTTGAGCAACCGGTAGCGCAACTTCGCCAAAGTTGCGCTGCTCCGGCAGGCGTCATATTGATCGTTACGCGCGAGCTTGGGAGTGTTGACTTGTGAGGCCGTCCGTTCCGCATAAGGTTCGCTTCCTGAACAGCGCAACTTTGGCGAAGTTGCGCTACCGTCGCCACGCGAACTTGTTCTCCACATTCTCTACGTCTTTGCATTTGCGCTATGGTCAAATCTCAAATTTATCCAGTAGAATGCGCGCGCTATGAAAAACGAAATTACGTTCGAACCAACTATCTTGGAAGAGTTTCAGAAGCAGGCAAAGCGGGAACGGCAGAACCCGGCGGAGTTGCTGACCGTGTACATGCAGGAGTGTCTGGACTCGTGGGAGTTCAACCGGCTTTTCAAAGAGCTTCGGCGCGACTTGCGGAAGAGCGGCCACGAGGAGGAAGGCGCCGTCGAACTCGTGCGCCAGTATCGCCGCGAGAAGAAGGCTCGGGCGGAACGGAGCCGAAGTGCCACGGCGTAAAGACCGCCTGCCTGTAGTTTTCGACACGAATGTGATCGTTGGCTATCTCCTCCGCCGCCGTTTGAAGTCAGCCACGTCCCGCATTTTTGACCTCTGGTACAAACAACATCATCTGGACTTGATCGTCAGCGATGAAGTCATTGCCGAGTATCATGAACTGTGGAACATTTCGGCGCAGATAAACCACGCACCCAACAGCTTCGGAACTTGTTGCAACGCACTACCATAGTGACCCGCGTCAATCTCGGCACACGCCACGCTGTCAGCCGTGACCCTGACGACGACGTGTTTCTGGCTACGGCAGCGGCGGGGCAGGCGCAGTTTTTGATTACGAATGATCACGATTTGCTCGACATTCCGCCTGCGCAAAAGCGACGCTTCAAGTTCGAGATCGTGACGCCGGGCGCGTTCTTGAGACGCTGGGAACAATAACCATCAATCCATTTGCCAACACATCCGGCGGAAACGCCCCTTGCAATCAACTAAGTGACACAGAAGGAAGCGCACGTCATGCCTAAAAAAACTATTACTCAAAGTAAGCTAACTATTACACCTCAGATAGCGACAACGAAAAAACAGTTTCAAAAGCTTTTAGATAAGAGTACGCCTATTAAAAAACCTATTGCTAGGATTTTATTAACTGATGATCAAATGATTGTCCGTGACGGTTTAAGCTTGTTAATTGAAAACAACCATGGCTATGAATGCGTTCAATTTCCATGTACCACCAATGAAGAATTAACTCTACTGACTAAACAGGTAGGCGATTTAGCTATAGATTTAATTATTACAGGCTTAGATCAAGGCCAAATCCATGGTTTTGATATTTTGAATTCACTTCGTAAGCTCAACCTTGACATTCCAGTCATTGTGCTAACAAGTGTGAGTGACCCTAAATTAATCGAGGAGGCAGTAAAATTAGGTGCAAAATTTTGCATTAGAAAAAGAGATGCCGCTGAAACATTGCTCTCTACAATTCAGGCAGTGTTAGCGGCAAAGAAAAAAGACATGCTAGGCCGTAAGCCCTTAAACGAAGCTAAATTGATATTTGTCGGACGCGGTTTGGTAGGAAAGACCTCTTTGATAAATCGGCTTATTTGGAATTCTTTTGACGAGGAGGAGAGGAAGACAGAAGGGATTCGGATTACTGAATGGCCACTCAAACTAAATGAGATGGAGCAAGTTCGTTTAAACGTCTGGGATTTTGGCGGGCAGGAAATTATGCACAGGACTCATCAGTTCTTCCTTTCTCAAAATAGTCTCTACGTATTAGTAGTCTCTGGACGTAGCGGGCTGGAGGAAGTTGACGCTGAATACTGGCTGAAAATGATTGAAAGCTTTGGCGGAGAATCGCCGGTTATAATCGTAAAGAATAAAATCAAAGAACAGCTATTTGAGGTAAATCGCCGCGCATTATGGCAAAAATATCCATTCATAGTGCGAGACAGTTTTTTATCCACAGACTGTGAAGACGCGACAGGTATCGAAGATTTGCGCCGTATGATTGAGAGGGAAACTGATCGATTGGAACATTTACGAGACCCTTTCCCTATTAGCTGGTTTAAGATCAAGGATGAAATCACAAGACAAAAAAAGAGCTACTTGAGTTTCGATGAATACCGCAAGATTTGCTCGAACCTTGGAGAAAGTGAAGAAGACTCCCAAGATGCGTTGGCCTTCTACTTGCATCACCTCGGTATCGCCCTCAATTTCAAAGACGACCCTCGGTTGCAAGACACACACGTAATTAATCCTCATTGGGTGACCGAAGGCATTTACGCCATTCTCAACGCGCGGCAGTTGGCCGAACAGCGTGGCGAGTTGCAGTTGCGCGATTTGAAAGGCTGGCTGCGCGCGAAAGATTACCCGGCGACGATGCACCGCTTTCTGCTCGACCTGATGAAAAAGTTCGAGTTGTGTTTCAGCTTCCCCGATGACGACACGCATTACCTGATTCCCGAATTGCTCGACATTCAGGAACCGGCGGCGGCGGCGGAATTCAAGGCGGCGGAATGTTTGAACTTCCGGTATGAATACGACGTGCTGCCCGAAGGCTTGCTGCCGCGTTTTATCGTACGCACCCACGGCTTGAGCGAAGGCGAAGCGCGTTGGCGCACCGGTGTGATTCTGCGTTTTGAAGAAGGCCGCGCGCTGGTCAAAGGCGACCTCGCTGACCGGCGCGTCTTCATCCACGTCAACAGCGTCGCAGGTAAAGGCGGGGCCGAAGCCCGCCGCCGCTTGCTGGCGGTGATTCGTTCTGACTTTGAGCGCATCCATCACGACTTGCGTTTCAAACCGGCGGAACTGGTTCCGCTTTTCGATCATCCCGACGAAGCCGTGACGTATGAAGAATTGAAGGTTTATGAACAAAGCGGAATGCCGACGTTCACCAAAGTCGTCAGCGGCAAAGTCATTCAAGTTGACGTGCAGGAATTGCTGAACGGCGTTGACCTGGAAGGCACGCGCCGCCGCTCAGGCTTTGATGAAAACAGGCGCGAGGCGATGTTAGAAATGCGCGAAGAACCGATTCGCGTGTTTATCAGCTACGCGCACAAAGACGAACGCTTTCGTTTACAGTTGGAGCCGCATCTGAAATTGCTGCAACGAACGGGGCAAATCGCTACGTGGCACGACCGCTTGATTAAGCCGGGAGCGCAATGGGCTGATGCGATTGATGCCAACCTCGAACAAGCCAAAATCATTTTGCTGTTGGTGAGTTCAGACTTTATTGCGTCGGATTATTGCTACGAAAAAGAGATGAAGCGCGCGCTCGAACGGCACGCGGCGAAAGAGGCGGTGGTGATTCCGATCATCATCCGCGATTGCCAATGGACGAGCGCGCCGTTCGCCAAGTTGCAAGCCTTGCCCAAAGACGGCAAAGCCGTAGACCTGTGGACGAAACGCGATACGGCGTGGCGCAACGTCGCCAACGGCATCGAAAAGGTCGCGCAGAAATTGCGGCAACGGCGTTCGTCGAGTGAATAACTTGGGTCGGCGGAGCCTGTGGAGTGCGGCGGCTTTGACGCAGCTTTCCCACGTCTCCGCAATAGACGTAAAGAGGACGGTGTATGAAAGCGGCGTCAAAGCCGCCGCACTCCATACGCCGTTTTGACAGGCCTCTGAGGGCGTCTATATCATCCGGCTTCGCTTAGGCGATTAGAGAGAATTTCAACCGCTCCACGAAATCCTCATTCACTCATACCCAATCTGTTACAGGACTTTTATTGCATGCACAATCGCATCCTCGTTACCGGCGGAGCCGGATTTATCGGCTCGAATTTCATTCACTACCTCTTTCAACAACAACCCGACGCGCAGGTCTTCAACCTTGACGTACTCACTTATGCCGGAAGCCCAGAGAACCTGAGCGGCTTACCTGCTTCCGCGAATTACACTTTTATCGAAGGCGACATCGGCGACACCGCAACCATCGCTGAACTGATGCGGCAACAGCGCATAGACACCGTGATTCATTTCGCGGCGGAATCGCACGTAGACCGTTCGATCAGCGGGCCGAGCCAGTTCATCCAAACCAATATCGTAGGCACGCTCAACCTGCTCGAAGCCGTACGCCAAGTGTGGCTCACTGAAAAGCTGTTGCCGCTTGATGCGGTGCGCTTTCATCACATTTCGACCGATGAAGTTTATGGCACGCTGAAACCGGATGATCCGGCGTTTGCCGAGACGACGGCGTATGCGCCTACGTCGCCTTATGCCGCCTCGAAGGCTTCGAGCGATCACTTGGTGCGGGCTTATCATCACACTTACGGCTTGCCGGTGACGCTGACGAATTGCTCGAACAATTACGGCCCTTATCAATTCCCTGAAAAGTTGATTCCGCTCATCACGCTCAACGCGCTCGAAGGCAAGCCGCTGCCGATTTACGGCGACGGCCAGCAGATACGCGATTGGCTTTATGTCGAAGACCATTGCGACGCCATCTGGTCGGTCGTCACGCGCGGTGAGGTAGGCGCGACTTACAACATCGGCGGAAATACGCAACCGACGAATCTGGAAATCGTGCGGCAAATCTGCGCGTTGCTGGATGAGTTACAACCCGACTCGCCGCACGTGCCGCACGAGTCGCTGATTACTTATGTTGCAGATCGTCCGGGACATGATCGCCGCTACGCGATTGATGGACGCAAGGTCAAAAACGAACTCGGCTGGGAACCGCGCGAATCGCTGGCCACGGGATTACGCAAAACGGTCGCGTGGTATCTTGACCATCCTGAATGGATCGCCGCCGTGCGCAAAAAGCAGGAGTATCAAAACTGGATGGATAAAAACTACACGCAGCGGGGAGCGCAAAAATAATGAAAGGCATTCTATTGGCAGGTGGCAGCGGCACACGGCTTTATCCGTTGACGAACGCGGTGAGCAAACAATTGCTACCGGTTTATAACAAGCCGACGATTTATTATCCGCTCTCGATTTTGATGTTGGCGGGCATCCGCGAAATTTTGATCATTAGCACGCCGCGCGATTTGCCGTTGATCGAAGGGTTGTTGGGCGACGGTTCGCAAATTGGAATGTCGCTGTCTTATGCCGAACAGGCTACGCCCGCCGGCATCGCACAAGCCTTTTTGATCGGCGCTGAGTTTGCCGCCGGTGAACCGCTCGCGTTGATTCTGGGCGACAACATTTTTTACGGACACGACCTGATTCCGACCTTGACGGCTTCAGCGCAAATCACCAAAGGCGCGCGCGTATTCGCTTATCAGGTGCAAGACCCTGAGCGTTATGGCGTCGTCGAATTCGATAAAAACGGCATGGCTACGAGTTTGGAAGAAAAGCCGAAGCAACCGCGTTCGCATTGGGCGGTGACGGGTTTGTATTTTTACGACGCGACGGTGACGCAACGCGCACAGGAATTGAAACCTTCGGCGCGCGGCGAACTCGAAATCACCGACCTTAACCGCAAATACCTCGAAGACGGCCAACTCGAAGTCGTGACGTTCGGACGCGGCATCGCGTGGCTCGATACGGGTACGTTTGATTCCCTGCTCACCTCTTCGATCTTCGTGCAAACGCTCGAACAGCGGCAGGGTTTGCAGGTCGCTTGCATCGAAGAAATCGCTTTCAGCAAAGGCTTCATTGACGCGACGCAACTCAGCCGGTTGGCTGAGAAATACGAAAAGAGCGAATACGGGCAATACCTGCGGCGGGTGGTGGAAGGCCGTGTTTAAGCCACATTCAGTGCTGGTCACCGGCGTCAGCGGACAAGTCGGCGGCGCGTTGCTAAACCTGTTAGGCGAACAAGCCGTCGCCGCGCCGCGCGCTAAATTTGACTTAGCAAAGCCTGAAACGCTGACCGCGCGACTCGACAAAATCGACCCGGCAGTCGTCATCAACGCGGCGGCTTATACGGCAGTGGATCAAGCCGAGTCAGACGCTGAAACTGCCTTCACCGTCAACGCCGCCAGCCCCGGCGTCATCGCGCAATGGTGCGCGGCGCGCGACATTCCTTTCGTACATTTCTCGACTGATTACGTATTTGCGGGCGACGGCACACGTCCGTGGCAAGAGACAGATGCCGTCGCGCCGTTGAATGTTTACGGTGCGTCAAAGCTGCGCGGCGAACAGGCAATTGCACAAGCGGGCGGACGCTGGCTGATTTTTCGTACGTCGTGGGTTTATGACGCACACGGGAAAAACTTTTTCACTACGATGCTGCGCTTGGGACGCGAGCGCGAATCTCTGCGCGTCGTCAACGATCAACACGGCGCACCGACTTACGCGCCACATTTGGCCGAAGCCAGTTTGAGTGCGTTGGAAAACGCGCTGCCTCAACCGAACTTCCCCAGCGGCATTTATCATCTGGCTCACGCCGGAGCGACGACGTGGGATGAATTCGCGCAATCCATTTTTCAAGCGGCGCGTGAACTGGGCGTGCAACTCTCGGTGAAAAACGTCGAAGGCATTGCCACCAAAGATTACCCGACGCCTGCGCGGCGTCCGGCGAATTCGCGGCTGGCAACAGATAAAGCGCAAGACAAGCTGAAAGTCAGCCTGCCGCCGTGGCAAGCAGGCTTAGGCGAATGTCTCGCACAATGGGCAAAAGAACACCGCCAATGAAAATACACACACTAAAACTCGCAGGCTTAAAGCTTGTCGAATTGCCCGTACATGGCGACGAGCGCGGCTTTTTCGTTGAACGCTTTCAGCAGGAACGCTTTCAGGAACATGGGCTGCCTACGAACTTTATACAGGACAATCACTCGCGCTCTGCGCCCAACGTATTGCGTGGGCTGCATTACCAGCAAAATCCTTATCAAGGAAAACTCGTCGGTGTGGTGCGCGGGCGCATCTGGGACGTGGCCGTAGACCTGCGCCCCGACTCAGCGACTTACGGGCAACACGTCTGCGCCGAACTCAGCGATATGAACGGCGCGCTGTTATGGATTCCGCCCGGCTTCGGCCACGGCTTTTGCGTGTTGGGCGATGAACCGGCTGACGTAATTTATAAAGTTGACGCGCGCTACAACCCGCAAGGCGAAGGCGGGGTGCAATGGAATGATCCCGAACTGGCGATTCCCTGGCCGGTAAAAGAACCTATCGTATCAGCCCGCGATGAACGCTTGCCGAGCTTTGCCGAATACCGCACGCATCCGCTCGACTGGCAATAATTTCACTCGGCACGGCTTGTCGCTGCCAGCCTTGCGTGATACATAGTCGCGCCGTCAAGAAGCGACCCCAATCAGGAAGTGACAGCGATGACGACTCCACGAGCCTTACAACGCATCGGCATATTGGGCGACATCCACTGCGAGAACGAGCGGTTGGCGACGGCGCTCGAATTTTTTCAAACGCAAAACCTCGACCTAGTGTGCGCCGTCGGCGATCTCGTAGACGGCCCCGGCGACAT
>JAYSVR010000489.1:0-38213 GCA_043718445.1 Acidobacteriota bacterium | reverse complement strand
AAAACGATTGGTCGCGCGAGTTCAAGCGCACTAACTCGAATAGCAGAGTGCGACGCGCTTTCTTCTTTACTCCGCACTCCGCATTCCGCACTCCGCATTTGCGTGACGAAGCCTTCGATCATCACGACCGCGCCGTCTACGATCAGGCCGAAATCGAGCGCGCCGAGACTCATCAGGTTGGCCGTGAGTCCGAACGCTTTCATGCCGATGAACGCGATCAACATCGAAAGCGGAATCACCGACGCCACGATCAACGAAGCCCGCACGTTAAACAAAAACAGAAACAGCACGACGATCACGAGCAAGCCGCCTTCAACTAAGTTCGTCGCCAGCGTCCGCGTAGTGCGATTGATCAAATCAGTCTGTTCATAAAACGGCGTAATCTTCACGCCCGCTGGCAGCGACTTTTCGATTTGGCGATAGCGTTCATGAACTTTCTCAATCACGTCTTTCGAGCTTTCGCCTTTGCTCATGATGACCATGCCTGAGACGACTTCGCCCTGCCCGTCTTTGCTGACAGAGCCTTGCCGCACGGCGCTGCCGATGGTGATGTCGGCCAGGTCACGGATGAGTACGGGCGTACCGGCGCGCGCTTTCACGACGACGCTGCCGATGTCGCTTTCGGCGTGCGCCGGGTCGAAACGTCCTTGGCCCAAGACGGTGAAACCTTCTGCGCCGCGTTCGAGATAGCTGCCGCCGAAGTTTTGATTGCTGCTGGCAAGCGCGTCGTAAACGTCTTGCAAGGTGAGTTGATAGGCGAGCAATCGTTCGGGGTGGGCGACGACGTGATATTGCCGGGTGAATCCGCCCCAGCCGCTCACGTCATTGACGCCGGGGATGGTGCGCAACTGTGGACGAACCACCCAGTCCTGCAAGGTGCGCAACTGCATCGCGTCATAACCTTTCCCTTCCAACACGTAATGGCTGATCTCGCCGAACGGCGTCGCCAGCGGCCCCAGCACCGGATCAACCGCTTGCGGCAAACGTCCGCGCACTTCCTGCAAACGTTCGTTGACCAGTTGGCGCGCGAAATAACTTTCCACGCCGTCTTCGAACACGATGGTCACAACCGAGAGGCCGAACTTGGAAATCGAACGAACCTCTTCAGTCCGCCGCAAACCGAGCATCGCGCTTTCAATCGGATAAGTGATGAGTTGTTCGACTTCGACAGCGGCGGTGCCGGGCGCTTCGGTGAAGATGTTGACCTGGTTGTTGGTGAGGTCGGGATAAGAATCAATCGGCAACGACGTAAGCGCGAACAGTCCTGCGCCCGCAAGCAGCAATGTTAGCGCGATGACGAGAAAGCGTTGTTTGAGAGAAAACTCAATAATGGAGTTCAGCATGGATAGAGTTTGCTTTTAGCGAACAGCAGGCGAGCGAAAGCATTGACCATTACCAATTATCCATTGACCATTGACCATTGATAAGCAGAGAAAGGCGATTCTTCACCTGTTAAACAATGGTCAATGGGTAATGGGTAATGCTCAATTTCAAAACGTTGTGACATTTGTTTCCTGCGCTGCAAGCCATCGAATGAGACGTGCTATTTCAAGATCAGACACCGCGCCCTCACACATTTTGCGCGCGGCGTCTTCGATCAAGTAGTGCATTGAACCGTCAGGCAAAATTTCCAACTCGGCTGCGCCTTGTGCGGTTTGCCATTCCAACTGAATGCCGCCACCTGAGACCGGAAAAATTTGCGGGGCTGTCACAGCGGTCTGGCTCAAGCGATCAATCAGAGCTTCCGTTCGACGCTGCGCGGCAGACTGAATCCGGCGACTGCCGTAACCATCCCAGTTTTCAGGCAGCGCGGCGAGTTCAGCCATTTTGCTGAGAGCGTCGTCACGCCAAGCATCAGGTTGCAGGTTCACACTCATTACTCATCGGCCAGTGCGGCCTTTTGAAATTCCGTCTTGATGAAAAATGCGCCGCGCGTGACGACGCGCTGGCCTGATGACAAGCCGTTGATGATTTCGATTTGTCCGTTTTGTTCGCGGCCTGTTTCGACGACGAGCTTCTCGAATGCGCCGTCGCCGCGCGCGAGGAAGACGACTTGCGCGCCGTCGAGTTCCTGTAAGGCGTCGCGCGGTACGGCGACGACTGATTGCGCGCCGCCCGCGTTCAGCAAGATGGTCGCGGTCATTTCGGGGCGCAGCCTGCGATTCGGGTTTTGAATCAGGCAGCGCACTTGCACGGTGCGCGTCGCCGGGTCGAGTTCGTTGCCGAGATAAACCACTTTGCCGCTGAACCGTGCGTTGGGAAAAGCCGCGAGCTTGAGCGCGACGCTTTGCCCGGCGCGCAATTGCGCGGCAAGCGGTTCGGGCACGGCGGCAATCGCCCAGAGCGTTGACGTATCAGCAATGTGAATCAGGTCGCTCGCTTCGGTCACGACCGTTCCGACCGACACGTCGCGTTTGATGACCGTGCCGCTGATGGGCGAACTGATGACGACATCGTCGTGGCTGTCGTGCGGAACCGAAAGGTGTTCGAGAAATTCGTCGGCGCGTTCTTTCTCGGCCTTGGCGTGCGCGAGTTCGGCTTCGACGGCTTTGATGTTGGCCTGAGCCTGCGCGACTTCGCGTTGTGCGATGGCTTTGGCGGCAAAGAGGCGTTCGGCGCGTTCGGCTTCGGACTTGGCAAAGGTCAAGGCGCGCTCTTTGTCGGCGACGATGACAGCGGCTTTGGCGGCGGCGGCGCGGGCGTCTACGAGTTCGTGGCTGTGCAGGTAAACCAGCGCCTGCCCTTTGCTCACCGCATCGCCAACCGTAGCGAAAACTTTGGTCACGCGCCCACTGACAATCGTGCCTACGCGCGCGGCGGCGTCTTCGTTGAAAGCCAGTCGTCCGGGCGCTTCGATGGATTGCGTGAAGGCTTGCGTTGTCACGTCAGCGGTTTCGATTTGCCCGCGACGGATGGCTTCAGCAGAAAGCGTGACGCGGTTGTCATCTGGCTTCGGCGTAGCGGCTGCCGCAGGCGCGGCGGGTTGCGCGGTGGCAGTTTCATTGCGCGCGGTGGTGCATGCGCTCAATGCCAAACACAGCAACATACCCGACGCCATCGCGCGAAGCGTGTCAGTAGCCCGACCGTTAGAGAGGGCTGCCTCAAGGATGCGCCCTTTGATTCGCAAGTTCGCAACGCCGAGGCAGCCCTCTCTAACGGTCGGGCTACTGACACGCTTCGCGTTGCTTGGTTGACCAGTATTCATCATTTTTCCGTAGAGGTTTGAATTGCATTCGAGCGCACCGGCAAGCGGTCAATGCCCGCCGCGCGTTCGAGTTCATGCACGGCGAGTTGGTAATCGTATAAAGCCTGAAAATAGAACTCCTGTGATTGTGAACGCGTACGTTGCGCGTCGAGCAATACGAGCAGATCGCTTGCACCTTCGCGGTAAGCGGCGAGCGCGACGTTGCGGGCTTCGTCGGCTTGTTGCAGGAAGCTCGCGCGGATGCTGTCGAGTTGCTGTTCGCGCGCGGCGAGCGTACGGCGCGCGCTGGCTAAGTCGGCCAACACTATGCTGCGCGCGTATCGCAACTCAGACTCAGCCACGGCAATGGCGGCTTCGGCGCGCGCGAGCATGCCCTGGTTCTTGTTGAAGATCGGCAGCGGAATCGAAAGCGCGCCGTAAAGCGCGTTGTCCGGGCCGTTGCGTTTGTAACCGGCCGTGATTTGCCAATCGGGGCGCACGCGGGCTTGTTCGAGTTGCAAGACTGAACGCGCGGCTTCGATGTGTGATTGCGCGAGCATCACTTGCGGCTGACGCAACGCGGCTTCCTGCAAGGTCGTCGCGGTGTAACTCACCGGCTGCGCTTCGAGGTCGTCAGCAAGTTCAAAGTTGAACGCCTCGGCTTCGAATGAATTCGCCCCCATCGCGCGCAGCAATTTGATCTTGGCTTGATCGTATTCAATCGCGGCGTTGCGCAATTGATAGCCGAAACGTTGGGCTTCCAAACGTGTTTTGATGAGGTCGCCTTCAGCGGTGTAACCCTCTTTGACGCGCGCGGCGGTGAGTTGCACAAGCTGTTCAAGGTTCGTCAGGTTCTCTTGCAACAGCGCCATGCGCAATCGCTCAAACGCGACTTTTTGGTAGGCGGCTTTGACTTCATAAACGATCTGGCGTTCGAGCGCGGCGATTTCGATGTTCGCCGAAGCGAGGTTGCGTTCAGCCACGGCAGTCCGCAACGCGCGCTTGTTGCCCGTCTCAATCGTATGCGTGAAAGTCGCAAACCAATCAATCGTGCGCGTGAATTGAAAGCCGCCTTCGGGCGGATCAAGCGGAAAGTTTTCACCGCTCACGTTGAACGAAGGATTCGGTCGTAAGTTGGCTTCGAGCCGTTCGGCTTCGGCAATGGCTACGCGCTGTTTGGCGGCGACGAGCAAGGGCGATTGGCGACGCGCTTGCTCGATGGCTTCGATTAACGAGAGGCGTTTGGGCACAGCTTGCGCAAAGATCAGTGAAGCTGACCAAACCAAGACCATCGCCAGTTCAAAAAGCAGAACGAATGGTTGTTTGAATTGAGTGAGTGGTTGAGACCAATGCATTGATTGGCAGCTTATCGTCAGCTCCAAAGAATAGGCAATAGCCATGCACGTTCGGGAAATTGAATGCCAAGTTCAGCTTATTCAGTTTTGGTGTAAGCTGCGCAGGCATCTCACCCAAACAAACTGAAAATATCATGAGCTTCTCACTTTTCTGGGCACCATTTTGGCAACCACTCGACGAACAAATCAGCCGCTGGGTTCACAGCGCCGCTAGCCCCGCGTTAGATCAAGCGATGATCGGCGTTACCAGCGCAGGCAATACGCTAACGCTGGTCACGATGACGGCGGTGTTCGCGGCGATTCTGTTATGGCGACATCCGCAACGGCGTGTCTCGTTGATTTATATGACAGCGGCTTTAACCAGTTTTTGGTTGAGTGAATCGCTCAAGGCATTTTTCGGACGAACGCGCCCGCAACTGTGGCAACAGGTGATTCCGTTGCCCGCCAATGCCAGCTTCCCCAGCGGACACGCGCTGATTTCGATGACGGTGTATGGTTTGGCCGCGTGGTTCTTAGCCGAACATTTCGCGCAGTGGCGCAGGGCCATTTTGTGGACGATGGGCTTGCTGATTCTGTTGATCGGATTCAGTCGCATTTATCTCGGCGTGCATTGGCTCACAGACGTATTGGCCGGATTCATTTTGGGCTTCGCTATCGTGGCACTGTCAGCTTTCATTCGCCGCTCAGGCATCGCTCAAGTAAACGTACCGCAGGATGAACAAGCCGGCTAACACGTAACACAAATGATGTAAGCCATCGTCAAGAAGGTCGTCACGCCTGCGGCGATTTCGGTGCGAACCGTCGTGTTGTTTTCAGTTAGCGCAAACCATTTGTCGAACTGTTGTTACATGTTTTGTTTTATCACCCTTCAATAAAACAACCTGTTTACAGGCTTTTTTTCTTCTTCGCCGGGCGAGTCGGAGCAGGTGGAGCGACTTTATTTAGATCGTTTTCTTTACCGATGAAGCTGAGGTCAACTTCAAACTTTTCGTTATCGCTGCCTGAAACATAAATCGTGACCAACGAAGGCTTCGTCCCGCGCGCGACAAAGTTCAACTCTCCCTTAGCCGTGCTGGTCGCGGTGTCGCAATCACTCGGAAAGACGTTGGCAAACGTATTCACATAAACCGACACGCTGCCGCCGCATTGTTCCATCTTCACTTTCAACACGGCCTTGTTCGCCCCCGGCTTGATCGGCATCGAAAAATGATAGGTCTGATGCCCCTGCCCGGCGTCATCAATCAGCGTGGCTTTTAACGTGGCGCTATTGACGGGCGTCGGACGCCTTTCATCTTTTGAGAGCAAGTTGACCGGTACGGTTGATTGCGCCAACGCCAGCTCACTCAAGCACAAACAAATTGCGGTAATCACAAAGTAACTTTTCTTCATCGGAAATCCTCCTGATAGTAAATGCGAACTATTTCATCCATTCGAACACCTGATAATGCTCGCCGTTCATGCCCAGCCGCGAATAAACGGTTTGCGCGCGGGTGTTGCGGGTGTCTACGTAAAGGCGGATGCCGCGAATGTGTTCATCGGCGGCGACGATTTGCTGGACGTGTTCATAAAGCCCTTTGTAAACGCCCTTGCCGCGCGCGGCGGCGATCACATAGACGCTTTGAATCCACCAGACATCGCCGTTACGCCAGTCGCTCCACTCATGCGTAATCATCAACGAAGCGACGACCGTGCCGTCGAGTTCGGCGACGAAATAATGACCGCGCGTGGCGTCGGCGAATACGGCATTGACGCCTTTGATGACCGTCGCGCGGTCGAGTTCGATTTCTTCGGTTTCGCGCGCCATCAAAATTTGGAATTCAACGATGGCGGAGGCGTCAGGGGCTACAGCTTCACGATAAGTTGGGTTGTTCATAGTCAGATATTAAAGGCACATCGTTGCGCGTGAGCAAGTCGAGCGCGGCGGCAATCACGCGATGTTGTTGCGCGGCATCATTTGGCGCTCCGAGCGGAAAGCCCAGCGGGAACGGTACGAACAGTGCGCGCGGCGGTTTGAGAACGGTGGTGATTTCGCGCAACAGCGTCAACGAAACCGTCGTGATACCTGCGCGTTCGAGCGCGGCTTGCACCAGACTGACCGTCTGGTTGCACATCGGTCAGACGGGCGTGAGCAGGGCTACGTCAACGCTGTCGGCCTTGAGCATCGCTGCCACTTGTGGCGCAGTCTCTTCGATCAGTTTGGCAGGGCCGACAATCGAACCCATAAAACTGAAATGCCGATGATTGAGTCCTCCGATCACGCCTTGCGTCTGGAGTTCGCGCATGCGGTCGAGCGGGAAAGCCAGATTCGCGTCGGCTTCGATGCCCGAATGATCGAAGGAATTGCTGCGATGCGATTCGACCAATGTATTGACCGCGATGTCGTTCGGAATTTCGCGGTAAGTCGGATCGCCTTTCTTATTCGTGAAATCGAAATCGCTTTGTTCAGGCGTGCGCAATCCCGCCGTCGTCACCAACGCGAAGCGGGCTTGCGCGAGCGGCACACCCAAAGGCGCACAAGGCAACGGGTCAATCACATAACGATGAAACGGATAGGCTTTGAGAAAAAGGCGCGTGGTTAAACTTAGGTCAGCGTAAGTTGCCATGTGATTTTATGCGGCGGCCAAATAAAATTCTGAAAGCTGAACGGCGGGAATGAATTCAATCGCGTCGCCAACCGTAATCACGCCGCCGTGCAAGACACGCGCGAGTTGACCGCATTGACCAACCAAACGCTTGGTCAGGCGATGGTCAATTTTCGTGATCGAACGACAAGGCTTGCGGCGTTCGACAATTTCGAGCAACACATCGCCAATGCGTAGTCGCGCACCGACAGGCAGTTCATCAAGCGATAAGTTTTCAGTGAAAAGGTTCGCGCTGAGTTGGCCTGCTTCGACATTGAATCCGTCCGGTTGAATCGCGCTTAAAACTTCCTGCGCGAACAGGCTCACGTGTCGCAACGGATGCGTGCCCGCGTGGCAGTCGCCTTGCGCGCCGTGTTCAGCAATCAGCAACGCAGACTCGACAGGCGTTTTCGCTGCGCCAGATTGCGCGCCTACGAAAACGCCTGTGATATGAGGTTGCGAATTCATCTTGCTCAATACGCCGCAATCGTTTCAATCGCGCGCAACACGTCTTCGATTTGCGGCAAAGTGGCGTCTTCCACATCCGGCGCGTAAGCCACAAAACTATCTAGCGCGGCGACGCGCTTGACCGGTGCGTCTAGGTAATCGAACAACTCATCGGCGATGCGGGCGGCGATCTCTGCGCCGTAACCCCACGACTGGCAATCTTCATAAACGACGATCACGCGGTTGGTCTTTTTGACGCTCGCGGCAATCGCGTTCCAGTCGTATGGATTCAACGAACGCAGATCAATGACTTCAACCTCTACGCCTTGTTGCGCAGCCTGTTTGGCGGCGACGAACGAACGTTGCACCAACGCGCCGTAAGTGATGATCGTCAGGTCAGAGCCCGCGCGCACGATCTTGGCCTTGCCGAACGGAATCATGAAATTGTCGTCGGGGTAGGCGCTCTTGTTATAAGTCTGGCGATAGAGGTGTTTGTGTTCGAGAAACAGCACCGGATCGTCGCAACGCAACGCGGTACGCAACAAGCCGTTCGCGTCGAGGGCGGTCGAGGGCATGACTACGCGCCAGCCGGGAATTTGCGTGAAGATCGAAACGCCCGATTGGCTGTGATAAACCGCGCCGCCTTTGAGATAACCGCCGACGGGTACGCGCACGACCATCGGGCACTTCCATGCATTGAACGTACGCCAACGCAGCAGTGCGATTTCGTTGCGCATCTGCATATAGGCCGGCCAGATGTAATCGAAAAACTGAATCTCAGCCACGGGCTTCAGGCCGCGCGTAGCCATTCCCAACGAACGTCCGACGATGTTGGCTTCGGCGAGCGGCGTGTTGTAAACGCGGTCGCTGCCGAACTCGCGCTGCAAGTTCGCTGTGACTTTGAATACGCCGCCTTTGCCTTTGACCTGATTCAAGTATTCAGCGCGGCTGGCGTCGGCTACGTCTTCGCCCAGCACGACGATGCGCGGGTTGCGCCGCATCTCTTCGTGCATGACGCGATTGATGTGATCCACGATCGTGGCTTCACCTTTAGTGATGGGCGCAGTCGCTTCGGTGTCGAAAGCCGCCGAAGTCGGATCAACGTCTTCTGAATAGATAAACAGCTTGGCTGAATCTTTGTCGGGTTGCGGAACCTTGAGCGCGCGGTCGGCGGCTTCGTTGACCTCGTGGTCAACCGAGTTGCGAACGGCGAGCAATTCGTTTTCGGTCGCGGTGCCTGATTCGAGCAAATAACGTTCAAGCCGTTTGATCGGATCGCGTTCGGCATCAAGCCGCAATTCTTCCGCTGGACGATATTGCGATTCGTCGTCAGAGAGCGAATGCGAATAAGGGCGAATCACGTGCGCGTGAACCAGCGCGGGGCCGCGACGCGCGCGGCAATAGGCGATGGCTTCGCGCAGCGTGTCATAACTTTCGAGCAAGTCAGTGCCATCGCATTCAGCGACGTGCAAGCCGGGGAAGCTGCGCACGAGTTGCGAAATGCTGCCGCCGGCGGTTTGCACTTCGGTCGGCGTCGAGATGGCGTAACCGTTGTCTTCGATCAAATACAACAGCGGCAGCTTCAGGTTGCAAGCCGTGTTGAGCGATTCCCAAAACTCGCCTTCGCTAGTCGCGCCGTCGCCGCCTGAGACATAAACGATTTCATCCTGCTTGAATTCATCGGCGCGATCGCTGATTTCTTTGATGAGCGAATAGCGATAGCCCGCTTCAGCCGCGCCCGTCGCCTGCAGGAACTGCATGCCGGTGCAGGACGAACGTCCGATCATATGCCGCGCGGGATCGCTCCAATGCGAAGGCATCTGACGTCCGCCCGAAATCTTGTCATCGCGCGCCGCCACCGAAGCCAGCAGTTGCTGATAAGCGTCCATGCCAAAATAGGTCGCCATCGCGCGGTCGCGGTAATAAAGATAAAACCAGTCGTAACCGGGCTTGAGCAACAGTCCGGCGGCCACCGTGACGGCTTCGTGTCCGGCGCTGCTGATCTGGAAGAAAATCAGATTCCTCTTTTTGAGTTGGATTTCTTTGTCGTCAATACGCCGCGACTCATACATCGCGCGATAGGCGCTGACGAGGGTGACGGTGTCGAGCGCGACACGATGATTAAGGTGACGGTCAACACGACTTTCAGGGGAAACCGGTTTCGCCATAAGCGTTCCTCTTGCTATTAAAAAATGTCAGTCCGAATGCCAATCTGCCAATATGAGTGATGGGAGGAGGTCTGAACTAAGCCGCAGTCTACGAAGGCATCAGTTATTGTGCAAGCCTTTGGCTCTGTGCGAAGATGCGCTTGGTTTGACCACCAAAACGGTCATCAGGCAGCTTTTTCCCAAGTGCCTGAATCATTAAATCAGACCTAGCGAAGGAGCAGTCCGATGAAACTCAATGACTTCCAGATTGACCAACAACTGGACAATTTGGACGGTTGGCGGCGCGACGGCGAACAGCTTTACCGCGAATATCATTTCGAGACGTTCAAGATCGCGCTGGCTTTCGTCAACCGCGTCGCCGACGTGGCCGAATGGATGAACCACCACCCAGACATCTTGATACACAGTTGGAGCAAAGTGCGCCTGACCGTGACCACTCACGACACCGGCGGACTCACCAAGAAAGATTTCGATCTGGCAAAACAAGTGAATCAATTGGCTTAGGCAGGCACACATAGAAAAGCGACGATGCCAGAAGTAAGCAATCCGCAAAGCATATTGGCCGCGATGATCGTGCCTGCCGTCTTGATCTCAGCCTGCGGCACGTTGATCGTTTCGACTTCGATGCGGCTGGCACGCATCGTTGACCGCGTGCGCGGGTTGAGCCAGAACATCGAAGAGCTTTCTGCCGACGAGTCCACCGTGGATTTTATCGAAGACCGCGTGGCTGAATTCGAACGGCAACTGTCTATCCACACGCGACGCGGACGCTTGATTCAACGTTCGCTGACCAGTCTTTATCTTTCGTTAGGTTTGTTCGTCGCTTCGACCGTGACGCTCGCGTTGGTCTCACTCGCGCATCAGGTCGAATGGCTGCCGCTAGTGTTGGGCATTGCGGGTACGATCATTCTTTTTTACAGCAGCGTATTGCTCATCGCCGAAACGCGCCTTGCGTTGCGCTCAGTGAATTATGAAATGGCTTTCGCGTTAAAGCTGCGCGCAAAATATCAAGAGCGCCGTCGCGCTGCCGCTGGCCTTGTAACCGAAACCGCACCTGCCCCGCCGCAAACTTCCTCGCTTGGTAAAATCACCAGAAAGTTGCGCATCGGTTAAGTTCCCTTATGAAACAAATCAACATCGTTTGTGACGGCAGCAGCTTGGGCAACGGCACTAAAAACACGCGCGCCGGAGCTGTCGCCATTCTTGAACACAACGGTCATCAAAAAATCGTAGGCGAATATCTCGGCAGCGCCACCAATCAACAGGCCGAGATCATCGCCGCCTGCCTCGGACTCGAAACTCTCAATCAACCCTGCCAGGCCGAAGTCGTCTCCGATTCGCAATACGTCGTCAAAACCATGAACAAGCTGTTCAAGCGCAAAACCAATCACGAATTTTGGGCGCGTCTGGATAAAGCCGCGCAAGGCCATCGCGTCACGTGGACGTGGACGCGCGGCCACGCAGGACATCCGATTCAGGAAAAATGCGATGAAGCAGCGCGGCTCATTGCTACAACAGGCGAAGTGGATGAAAGCAAGTTGGCTGAGATTTTAGCGGCGTAAGCACTTTTAAGACTTACGCAAAACGCAAGAATAGTTGCCACAGAGGCACAAAGTCACAGAGAGATTTCACAAGTTTGGTGAAACTCTTTTCATCGCTCGGTGCCTCTGCGGCTAATTTCTGCGTAAGTGTCCGGTCTTCTATGAAGGCTGTTCGGTTGTGCGATCAAGCGCGTCGCTCACAATGCGTACGGCAGTGTCGTTGATGTGTTGACGCCATTCCTGCCGGTCTTCTTCATAAGCGCCACTGAGTATTAACAACCGGCGCAAAATTTCATTGGTGACGGCGACGAGAAAAACGCCTTGTCCGGCCTGTTGGCGCAAGTGTTCGTTGTCAATCAGCGCGCGGTCGCGGTCTTCGGCTTGTTCAAAACGCGGAAGCTGGCGGTCAAGCAATTCAAAGGCGGCCACACTGAGTTTTTGCTGGCGATTGTCGGCGAGGCTATGCAGCCGGTCGCGGGCTTCCTGATTAAGGGTAAGTTCGATCAACGGTGAAGCCAGTCGCACGGCATGCCCGGCTCCGCGCGCACGCAGCGCACGCCACAAGACGATCATCACGCCGATCCAATAGCCCGCAAAGATCGAACCGACAATGGTGAGATTGATGCTGGTCCAGCCGCTTTGTTGCAAAAACAAACAGACAATCGGAATCAAGGCAGGGACAACGACCAGCATGACTACGTAACGCCACACGCGCATTCTGCCTTCGGGGGAACCGTTTTGCTCTTCCATACTTACCTCAATGATTGATCTGGCTGACGCGCACCGGACAGCCAAAAGACCTGTGCATTATAGCGAATTGCTTGCCTCAGACCAGTCGAATTATTAGGCTGAATTCCTGCAACGTAAGATGGCGCTCGCGCGTCTTGGTGTGCGGGCAACTACTTCCCTTTTCAAAATTACCGACCATTTTCACGTAAAAGACCTAAAAGAAAGAAAGGATCGCTTTATGTCGTCGCATCTCGTTCGTTTTAGAAAGGCACGCCTGTTGAGCGTCGCCCTAATGTTTGGTTTAGCCGTCACCTGGTTGGCGGGGCATCCGCAACTGGCGCAACAAGCGCAACAGGCTACGGCTACCGCACAGGCCAAACGCGCGCTCACGCATCAAGATTACGACGCTTGGCGTTCGATCAGCGGCACCACGCTTTCGCGCGACGGCAAGTGGCTGGGTTACGCCGCTTTGCCGCAAGACGGCGACGGCGAAGTCATCATCAAGAATCTCACCACCGGCTCAGAATGGCGCGCACCGCGTGGTTGGCGTCCGCCTGCTCCGCCGCCTGACATTACCGATCCTGCCGCCGCGCAAACCATATTCGCCGCGCAAGGACGCATCGGACGGCCTTTCTTCACGGCAGATGCACGCTTCGCCGTCTTCACCATCGAACCGCTCAAAGCCGACGTGTTGAAAGCCCGCAAAGAAAAGAAAGCGCCTGACGCGATGCCGAAAAATGCGATAGGCATTATGGATCTGGCTACGGGGCAAGTGACGCGCGTCGAGCGAGTCAAAGGCTTTCAAGTCCCCGAAGACGGCGCAGGCTGGCTGGCCTATCAACTCGAAGCCAAGCCCGAAGAAAAGAAACCCGAAGCCAACGCTGACGCACCGAAACCAAATGACGATGACGGTGAAGACTTTCAACAACGTCGTGGTGGCGCAGCGCCGGGCGCTGCGGGAGCCTCACGCGGCGCACGCAAGGAGTACGGCACTGATTTGGTGTTGCGTAAGTTGAGCGACGGCACAGAACGCACGTTCACTGACGCGCTGGATTACAGCTTCAGCAAAGATGCCAAGGCGTTGCTTTACACCATGTCGGCGAAGGCCGAAGAAAAGAACGGACTGTTTGCCGTTACGCCGGGCACTGACGGCGCGACTGAATTGCTCGCGGGCAAAGGCAAATATACGCGGCTGACGTGGGACGAAGACCAAACGCAAATGGCTTTCTTCAGCGACCGCGACGACGCGGGTGCGAAACAACCGCAGTTCAAGATTTATCACTGGAAGCGCGCAGAAGGAAAAGATGCGAAAGCTGCTGAAATCGTCTCGAACACCATCGTCGGATTCCGTTCAGGCATGGTCATCAGCGAACGCGGCGGGATGAATTTCACGCAAGACGGCAGCCGTTTGTTTTTAGGCGTCGCACCTCCGCCCGAACCTGAGAAAGAAGCCGACGAAGCGCCTGCCAGTGAAAAGGTAGTCGTAGACCTATGGCATTGGAAAGACGATTACATTCAACCGATGCAAAAGGTGCGCGCCACTCAGGAACTCAATCGCACCTATCGCGCGGTCTATCACGTAGCGGATAAGAAATTCGTGCAACTGGCTGATGAGACGATGGAATCTGTCACGCCTGCGCGCAACGGCCTCGTCGCTCTCGGTACCGATGATCGCGCTTATCGCATTCTGATTGGCTATGAATCTTTCGGCGGCAAGAGCGATGTGTATCTCGTCAACACGCTGGATGGTTCGCGCAAGCCTTTGCTCAAGGCCGCGCGCGGCGGCGTATTGCTTTCGCCCAATGGCAAATACGGGCTGTTTTATGACGGCAAGCATTGGAACACCCTCTCGCTGCCCGACGGCAAAATCACCAACCTGACCGACAAACTGGGCGTAGCCTTTTGGCAGGAAGATGACGATCATCCAGACACGCCGCCCCCTTATGGCAGCGCCGGCTGGGTCAAAGATGACAAGTATGTTTTGCTTTACGACCAATACGACGTATGGCAAATCGCGCCGGACGGTTCGTCGGCGAAGAACCTGACCGATGGTGTAGGCCGCAAAGAGAAGATCGAGTTTCGTTACGTCAGGCTCGACAACGAAGAACGTTTCGTTGATCCCGCCAAGCCGCTGTTGCTGCGCGCCGAAAACGAATGGACGCGCGACACGGGCTTTTACCGCGACAAGATTGATGGCGCTCAACCTGAAAAACTCATGATGGGCGCGAAGAATTTCGCGGCTCCCACCAAAGCCAAAGACGCCGACGTGCTGATGCTGACGGCTTCGCGCTTTGACGAGTTCCCTGACGTGAGCGTCACCGACTCGTCATTCAAGTCGCTCAAGAAAGCCACCAACGAAGGCGCGCAAAAAGAAAAGTACACGTGGGGCAAGGCTGAACTGATTCGCTTCAAAAACACTGACGGCGTAGCCCTCACGGCGTCGCTCATCAAGCCGGATAATTTCGACCCGAACAAAAAATATCCGCTGATGGTTTACATCTACGAAAAGCTGTCAGACGGAGTGCATCGTTTTGTGAATCCGTCGCCCGGCACTTCGATCAACCCGGCGTTTTATGCCAGCAACGGCTATCTCGTGTTGCAACCCGACATCGTTTACACCATCGGCTATCCCGGACAGAGCGCGCTCAAATGCGTATTGCCTGCGATTCAGGCCACGGTGGACAAAGGCTTCGTCAACGAAGACGCCATCGGCATTCAGGGCCACAGTTGGGGCGGCTATCAGATTGCATACATGGTTACGCAAACCAATCGTTTCAAGGCGGCTGCGCCCGGCGCGTTGGTGGCGAATATGACCAGTGCTTACAGCGGCATTCGCTGGGGCACGGGCTTGCCGCGTCAGGCGCAATACGAACACACGCAAAGCCGCATCGGCGGCAGCCTGTGGGAACAGCAACCGCGCTTCTTTGAGAACTCGCCGATCTTTCACGTAACCCGCGTGCAAACTCCGATCTTGATGTTGCACAACGACGAAGACGACGCCGTGCCGTGGTATCAAGGCATTGAGTATTACTTGGGGCTACGCCGTTTGAACAAAGAGGTTTACATGTTCAATTACAACGGCGAGAAACACGGCTTGCGGCAACGCCAAAATCAGAAGGATTACACGCGCCGCTTGCAGGAATTTTTTGACCACAAACTCAAAGGCGCTCCGTCACCCGAATGGATGAACAAGGGCATTCGCTATGTTGACCGCGAGAAAGAGAAGGAGAAATACAAGACGGCTTCGGACGTGGCGAATAGCAGCAAGCCGTAAACATCCCTTCACCAAAACCAAAAGCCAAAAGGCGGATGCGTTGTTCTAACGTCTCCGCCTTTTGGCTTTTATCGTAGCTGTTTGTTGCTGCGCCTGAGCAAATCGAACAGCGCATTACGCAATTGCCAGCCTGCTTCACTGCCGTTTTCGGTCGCACGGATTTCTTTGGCGTTTCGTTTGGCTTGCATCTGATTGCGCCAGACGGCTTGCAAATGGAGCGGCGCAGTTTTCAACGGCAGCAACACATAAGAAAAGACCGCCGTGTAATGTTCGCGCTGCGTGTTGGTTTTATCGTAAACACCGTCCCCGGTTTTCAATGCGTAACTGGTCACGTCAACGATGGTCTCGTCGCCGGGGAAGCGCGCGATTACGATTTGAGCTTGCTGAATGTTTTCGGTGATTTCGAGCTTGGCATAGCGAGTCCCTTGCTTACGATTCCACGCTTCCAGCCAACGCACGAAGTTATTGTGCGTCTCAAAATCCAGCCCGAAGCCGAGGAAAATTCGATAAGTGGATTGCGCGGGCAGCGGAGCTTTGAGTTGTTGCGAAAACTCAGACGTAGCCGAAATGCGCAAGAGTTCGCGCAAACGATTGCGTTCGGCCACGTCTAATTCCGTCTGAGCGAAAAGCGCGGTCGTCAGGCAGCCCAAGAACAACAAGCTCAAAGTGACGCGATACATACTTCAATCAATTTTGGCAGGCTCCAGTTTGGGTGCGAGTGCGTGTACGACAAACCACGCGATGAGATAGGCCGTACCCGCAATGATGAACATCGGCAGATAACGAGTCGGGTCAGCATCAAGCACCTTGCCGATATAAAGCGGCAACAGGATGCCGCCGATGGCTCCGGCACAACTGCCGATGCCAACGACTGACCCGACCGCTTTGCGCGGGAACATGTCAGATGTCAGCGTGAACAGGTTCGCCGACCAGCCTTGATGCGCCGCCGCCGCAATGCCAATCAAAATAACCGCCGTCCACACATTGGTTGAATAATAGGCCAGCGTCACGAGCGGCATGATGGCGGCGAACGCAAACATCGTCGTCTTGCGCGCTTTGTTCACCGTCCAGCCGCGCTTGATGAGCGCCGAAGAAATCCAGCCGCCGCCGACTGAGCCTACGTCAGCGATGAGATAGACCACCGTGAGAAAAGGAATCAGCGCCGTACCTTTAATGCCGTAGTTTTTGCCGAGGAATTTCGGCAACCAGAACAGATAAAACCACCAGACCGGATCGGTCAGCATCTTGCCGAAAGCGAAAGCCCAGGTTTGCCGAAGTCCCAGCAACGGCAGCCACGGCGTGGTACTGCCAACTTCTTCCGGTTCGCAACTGCGGATGTGATTGAATTCAGATTCAGAAATCTTCGGGTGGTCTTCGGGCTTTTGGTAATAGGCCCACCACCAAATCAGCCAGAGCAGGCCGACGGCTCCGGTAAAAAGAAAGGCGCTCTGCCAACCGAAATTTGCCGAAAGATAAAGCGCCGTCGCCGGAGCAAGAATCGCTCCGACGTTCGTGCCCGCGTTAAATATGCCGGTCGCCAAGGCTCGCTCTTTTTTGGGAAACCATTCGGCGACAGCTTTGAGCGAAGCGGGGAAGTTGGCGGCTTCGCCAATGCCCAGAAAAAACCGCGCGACGCTGAACCCAATCGCGCTGGCGGCAAAGGCGTGCGACATGCCTGCCACCGACCACAACACGATGGCAATCGCAAAGCCCAGCTTCACACCGATGCGATCTAACACGCCGCCCCACACCAAAAACATCACGGCGTAAGCCACCTGAAACGCAATCACGATGTTGGCGTAATCCGATTCAGACCAACCGATCTTGGTCTGCAACTCAGGTGCGAGCGTACCGAGCACCTGACGGTCAATGTAATTCACGACCGTCGCAAAAAAGAGCAGGGCACACACGTGCCAGCGCACGTTGCTCCTGATTCCCTGGGTCATTGGGCTTCCTCCAGCAAAAAAACGACTTGAATTTGAAATGGTGAAAAGTGAGTTGAAGGCGTTGCGCAGAACTCAGCGCAAAACGCGGCGTAGCATAGCCGTGGCTTGCTATAAGTTCAATCGCAGCTTTAACGAGATAGCAACGGTAGCGCAACCTCGCCAAGGTTGCGCTTTCGGCATTGCGCTCTTCGGATCACAAAGGTTTGCGGTTGGAATGGCGCAACCTTGGCGAGGTTGCGCTACCGTTGCCAAGCAGGGAAGTTGTCACGGTGTTATGCTGTCATTTGAATTCAACGAGTGCAGTTTCATCTTGAGGAAATCATTCATGCATCTTTCTCGCTTTGCGCGTTTTTCGTGGTTCGTTTTGGCTTTCAACCTGCTCGTCATCGTATGGGGCGTGTTCGTACGCGCTTCAGGTTCAGGCGCAGGTTGCGGCAGCCATTGGCCGCTGTGCAACGGACAAGTCATTCCGCGCTCGCCTTCGCTAAAAACGCTCGTCGAAATTTCGCACCGCGCGACCAGCGGCATCGCCCTGTTGTTGGTCGTGGCATTGGTCGTCTGGGCGTTTCGCGCTTTTCCGCGCAAGCATAACGTAAGGCGCGCGGCGTTCGCTTCGCTGGTCTTGATGTTGATGGAAGCCCTGATCGGCGCGGGCTTGGTGCTGTTTGAATACGTGGCAGAAAACAAATCAATCGCGCGCGGCCTGTGGATGTCTGGGCATTTGGTGAATACGTTTTTGCTGGTCGGCGCGCTCACGCTGACCGCCTGGCTGGCGACGCAATCGAACCCATCGAATAACGAAGCGAACTTCCCTGCACTCGCCGACAAAAAATTGAAGTGGTGGTTTGGGCTGGCGCTGTTAGGCATGCTTTTGCTCGGCGTGAGCGGAGCCGTGACGGCACTGGGCGGTACGTTATTTCCTGTGACTTCGCTCGCTGAAGGCTTGCGGCAAGACCTTTCACCGACTTCGCACATCCTGATTCGTTTGCGGTTTTATCATCCCTTCATCGCGTTGGCCGTGAGCGGTTGGCTGGTATTCGTCGCCGTCATTGCGCGCAAACATCAGCCGAGCGAGATCGTTAAACGATTCAGCACCGCCTTGATTGCGTTAGTGTTGGGACAGTTGCTGGCAGGACTCGTGAACCTGTTATTGCACGCGCCGATCTGGTTGCAACTCGTGCATTTGCTGCTATCTGATTTAGTTTGGATTGCGTTGCTCTTGCTGGCTTACAACGCGCTGAGGCGAACGGGTCAGGCAGAATTCGCGGGATAAAGTTTTCCACAGCCTGTGGAAATATCACTGGAAAACGTTGCGACAAAGAAACAGTCTTGCCTCTAGCCGAACATCGGCAAGCCGCGATAGACGACGCTCCAACCCCGATCAAGACTGGTTGTGATCGCGTCTTCATACGATTTCAGCGCTTCGCCGCCGGTGTCGAATTGTTTCAGGAACGGTTGGCCTTCGCGCGGGTCGTGTTTGACGATGGCGATGATGTGCTTGCCGTTGACCTTGATTTCTGCGCCGTCCATTTCGATGTCGTCCATGTCTTCGACGAGTTCGGCTTTGACGATGCCGAGAAACGAGAAGAGGCTGTTCTTGGTCAAAATGGTCAAATGCGTTGAGTGGTTATTCATAAGTTCAGAATCCTTCTTCGAGTTGTGCAACGCCGCGCAGCATAACACAGCCGCTACGCAGTTCCCTGCTCCCTTTTCACGCGGCTGTCAGGTTTCGTCAAATAAACCGCCAGCCCAATTGCCGTAATCAACGACACGGCGAGTTTGTAGCCCCAGTGCAACGGCGCAGGTGAGATAAAGCCTTCAATCGTTCCAGCAATCACCAGCATCGGAACCGTACCCGCCAACAGCTTGATCGCTTGTCCGCCCTTTTCGAGCAGCGCTTCGTGCCGCGTACGTTCGCCGGGCGCGAGCAACGCCCAGCCCAACATCAGCCCGGCGGCTCCGGCCAAAAAGATCGCGGCAAATTCCAATACGCCGTGCCCCGCGACGAAGCCCCATAGCTTTTGCTTCATCCGGTATTTAATCGCCAGCGCGTTGATCGCACCGAATTGCAACGCCGTAGGCCGCAAGGCTTCGACCGTTCCCACCACCGGAATCACGCTGACGGCGAAGGTGCGCAAGGCGACGCCGATGTTGTTAGCCATAATTTGCGCCGCACCCAACGGCGCGTAATTGTTCAGCGCCTTCCACCATTCACGCCCCGTTTTCACGTCGTTGATGGCTGATGAATTCAAATAACAGAACTCCGCAAAGTCGTCGTTGCGCCACGTCGCCGCGCCCGAAAAAATCGCCAGCGCCATAAAGACCGCCATCACCGTCAACGTATATTTTTTTGTCGCCCGCACCGTCGCCGGAAACTCATCGCGGAAGAATTCCTTGATGCCGCTGAAGCCCTTCCCTTCTGCGCGATAAATCAATCCGTGCGCGTGAATCACCAGGTTGTTCAAATAACTTATCAACCGCGTATCGCGCGACTCGACCCGCGCAATCGCCAGATCAGAAGCCGCGCGCCGATAGCTGCGCCCCAACTCACGGACTTCGTGACGCGCAAGCAGTCGCAAGCCGCGCGTGCTGCGGGCTTGCGCGGTGAGTTCTTCCAGCCGCCGCCAACTCTCTTTGCGTTTTTCGATGAAATTATCGGGCATCGGTTGCCGGTTGCCAGTTGCCAGTTGCCAGTTGCCAGTTGACTGACTCATCGCTCACATTCAAATAAACGCGAACAACAAAATTAGCGAACCGACAACTGACAACCGGCAACCGACAACTGTTCTCAAAATTTCTGATACAAAAAGTGTTTGTAGCCAATGCTCATGCTCTGCAAAAACCACGCGGGCATTGAGTGCATCAACACCAAACTCAAGATGCCGTGCGATAAGCCGAGCGCCCACAGATTCGGTGCGCGTTCATAAACCCACGACCACAGCAGCCCCGCCGCCAACGTCAGCAACGTCAACGTAGGATTTGGCAAATGCACGAACGCAAAACAAGCCGCGCTCAACCAAATGGCTTTGCGTGCCTGCGCGCGTTGTTCGAGAGGTGACGTTTGCGGTTGCACCAACAGCGAACGCACGCGCCGATAGAGAAAGCCTTGCGTGATGTATTGCTGCACAATGCCCCAGAGCGGCACGATGAAAAGATTGAGCGTGAAGTGCGTGCTGCGTTGAAACGAATTCAACTTCCAACCAATCGCACACATCACCGCAATCGCCAGCATCATCGGCAAGGCCAACAGCTTGCAGGCGCGCCCGAAACCTTCCGTGCGAAAGCCTACGTCGTGCCACGATTCGCCGCGCAGCCGTTGCGAGTTGAGAACCAACCAAACCGCCAGCGCCCCAGGCACAAGCATCGTCCAGCGGCTTTGCGGATAGATCGGAACCAGCGCCCACACCGCCAGCAACACCGAACCCAACACCGAAACGATTTCAAGCCACGTCACGACACGCAATGAGAGCCGCGCGTCGGTTGAATCCGGTACGAGTGAACGAACCTCCGCTTCCCTGCCCTGCGGCAAGCGCGGCGTAATCGGTCTCACTGGTTGGGGAAATTTGACGACAGTCACGATTAACTTTGATTGAGAGATAAACTGCGCTGGTAACTGACAAGGCAAAAGGCAAAAGGCAAAAGGCAAAAGGCAAAAATAAAGAACTTCGACTTTCCAACTTTTCCCAAATGGAAAAGAGAAAGTTCCACACTTTTGCCTTTTGCCTTTTGCCTTTTGCCTTTTGATTTCATTTATTTTGCCGTTTTTAGAAATCGTTCAAACCAGAGAAGCGTCCGCGCCGTTTGATCGAAACGATGCGCGGGTTCGGTGAAACCATGCCCTTCGCGTGGATAGCGAACGAAGACGGTTTCTACATCACGCATTTTCAGCGCCGTATAAAACTCTTCGGCCTGCGTGATGTGTACGTCGTGATCCTGCTCACCATGAATGATCAGCGTAGGCGTTTGCGCTTTCTTGATGTGCTTGAGCGGCGAACGCTCCCACAGCAATTCGTAGTTGTCCCACGGAAAGCCGTTGAACTCGGCGTGAATCAAATCCTGATACAACGAAGTCGAATAAAAGCTGATGAGGTTCGACAAGCTCGCCGCTGTCACCGCCGCCTTGAAACGATTGGTTTGCGTGACGACCCAGTTGGTCATGTATCCGCCATAGCTGCCGCCCGTCACGCCTAAGCGATCAGCGTCGAGAAACTTGAAGCGCGCGAGGGCTTCATCAACGCCTTTCATCAAATCGCGGTAATCGCCGCCGCCCCAATCGTTGACGCATCCGTCAGAAAACTTTTGCCCATAACCCGACGAGCCGCGCGGATTGACGAGCAACGTAGCAATTCCCTGCCCTGCCCAAAGTTGCGCGTTCGTGTTGAAAGCCAAGCCGTGCATGCCATGCGGCCCGCCGTGAATCGAAAGCACCAACGGATATTTTTTGCTCTCGTCTACATTCACCGGCGCATAAAGCCAGCCTTGAATTTCCATTCCATCGTTCGTGAATTTGATCTCGCGCGGCGCAACCGGTGTGAACGTGCCGAGCCACTTTTCATTGAGCTTCGTGACGGGTTCGAACTTGCCCGGCGTGCGCGTCGCATAAACTTCAGACGGATGCGTCGGGTCGCTAATCGTCATCGCCAACGTGCCGTCTTTGGCAATGCTAAAGCTCGACATCTGCCCGTTGTAATCAAGCAACTGGCGCGGGCCGCTCAAGCGATTGGCTTGATACAACATCGTCTTGCCATGATCGCCTGCGGTGAACAACACGAACGCGCCATCGTGCGACCACTTGAATGAACCGACGCGCCGGTCTTGTTCTTTGTTCAACTCGCGGGCATCACTTCCCTGCCCCGCTGTAGTAGAAGTTGCCGCAATGACAAACAAGTGGTTGTCTTCGGCAACACTGTCAATCGTAGTGATCGCGCGTTTCGTCGCCGTGTAAGCAATATCTTTGCCGTCGGGCGAAAACACCGGCATCCATTCGCAGCCCGGCGTCTTGGTAAGTTGGCGAACGTCGTGCGAAGCGACGTTCACCACATAAATATCTGTGTTATTGACCTTGTCAGGATCAGTGCCGCGATTTGAGACGAACACGATCTCATCGCCTTTGGGCGACCAGTGCGGTGAATGCTCAACATAATTGCCGTTGGTGAGTTGTTTCAGTTGCCCGGTTTCGACATCGGCCCAAAAGATATGTGAGGACTTCACATCAGAAAATGATGTGCGCGATTTATATTGCAGCCGCGTAATCACACGCGGGTCGTCATCTTTTTGGCTCAACAGTTCGCTGACCGGCAACGTGTTCTCAACCGGCGCAACCACCGTTGCTTTAGCGGTTGCGCCTACGCTGGCAACGGCTTGGCCTTGCGCACGCAAAATCATTTCGCGGACTTCAGGCGGCAGCTTGTCAATTTCAGCGCGCGTCAACGGACGACGCAACTGTTCGGGGATGCCGTTCAACGCCGTGCTGGTCGGCGTTTCGGCGGCGACGGGCTTAACTTCAGGCATTGTTTGCTCGGCGGTTTTGATAATCTCATTCGATGAAACAAACGCTATGCGCTTAGAGTCGGGCGACCAAGTGAAACTCTCGCCTTCGTGCGTCAAATAAAAGTTCGAGCGAGATAGGTGCGTTACCAATTTGGGAACACCGCCCGTTGCCGCCACCACCCACAAACCCGATTGCTTGTCGCGGTTTGAAACGAACGCAATCCATTTGCCGTCGGGCGACCAGCGAGGCGTGCCTTCACTGGCGTCGTCATTCGTCAGGCGGCGCACTTCCCCGCCCTGCGGGCTGACAAGCCACAAACGACGCAGGCTGCGCGAACGATCAGGCGCGGTTTCGCTGACGACGAATACAATCTGCTTGCCGTCCGGCGAAATCTGGGCATCGGCGGCTTCGCGCATCGCGCTGAGTTGATTGAGTTGCAAGCCGCGCGTCTGAGCAAAAGACGCAACGACGATGGTTTGCGCCAATAACAAACTGATTAAAAATTGTTTGATGAGTTTCGGCAAAGTTCCCTTCCCTTTGTGGCGCAGACTTCAGTCTGTGACCCGTTGTGTGGACTTTAGTCCGCCAGTGTTTTCGCCAGTATTTTTGATTGCTAAAATTGTGTCGCGGACTAAAGTCCACACAACGGGTCACAGACTGAAGTCTGCGCTACGTCGTTTCAGTTCCGCTCAAGCACGACGAAGGCGATGGCCTGTTCGTGCGCGTGTGAGAGCGAGACGTGCGCGCTGGTAACGGCAAGCTGTTTTATGAGTTCGGCGGCGCGTCCGTGAAAGGCCAATTGCGGTGCGCCTTCATCGGTTGCGATGAGTTCGACTTCGTGCCAACCTAACGCCCGAACTGGCACAGCGGCTCCGATGGCCTTGCGCGCAGCCTCTTTCGCGGCAAAACGCGCGGCATAACGTTCTTCTTTACGCGCGGTTTGTTCGCAATAAGCGATCTCCTGTTCGGTGAATATGCGCTTGCGCAAACGTTCGCCGTGCGGTTGCGCTAAAGCCGTGACCAGGCGCGGAATGTCAACGATGTCTACGCCAATGCCTACGACCATGAAGTTATATTTTGCATGAATGATTTTGTTTTCCGCCCCATCTTGCTTGATGAGGCGATAATTCATCTTTTGGTTTGCGAACCGCTCGAACGCGCGGGTTTCACGCACGCTTTCACTACGCGCGTGGGCGGCGTGAGTCCGTTACCTGAAGCCGCGTTGAGCCTCGGCAATTTCAATCAGGACAGCGCCGACAACATCCGTGAAAATCGTCGTCGCTTGCTCGACGCTTTGCGTATCAGCGATTGGCCGATGGTCACGGCCAAGCAAATCCATTCTGCTGACGTGACGATAGTGAATGAAGCGCAAACCGAACCGACGACTTGTGATGCACTCACGACCGCGTTGCCGCGCACGTTGTTGGCGATTCAAACCGCTGATTGCATGCCGATTTTATTGGGCGATCAACGTACGCACGCCGTTGCTGCGGTTCACGCAGGCTGGCGGGGTACGCTGGCAGGCATCGTCGCACGAACGATTGAACGCATGCAACACGCTTACGGCACGCGCAGCGCCGATGTAATCGCGGCCTTTGGGCCTACGATTCAAGCGCCGAATTTCGAGGTCGGCCCCGAAGTCATCGCGCAATTTGAGGCGGCTTTTGCATTCGCTTCCCACGCTGTTTCGCTACGTCAACCGACCGGACAAGCGCATCTTGATTTGGCGTTCATCAATCGCCAGTTGCTGATAAACGCTGGCGTACCGACGGAGCAAATTTTCGATTGCGGGCTGTGTACGGTGGAACGCAACGATTTGTTTTTCAGCTACCGCAAAGAGCGCGGCGCAGAGAAACCCGTCGGCAGAATGATGGGCGTGATCGGCAGAAGTGAAAAGTGAAAATTCGCAGAGCAGGGAATTGATATGATTTTCAAAACATTTATACGCACGAGCTTGCTGGTTATCGCGTTAGCCTTAACCGTTACAGCGCAAGACAAGCCCGCTGCTGAAGCCGACAACGAGACTGCCTTGCGCGAAGCCATTCAACGCAGCGCGGGCAGCCAAACCGAACTCATCAAAAATCTCGAAGGCTATCTCAAACAATTTCCCGCGAGCGCGCACCGCAACGAAATCGAAAGTAATCTTTACAAGCTGGCAATGGAAATGCGTGACCGCAACAGCGCGATTGTTTACGCCGAACGCATGGCGAAAGGCGGCAACAACGACATCGAAGCGTTGACCAACCTCGTCACGATGTTGCGCGACCGAAAGGGAACTGGCGACTTAGCGAAGGCCGCAACTTACGCCGACACACTCGTGAAAGAAGTCGAGCAACTCACCAGTAACGCAGGGCGTCCGGGGCGTTATAGCCAGGCGCAATGGGATGATCGCAAGCATCGCAGTCTGGCTTCGGTTTATTTGTTGCGCGCGCGGGTACAAGCCGATCTCAACAATGACGGCGCGGCGAAAAATGATGCGAGCAAAAGCTATCAACTCGCACGGCTCGCCGGTGCCGCCGCCGTGCTGGGCGAACTCGCCGAACGCCGCAAGGCTATTGACGAAGCGCTCGAACAATACCTCTTGGCCTTTGCCGTATCAGTCATCACCGAAGACGACATTGATCGCAAGTCGCTGCGCCGCAAGCTCGCGCAGTTGCACACGAGCAAGTACGGCTCTGAAAACGGACTTGGCGACAAGTTGCTCAAGGCGTATGACGCTTTCAGCAAAGTTCACGAAGAACACCTGACGAAATTGAACGGTTCTGATGTGAACGCGGGCGTGGTTGATCCGCTGCAATTCAAACTCACACGCATGGATGGTTCGACGTTCAAGCTGGCTGATTACGCGGGCAAAGTTGTCGTGCTGAATTTTTGGGCTACGTGGTGCGGGCCTTGTTTGACCGAGTTGCCGATGCTCGAAAAGACGGCGGCGAAATACAAAGACGATGCCGAAGTAGTTTTCTTAGCTTTAAGCACTGACGAAGAACGCGACGAAGTAGCGCCTTTTGTCAGGCAGCATAAATTCAAATTGACGATGGGTTACGCCGAACACCTCGAAGACCACTTCCGCGTGAGTTCGATTCCTACGACGATGGTGTTTGACCGCAAAGGCGAAATCGCCTTTCGTCAGGCAGGCTTCAATCCACGCGAAGATTTCGTGCAAATGATGACCGGCAAAATCGAAGAGGCGCGAAAGCGGTAAGACAGGCTGCACTAACTGGCGAGTCGGCTACGCAAGTATTCAAGCGGGTCTTGAATTCGCAGTCCAGTTCGTTGGGCGATTTCAGGGCTGAAATGTTTTTGGTTGAGTGAAAGCAAACAATCAGGTTGGGCTTTCAAAGCCGCCGCCAGCACTGGCACATCGTGAACGTGATGAATGATAGAGGCTGGTTGAAAGAGCGACTTGCTCTCAGCCACTGTGATGATTTCCGGCGCGGCAATGCGCATGAACTTTTCGTAATCCTCAATCATGCGATTGATTTCCTGTTCCGTGAATCGGTCAGACTGCGCGATGACTAACAGCGCATTCTCAATCTCGTTGACGACGAATTCCGCCACGACCAACCGCAACGCACGGACGGCGCACAGAATCAGCACGGCGCGGCTGGCGCTCCAGCGCGAAACCAATCCATCCAACACTACATTTGCATCAAGGAAAACTCGTTCCATTTAGGCCACCTGTTTGGCTAATTCGGGACACATTTGGGCGAGCGTGATTTGCGCGCCTTTTTCCAAAGCCTCTTCCATGTCTGCTTCGGTTACGCCGTACTTTTCAAAAAGCGCGGTGATGCCTTCCGATGCTTCGTCGAGCATTGCAAGTGTTTGTTCGTTCTGGGTTTCCTGCGTCATAACGTTGTCTCCTTTGCCGAAAGTTTACGGCGATTCTTCTCAAGCGCAAAACTAGCGCGGCATCCCATTCTCTGAGCGCGCAATCACGCTGTAAACCCGTTTCATTTCGCCACGCGGGAACTGCTGTGCCAGCGCGCGCATCACTTCAGACTTGTGCGTACTCAATGACAAGCCTATCGCGCGGTAAGCCGCCAGCACGCGGGCTTGATAAGCGAGGGCGTCATTCACCTGTGCGATGCAAGCGTCAATGTGCGTGCGATAGCCTGCGATTTCTTCGGCGTCGTATTCTTCGAGCAACAGCGGCACGAGCGCCTCGTAATTCAATTCATCCTGCGTCTCCAACAAATTCCAACACGTCGCCAAGACTACGGCTTTGTTGATGCCCGCTGCCCAGTGAATCGCTTCGACCGATTCGGGCTTGCATTTGAACAACACGAACGTGCCATCGGGCTGCTCGACGTACCAGATCATGCCTTCGCTGCCGCTGATCTTTTCTTCGTCGGCGGGACGGTTGCGCGCTTCGATCTCGGCGCGAATCTCGTTGTAACGCGCGACCGGATCATCAGCGCCTGAGACTTCGCCCAAGAGTGTTGCGGCGGGTACGTCGTGCAACGTAAGCCGATGCGCCGGAATGACGCTGCCGTCGTCGCGCACGCCGAACAGTGTGGCTACGGCCAAGTCGGTTTCATAAGCGATCAGGTGCGTATTGCGCGCGCCATACAATTCAAAACTGATATGACAGTTATTGGCTTCGACCAGTGCCGGAATCGCCGGATGCCGCTCTATCATTTCGCGCCACAAGTCGAGAAAGGCTCCCCAGCGGCTGTTGCGAATCACGGGCGACAACCGCAGTTTGAAACTCGTCCGCCACGCGCCGCTGACGTCATGATAGCGATAACTCAACACGTTCGTGCCATCGAGCTTTTCATACAGATGAATACGGCGCAGGGCAGGGAAGCGAAACGTACCCGCGCGGTCAAACGGATAATGCAGCTTCGGCGTAGCCCAAATGCGTTGCGGAACGAGTTCGTCGCCAACGGTCAGCAAGGCCAGCGCGCCGTAACGATGATCGGGCTTTTGGCAGAGATAGCCCGTCAGCCGCAATTCGTCATTGAACGGGTCGGTCACGTCGAAGGCTTGCAACCACGCGGCTTCGACGCCGAGCAAGTCCGTAGCGAGTTTGAGTTGATCTGTTTCCATAATTTCTTTCTTCACTTCGGCTCAAGTTCAAACACAAGCGGCGCGTTGAGCGGCTGATACTGTTCATTGCAGTTGCAGGCATTGACGAAGCGCGTCCCTTCATAAACCAGTTCGCCGTAGCCCTGATGAATGTGGCCGAAGATATGTAGGCGCGGTTTGACGCGCTCAACCGCCGCGCGCAGTTCTTCACACCCGCAATGTTCGCCGTTCGGATTTTGATCGCGGATGCCGAAGGGCGGACTGTGCGTGACCAGCACATCCAAGCCATCGGGGTCATCGGGAATCAAGTCCCACTTGCGCCGCAGCGGCAAGCCGCGATCCAGATTGAATGCCCAATCGAAAAAACGCGGCTGCCACGGCGAAGCATAAATCCGCAGTCCATTCACGACAATCAGTTCATCCTGCAAATAGGTCGCGTTGGTCAGCAGGCTGCGCGCGAGGTTCGGTTCGCGTTCAAACAGCCAGTCGTGATTGCCCGCGCAAAAGAGTTTGACTGAATGCGGCAACGTACCGAGCCAGGCGTTGAATACAGCGATTTCATTCAAGCTGCCGCTCATGGTTGCATCGCCCGCGTGAATCAGGATGTCGCCGTCGGGTACGGCAAGTTGGTTGTGGCGCGAGTGCGTATCGCTCAAGGCTACGATTTTCATGACGTGATGGTAACAAGTGACAAACAGGGCAGGGAAATGAAGGGGTACTTTTATTTTGTCTGTAGTGAAGCCGCATACAGGCAATCTTTAGACTGGCGCGTTTATTTGCGCTTGTTGAAGGCGGCAACCGCCCTAGCATTGGGGGCTATGTGGATAAGTTGTATGCCCGCCTTTTGACCCGGCAGCCTTGTTGCAAAATACGCTTCCGAGTAAATTACTGATTAAATCAAAACAGTTTCTGTTTAACCTATCACTTGCGTCACTTTATCTATTCCAGCGGCGACGCTTTAATATCCTTTGATCTGACAGCAAAGGACACGTCTTACTTTATCAAACTGAATGAAACGAAAAATATCAGGCGAACTTAGACAAAGTATAGCGGATGCTGCGAAAGCCCGTTGGTTGAAGGGACGACAAAGTTCCAGCAGCAAGAACCTCATTTCTTACTCCGCGAAGCCCGCGCCGCGCATCGTGGCGGCGCTCAATCTGCCTAGCCTCGAACGACGTGCCGGTTCAACCGTGACGCAGCGCGGCAGGGCATATTTTACGCATCGTCAACGGCTGAAGCTGCAACACGTGGATGAAAGCAGCGCGAGTGTTCACGTCACGGGCAGCAGCGGTGATTACATCATTGAGTTCGCTTTACTTGATGACGGAGAAGTCGGCGTCACCTGCGAATGCCCTTATGAAGGTGGCGTAGATGAAGTTATCTGCAAACACAAAATTGCCGCCGCGTTGTTCCTGCAAGCGAATTATCAGAATGCGCCCATCGCAGCTAAAGCCGCTGCCCCAGCCGTTGCCAAGCCGTTAATCGCTGCGCCCGCCGCCCAGCCCATCGTGATTCCGACTCAACCTGTGGCAGCTCCGCCACTGTGGCGCGACCGGTTAGCAGCCCTGTTGCGCAACGATGCGAAGCCCGTTGCCAAGTCGCGTACCTCGGCCTTGTTGTTTTTCTCGTTCATCCGCCGCAATCAGCAAAACGTATTGCAACCCGGCGTGGTTTACGCTGCGGTCGTGCCGCCCGAACTCTGGCATGACCGCGCGGCGCTCAGCGAATTTCTGCTCACGCACCAAAGCGATCCGCACTTGCACGCCAATGTGGTGCAGTTGCCGTCTCATCAACTCGATTTATACGAATTGCTGAATGCGCCGCCCGCTTTGCGCGCGCTCGTCACGCCAGCGGCGCAGCAAGGGCCGATGGGGTATTACAACAGTTACAACCGCAGTTACTATCCCAACCACAGTGGCAATCAGTCGCCGTGGGAAGCGTTGGCCGACGCGCTCGTCTTTCGCGGTCACGACCAGCAGCTCATCAAAGAACCGCTCACCGTCTTGCCTGACCTCGCGCGGGTCGAACTGGAAACGCGCTACGTCAAACAGGGCTTGTCGCTCACGCTGCAACTGGTCTTGCCTGATCGTACGATTCCGCTCAAGCAGCCCAACCTCGAAATTTTTCAGACGAATCCGCTGTGGTTGCACGACGGAGCGCAAATCTTTCGCGTAGATTTGGAATCCTACAAATACAACTTGCTGCGCAACGAACCTGAAGTCGTGATTCCGACCGAAGCCGTCGGTGATTTTTTCGAGCACAATTTTGAAAGCATCGCGCGAAGTTATGCGTTACGCGGCGATCCTTTGATTGGCGCAACCATCACCGCGACTGAACCGCAACCGCGCGTCTATTTGACTGAAGACGAAGGCTTGTTGCACGTCGCGTTGCGCTTCGCTTACGCCGGATATGAATGCGTCGGACACAAAAAACCGCCGAACATCAGTTATGTGGCTACGGCAATCAATGAAGAAGAGAGGGGCGAAGCGGGGGACGAAGTGGGAAGCCCCGCGTGGGCGAGCGCCGTCAAAATCACGCGCTCCGTTGAGCGTGAAAACGAATGGTGGCAGCGTTTGGGCAGCGAAGCTTTTGGTTTGCGCGCCAGCAATCACAACGACCGCACGCCGCCGGATCTTTTCGTCTTGCGCAAGAAAGTGCATCCGTTTGAATTCCTCAAATACAAAGTGCCGGAGCTCGCCGCCGCTGGCGTAGAAGTTTTTGGCGAAGCCGATCTGACGATTGGCCGCATCAATCGCACCAAGCCGACGATTTCGTTCAACGTCTCATCGGGCATTGACTGGTTCGACGTGAAGACGGTCATCAATTTCGGTGAGATCGAAGTCTCGCTGGCTGAGATTCGCAGAGCCATGCGCAAAGACCGTTTCATCAAATTGGCGGACGGTTCCATCGGCGAAATCCCTGAAGAATGGCTCGAAAAATATAAACATCTGTTCGGCCTGACCGAAGCCAGCGAAGACGGATTGCGCGTCTCGCGCCATCACGTAGCCTTGCTCGACCAACTGCTGACCGATCAAGAGAACGTCAAGACCGACAAGCAATTCGAGCAGGCGCGCACCTGGCTCAAGAGCTTTGAAGGCATCACTGAGCAAGCCTTGCCGCAACATTTCGTGGGCGAATTGCGGCCTTATCAGAAAGCCGGATTCGACTGGCTACACTTCCTGCGCGAAGCCAAATTCGGCGGCTGTCTGGCTGACGATATGGGGACGGGCAAGACGATTCAGACGCTGTGTTTTCTGCAATCGCTGAAAGAAAATTACGGCACGCGCAACCAACGCAACGGGCGCAAGCGCAAGAAAGAACCGCGCGCCGCACACTTGTTAGTCGTGCCGCGCTCGCTCGTGACGAACTGGGAAAGGGAAGCGGAGAAATTCGCGCCGGGCTTGCGCATCCTGAATTTCTCTTACGCCGAACGCGCAGCAGACGTGAAAGAGTTTGACGATTACGACTTGGTGCTGACGACTTACGGCATCTTGCTGCGCGAGGTTGAACGACTGACGGAATACGAATTCGACACGGTGATTCTCGACGAAGCGCAAGCCATCAAGAACCCTGTTTCAGAATCCGCCAAAGCTGCGCGCCTATTGAAAGCGCGCCACAAACTCACGCTCACGGGGACGCCAGTTGAGAACAATACAGTTGAGTTGTGGTCGCAATTCGCTTTCCTGAATCCGGGTTTGTTGGGTACGGCTGATTACTTCCGCGAAGGTTTCGCCAACCCCATTGAAAGGCAGCAAAGCGAAGAGGCTACGAAAACGTTGCGGCGCTTGGTTTATCCGTTCATCTTGCGGCGTACGAAAGACCAAGTCGCACTCGACCTGCCGCCGCGCAGCGAAAAGATTTTGTGGGGCGAAATGGAACCCGCGCAGCGCAAACTTTATAACGAAACGCGCGACGAATATCGCGCCAAGATTCTGCAACTGATCGAAGACAAAGGCATCAAGGACGCGCGCTTCCGCATTCTCGAAGGACTCTTGCGCTTGCGCCAGATTTGCAACGATCCGCGTTTATACAAACCCGCTTACAAAGGCGGTTCGGCCAAACTCACGACGCTGGTTGAAACGATTGAGACCTTACAAGCCGAAGGCCACAAGGCGCTCGTCTTTTCGCAGTTCGTGCAAATGCTCAAGCTGATTGAAGTGGAACTGAAGAAATCGAAAACGGCTTACACTTATCTCGACGGTTCAACCACCAATCGCCAAGCCCGCGTTGATACCTTTCAAACCAACGAAGACGTGAAGTTGTTTTTGATTAGCCTGAAAGCGGGTGGCGTCGGCTTGAATCTGACGGCGGCTGATTACGTGATTCACGTAGACCCTTGGTGGAATCCAGCGGTTGAAATGCAAGCCACGGACCGCGCGCATCGCATCGGGCAAGACAAGCCGGTCTTTGTTTACAAACTGCTGATGCGCGATTCGGTCGAAGAGAAGATTCTGAAATTGCAGGAGCGCAAACGTACGCTGGTCAAAAACCTCATCTCGACCGAAGCCAGTTTTTTCAAGGCGCTGACGGCGGACGATATTGCCGCGCTGTTTTCGTGACGCCTTAGCGAAATATACAAAGCCAAAAAGAGAATACTGAACAGACGAAAATAACAGAACAAACGGAATTTTTCCGTGAATCTTTTCCGTCTGTTCAGTTATTTCCGTCTGTTCAGTATTCTTAAAAAGCCGCCGCTGAAAGCTCAACCTGTGACCGTTGGCGTTGGGTTATCTCACCGCTGGAACCGTATTTTTGAATCGCCCCTGTTCGTCATACAGCCGTTGGTATTGCCTCATGTTGCGATAAACGCCTTGCACGTAAAGCCGCGTTTCGCTGATCGGAATGCTTTCGACCCATTCTTCGATTTCGAGAGCAGGGAACTCACGCAACCAGCGCGACACCCGCCCCGGCCCGCCGTTATAAGCTGCCGCGACATATTCCATCCGTCCGAATTCGCCCACCATCTGTTCGAGATAACCCGTGCCAAGTTGGATGTTAAAGAGCGGATTGAACAAGTCCGTCGTCGTCAGTTTGCCGCCGCCCAAGCTGTAACGCTTAGCCACCATTTGTCCTGTCGAAGGCAGCAGTTGCATCAAGCCATAAGCATTGGCGTGGCTGCGCGCCGTCGCGTTGAAAACCGTTTCCTGTCGAATCAATCCAGCTACGTAATAAGGGTCGAGGCGTCGCAATTTGGATTGCTCTTTGATCGCCGACCAAAAACTCAACGGATAGAAAATGTCCCATTCCTCGCGCGTCATTTCTTCGGGCAGCGTTTGGCCGTAATCGGGATAAGCGCGTTTCAACACGTTGATCGCGTTTACGTTTTCGTTGCGCGAACGATGAATTTGCGCGATGCGCAAGTTGACGAGCGGGGAATTCGGAGCACCTTCGCGCGCGGCTTCGAGTTCGTTAAGCGCCGATTGTTGCAAGGCGATGAGCGCGAGTTGTTCGGCTTTGATGAGGCGTTCTTCGTCTTCGGCTTTGAGCGATTCTTTTTCCTGACGGATGTTTTGCAATCCCGCGACGGCCTTTGCGATGACCGAATCAGGTGTGGGGTTGAGCGGCTTGACGCCCGCGCCCGTGAGCAATGCGATGCGACGTTCGGCATTCACGCCGTACCAGCCCGCGCCATAACGTTTCAGCAACGCACGATAAAGCGTCAACGCTTCGGCGCGCTTGCCTGATCGTTCGTGATTGACCGCCGCCCAAAACGCAGCCTTGCCGCGATTGTCAGTCTGGTTGCCATAAAGCGCGAGATGTTCGGTCAACAGCCGCGCGGCGTTCACCACGTCTTTGGCTTGATGAGTGCGCCAGGCCAGCCAGAAATGGGCTTCGTCGGCGTTCATCGAAGCAGGGAACTGGCGTCCGACTTGTTCGTAATAACCCGCCGCTTGCGCTTCAAGATTGCGCTTTTCGGCGGAACGTCCCAAGCCGTAAAGCAAATCGCCAACGCGCGCGTGATTGGGCGCGACGGCGCGCAATTGCGTGATGGCCGCTTGCACTCCGGCTTCGTTGCGCGCGGCGAGATGCGATGCGCCGGTGAAATACAACGCCTCAGCCGTCGTTTGCGGATTGCGCGACCGCACGTTGGCGAGCGCCGCCAGCGCTGCCGCGAACGAATTGCCTTTGTAATAACTTTGTCCGGCTTTGAACCAGACTTCGTCATTGGACGCAGCAGGGAACTGGCGGGCGAGTTGTTCGTAAGCCTGCGCAGACAAAACATACAAACCCGTTTCAAAAAGTTTATCGGCGCGCTTGCGCAACTGCGCGGCGTCGGTCGGCGCGGTTGAACCACCCAACGCCGTCAAGCGCGCGGTGACTTGTCCGGCTTCGACGGATTGCGGCGCGTTGAAATAAATCTGCCGCAAGGCATTGATCGCCTCGCCCGTGCGTCCAAGTTTCTCAAACGCATCAGCCTTGAGCTTGAGCGCCGTACCGTCATTGGCAATCGTTGGTGCCAGCGCCTGCGTTTCGTTCAACACCGCCAGCGTCGTCGCGTAATCGGCTTTCAGAAACGCTCCGCCAGCGGCTTGCAACGCCGCCGTCCGCGCGAGCAGGGAAGTCGGGAATTTTTGCGCGAGTTGCCGAAAGGTTTGTTGGGCTTGCGGTGCGTTGCCGCTGTCCTGCAATGCCTGCGCGCGATGATAAAGCGCGTAATCACCCAACTCCGTCTTGCTCGCCAACGCCGGATCACTCAGCAACGGAATCGCATTCACGTAATCTTTGGCCTGCAAACGCAAATAGCCGCGCAACAATTTGGCGAGCGCGGCTTCTTCTGAATTGGCGTAATCAGTCTCGACGCGCTGCAAAGCGGCTTCGTTGTTGGCGGCGACCGCAGTGCGCAAAGCCGTATGTGCAGCCGTCGCGCTTTGTGCGTGAGCAGGGAACTGAAGCGCACTGGGTGAACTCAGCAAGCCAACCACCAGCAAAAAGGCCAGCGAGCGTGTGATAAAACGAGGGATTTGATTCATGGTGAAAAGACTCCTCAACAACTTTTCGAATGGGATGCAAGGGGCGTGTGGGCAGGTTCTTCAATCGCGGCAAAGGGGCATCGCCAAGCGCCTGACGCGGCGCAGTGTAACAAAAATTCCCGGCTTGCGATAAACGCAAACAACAAAGCGACGAAATCCGCGCGGGGATTTCGTCGCTTGATCGAATAACGCAACCGCGTTCATCAGCTTCAAACCGTCACGACGAAGGGGCCGGGGCAGGTTTCTCCCAATTTGGAAGGATCGCCTTCGGCCAGCGTCTGCACGAGTTCGTCATAAAAGTAATCGAACTTCCCTGCTACGGTCGGCGAGACGCGCTTGTCATAAACCTTGCGGCTGCGATCAATCTCGTCGCGCAGCCGGTCATACAAGTCGCCGTTGCGACGGCCTTCGTTCACTTTGGGCGCGTTATAAAGTTTGATTTCAGAAATCAGCAAGCGCGCAAAGCGACGCGCGTCGTTGTGAGCGCGCACTTCGGTTTCGCTGGCCGCCGTACTCACCGACAGCGAAGGCGCGGCGTAACGCGGCGGTTCAGACGGCGCGTTGAAATTGGGTGTGACATCCGTCGTAGTGACTTTGAGCGAAGGCGTCTCGGCTTGAAACACAGGCACGGGCGGCGGCGGCACGACGGGCGCAGGCGTTTCGGTTTCGCGCTCTTTGGTTACCCAGTTCGCCAACGAAGGCTTTTGCATCGGTGGCGGCATTGCCGGACGCACTGATGGCGCGTCGGCCAATGACTTGGCACCTACGACTTCGGGTGATTCCAAACGGCGCATCCAAGTCGGCGCTTCCAACGTGTTTGTGGGTGTATTCGCGGGCGCTGGCGACACGCTCGGTGTAGCCGGAACGGGCACTTCCACTGCCGGCGGAGCAACAGGCGTCAGCACTGCTGCGGAAAGCCCTCGCTCTTTCTCCTCAATATCTGCGCGCAACTTTTCAAAAATCGAAAGGTTGGTGGGCTTCTCTTGCTCGGCTGCGACATCCACTAACTCGGTGGGCGATTCAATCACCGGCACGGGCGGCGCGTCTGGCGCTTCTAACGGGGCCGTGCTAACCGGAGCAGGCACCACTTCGCTCACGACTTCAGCAGGCATAACCACCGGCGCAGTGTCGGGCAGCTTTACGACGGGCACTTCTGCCATTACTACCGGCACAGCGGCGGCGGGCGGCACAGTAGGAGCAAAGGCTGGGTTTGCCGTGAAATTCAGCGAAGGCGCATCGAAAGCAACCGGAGCGGGCGCGGGTGCAGATTCAACTACGGGCGCAGGCGCTTCCTCGACAGTGGGCGCGGCGACTACGACAGGCGTTGGCGCGGGAGCCGTGACACGCGGCGCAGGTTCGAGATTGCGGCGTGCGGGCAACAGTTCGATACCCATGCTCGCTACGTGAATCAGAGTTTCGATAGCTTCGAGTTGAATCGCATCGTCTCCGCCCTCGGCAGAGTCTGCATACAAAACCGCAGCGGCTTTGCCGCGTACCACGAGCGGCACAGCGACTGCGCCACGCGGAGCGATGTCTCCGAAACTGCCTAATACTTTATTGATCTCAGCGGCGGGCGGATTCAATGCCACGGCGGCGGTTTGCGTGGTCAGCGCCTGCGACAGCAAATTCGGCACTTGCATCGAAACCGTCAGCAACCGCACGGTTTCTTCATTCAATCCATTTTCAAAACCGGTAGCTTTCCAGCCTACGGCCTCGCTGCCTTTGACGACAAAAAAGGCCAGACGCGGGGCAAAGCGCGAAGCCGAACGCAACAACGCATTCAAGGTCTCTGATTGCGTACGTTGGGCGTCAATGTCTTCGACCGCAGCTTTGAAAGTTGTGAAATCAGGCAACACCGGAGCGGGCGCAGTCACGACGGCACTGGCGGCGGCGCTGGCAGCTTCGCTAAGTTGCAACTGTAATTGCGAGATTTGAGTTTGCGCTTCGCCGTGCGCGGCGGTGGCTTGCGCGAGCTTGCGTTCAAAATCACTTTCGAGCGTTTGGCGTACGTTAAGGCTGATTTCGGCGCGCGCTTTTTCGAGTTCCTGCGCGAGACGAGTTTCGTAACCAGCTTCGGCCTGGCTGACATTCTCTTTAATCAGTTGGTCTACGTGTGCAACGAGGGATGAGGCATCGTTGGTCGCCATGGTGTCTTCAGCGGTAAAGCTAGCGCGCGCTGTCACGATGGCCTGTTCGAGGCGATCCCACTCAGCGCGCAGCGTGTCATTGCGCTTGGTCAGCGCAGCTTGCAAGCGGTCTGTCAGTTCCTGTTCCCACGCTTGTTTCGTATCTTCAGTCACGAGCATTCCTCCGAACTACTTCGGCTCAGAGCGCCGCGTAGAGGGGTTGTATAAATTAATCGTCAGTCAAATTACTGCCAGGGTGATCTGGGGGGATTTCGATGAATGAGCCTGCTTCATCCTTCTGGGCTTCATCGCTAACGCTTGCGCAGCTAGTGCAGGAAAAAAGTTTCTGCTTTTCTGGTCTCGCCTGACCAAACCAAACCGAACGAAGAACTCCTCGTTCATTGCCTATCAAACTTTGTTGTTCGTAGAAGTTGGCTTACGTTCGAGAACCCGAAACGCCTTTGAATCCAGCACCAAGCCGTTTGTAAAAATCATCTGCTGAAACCACTAGGATAAAGCTGGCGGATTATCTTTCCGCGAACAAACCTTGTCAATTAAGCACTTGGCGGGCAAGCACTTGGCGGGCAAGCACTTAGCGCATCTGGCAATAGGTGAAGCCTTAACGCCACGTCTCTATTGTCAGGGAAGCTGCCCGCGTTCCTGTTGCCGCAACAATTGCACGGCGCGGTCGTGGTCGCCCGAACTCACCGAGAACTTATGCGAGCCGTCGTTTTTGGTTACGTCCACGACGAAGTAAATATAGTCCGTCTGTGCTGGGCTTAATGCAGCATGCAGCGAACGCTTCCCCGGCGAAGCAATCGGCCCGGGCGGCATTCCTGCGCGTTTGTAAGTGTTATAAGCCGAATCGCGGTCAAGATCGGAACGATAAATTTTGCCGCGATATTTGCCTTCGATCAGCGCGGCGTAAATCACCGTCGGGTCGCAGGCCAACTGAATCCCTTTCTGCAAACGGTTGTGATAGACCGAAGAAATCGTCTCGCGCTCGGCATCTACCTTGGCTTCTTTCTCGATCAACGAAGCAAACGTGACCGCCTGTCGCATCGTCCAGCCGAACTGGCGCGCTTTGGCTTGCAACTCCGGCGTATAAACCTTGCGAAAGCGTTTGACCATCGTCTCGACCAACTGTTCGCGCGTCGTCGTCGAGGTGTATTCATACGTGTCGGGAAACAGATAACCTTCCAAGTCGCGCGCCTGCGGGTCGAGATCAATGACGAGCGAAGCCTTTTTCATTAAGGTGATGGCTTCGTCGGGATTGGCGAGCGGCGGCTGTTTCAAGCCAGACAAGCCGCCAATGACACGCGCGATGTCCCA
>JAYSVR010000488.1:0-12408 GCA_043718445.1 Acidobacteriota bacterium | reverse complement strand
TCCCTGACCCGGTCTCGCCGCTGAGTACGTTAAGGCCGGGAAAGAATTCGAGTTGTAATTTGTCTACGACAGCCAGGTTAGAGATGTTGAGCAGTTTCAGCATAGTAAGGCAGTTCGCCAGCAGCAGAACGGCTAAAGCCAGATGTTGTTCTTACCAATCCAGTATGCGGTGCCAGTCTGGGATAAATGTTTTTGTTTCTTAGATGAAATCTGCGGCGGATTATGCCTTGCTGCCGTCGCAAGCCGCAAGACCGGCAAATAACTTTTCCGCGTGCGACGTCATTCATTGCCGCTCGTCCGCAACCAGTTGTATGCTGGCGGCCACGAGGTACTTTTTATGAGTATGACCATCACCTTACCGCTCAACACCAAGCTGGCAAACCTGCTGACTAAACAGGCCGAAAGCAAAGGCATCAACGTAGAGCAAGCCGCGCTGGATGCGTTGGAGCGCGTGATCGAACTTCCGACGATTGGCGAACCATCCAGTCCAGCATCCGCTAACGGAACTAACGGCGAGCGTACACCGCCGAACATCTCGGTAGTGGCTCCTCACAAGCCTGTGCCACAGGTGCGTCGTTCGGCGCGCGGTGTAACGGATCATTCCAAGCTCGATGAATGGCTGCGGCAAAACCGCGACAAGTATCGCGGACAATGGGTAGTGCTGGATGAAGACCGGCTCGTAGGTCACGCCGTTACTGCTGCCGAAGCGACTAACTTGGTCGAGCAAGCGCGTGCGGAAGGCGTGCGCTCACCTTTCGTTCAAAAAATTCCTTTGGACGATGAACCAATCTGGATGATGTGGTCATGAATAAATGGTCGTTGACGTTCCCTACCTTGATTGACTATCGCGCCTACGACGAGATCACGGTGAAAGTAGACCTCACCAGCGGAGCTTCCTCCGTCACCGTGAATGCCAAGCTCGATTGTGGCAGCAAGTTTTGCGTCTTTCAGCCGCACCATGCGCAGATGCTGGGGCTTGAGCTTAAGAGCGGCGTGCCCGAACGTATTCGCACCGCCGCTGGTTCATTCCCTGCCTACGGTCACGAAATCACGCTGACGGTGGGCGAATGGAATGGCAAACAACCGTCTACTTCGCCGAACCGGAAGACTTTCCGATCAATGTCGTCGGACGCATCGGCTTCTTCGATCATACACAGGTCGGAGTGGTTGATTACGAGCAACTGCTTTATCTCGGGCCGTATGAAGCCGCCTAGTCGTCGGTGTTGATTGGGTCATCTCCCCACATCGCTCCTGCTCTGGCTTCTCTAATTTGCCGAGAGTTTCTTTTGTCGAACCTGTCAGCAAAACAAAGAAGATTCCCATCAATCGTTGCCGCTCGTCCGTAACCAGTTGTATGCTGGCGGCCACGAGGTACTTTTTATGAGTATGACCATCACGCTAGACACAAAGTTGACAGGTTTGCTGACTAAACAAGCCGCGATCAAAGGCGTCAACGTAGAGCAATTCGCACTCGACACGTTACGGAGTGCGGCTGAAATCAGCGACCTCTTGACTGACGACACTCACACCGAACCCACAACCAATGGCAATGGACATGAAATAGCGACGGCTTTTGTCAAAAAGCCTGTCCCGCAAGTGCGCCGTTCAACACGCGGAGTAGTTGATCTATCCAAAGAACGCGAATGGGTGCGGCAACACAAAGACGAATATCGTGGGCAATGGGTAGTGCTGGATGGCGACCGGCTCGTCGGTCACGCTGCCAAAGCTCCTGACGTGACGGTATACGTCGAACAAGCACGTGCCGAAGGCGTGCGTTCCCCTTATGTCAAACTCATCCCGCTGGATGACGAACCAATTTGGATGATGTGGTCATGAGTCAATGGACGCTGACTTTCCCAACGCTGGTTGATTACCGCAAACACGATGAGATTACGGTGGAAGTGATGCTTGTCAGCGGTACGGCTTCGGTCAAGGTAGACGCCAAACTCGATTGCGGTAGCAAGTTCTGTGTCTTTCAACCGGGTTGGGCTGCCTGGCTCGGCCTCGACTTGCTCAGCGGCGTCCCCCAACGCATTCGCACCGCCGCCGGTTCTTTTCTTGCTTACGGCCACGAAGTTACGCTGACGGTTGGCGAACTGGAATGGCAAACAACTGTCTACTTCGCTGAACCGGAAGACTTTCCGATTAATGTCGTCGGACGCATCGGCTTCCTCGACCACTCGCAGGTCGGGCTGGTTGATTACGAGCAAAAACTTTATCTCGGGCCGTATGAAGCCGCCTAGTCGTCGGTGTCGGTTGGCTCATACCCCCACATCGCTCCTGCTCTGGCTTCTCGAATCTGCTTGAGAGTTCCTTCCGTCGAACCTGTCACCGGAACATCTTTCATTCTTTCCGCGCTTCGTTGCAATACGGCGAGCATTGCTCCGTTGCGTGGCAACGACACAATCTCAACCATCTCAACTTCGCTTCGCTCGGATAACTTAGGATTCATGATTTCTTAAGCTAGTTTTTTGCGAGTACAACATTACAGTTGAATTTCTCGCCCCATAGGGTGAATAGATTTTGCAATTTTATGGGATTTCTGCGGCATGCCAAGTGACGAGTACAACAGAATGGTCATTCTGTTGTACTAGCTTCTTTCAGAGGCTCTTCTATTTTTTCAGGTTGTTCGTCTATGGCTGGAGCGAACTTTCTCATAGCAGTAATGATTGATTTCCCGGAGTCTTCTTTCATATATCGTTTGGTAATTTCTTTTATTCCTTCGCCTTTAAGTTCTGCGATATATTGCACAGCAAGAAAGACCAAGCCTTTATTCGCATAGACTTTTAGAGTACCTTCATAATCTTTTTGGCTCAGTATCACCTCCACTTTCTGTTGGTTTGCTTGGTAAATTTCATTTGGCTTCACTGATTCAATAAAGAGCTTGAACTTAGATTCAATCTCAGCTTGGTTATCAGCTTTTTTGGGCAATTGACTGAGCTTGGTTTTGATTTGATTTACAGTCAGCCGAGATACAATTGTCTCTTTGTCTGTTGCCAGTTTATCCAAAATTTTCTCTTGAATCTTTTGGAACACTTCTGCGAAATCAGTTCGCTTGAGATGCTGGAAAATAAATTCGAGCACACCTTGAATCACAAATAGATTTTCAATTTCTGACACCTCTAGCACATAAATATTATTTGCTTTGAGCTTATCAACTTCGGAATCTGTACGAAAGTCTCTGTCAATTAAGCCTGAACAGCGTAAATTATGTAATGAGGCAAACTTTGAAAATGACTTGACTGAACGGGTGACTTCCCCACAACCACCCGCGTTGATTATATGGTGATTAGGATACAAGCTTTGATAAAGAGCTATATCTATGCTTTGCTCATTTCCCTCAACAAAAAGAATAGGCTTTCTGCTACCAAGTATTTTTAGAAATACTTCTTCTGGGATGTCATCCGATTCAGGAACGGGAAACCAATCCCAAGAACTAAGTTCCTTGTCTTTTTTGAATTCTCTCAAGCATATTTTTGAAGCCTCTTGGCGTGATGTGGCAAAGTCAATGTCATGCGTTATATATACGAAAACACAGTCAGGGCGACTATTTTCAATTTGATTCCACAAGTTGACAGTTACAGCTTTATGAAGGTGTAACTCAGGCTCGTCAGCAATTAATATACCGTCTTTTGGTGTACATAGTGCTTGACCAATTAAATAAAAGATTACCCGCTCGCCGTCACTCATGCTAGAAGCTGGATAGCTGTCTGGTTCAGAGTGACGCTTGACTTTAACGCTGTTAGATGTGATTTCAAGCGTTCTTTCTGGTAAGACGTTTTCCCATATTTTCTTAATCTGACGTAAACGTGTTACAGGTGGTGCGATTAAATTCTCTGTACTAGCTTTTTCGCAAGCCTCATGTTCAAGCTTTGTTTGCTCAGAGTAGAGAGTGACTAAGAGTTGTTGGTAGTCGTTGAGTGGATGTGTTTCTGGCTTACTATTCCACCTGTGCCCGTTCCTATAATTAACATCGTTAGTGGAATGCCCAATATGTAAATGAGCTTCTGCTACATCAAAGTCAGTCGGGCTGACCGCATCAGGAAACACGAGTGATTTCTGTGCGGAAATTCTGTGTGACTTGGCATTTTCTTTCTCAATAAAACTACCTAGTCGAGTTTTACCTGATCCGTTTGCTCCAATTATTACCAAAGAGCGTCGAACTGAAATCGTCTTTTCAGGCAGAATTATATCAGTTGCAGTCTTCGTTAGTTGAATATTCAAATCCATAAATTACTAAGCAGATAACGCTATTATTTTTATCATATGCCTAACGGCTCGAACATCGTCAATTTTTGGCGTATGACTTTTACTCATTTTGAGTGCAACACAATAGCCGTTCGGTTGGCTTCGCGTCCTTTTGCAATACAACACATCAACTATTGTGTTGAACTCGCGCGCTTTTCTCGCCAATAAACGCAACAACTTACGCGAGCGATTGACCGTCCAAAAAATTCTGTAGTGTTGCACTCATTTTTCGCTTGCTGACGGGCAAAACATAAACCCAGTCGCGTTGAAGCGCAAATGTTTCTCCGTTCATCCGCTTGAAAAAATCCATTGTAATGTTGCACTACGTGAAAATTCGCCTCATTCACACCCCTACCGCGCATGTCCCCCTCATCCAACGCAAACACAAACAGCCCTTGCCCCGCGACGGTCGCTACGAATTGCTGGCGGCGAATCGCGTAGCTGATCAGCAATCAAGCAGCTTTGGCAACCGGCAGCGCGTTCGCTTCAACCGCCTTTATTTCCGCCGCGCGCCTGGCCCAGATGCGATCCAAGATGGCTTCGTCTTCGGGCGTAAGGTCGAGTTGCGGAGCGCCCAATTCGTAACCTTCGCGGGCGGCTTTTTCTTGGGCTTCGCGTACGAGTTCTTCCTGCTCTCGAATCATTGCCAGATAATCGTCATAGGTAGTTTGAGTGTTGAACCAGCCTGCGGCCAGATACGTTGCGAACTCCGCTGCTGAAAGAATGAGTCGCCCTTCATACATCCTCGTCATAAATTACTCCTCGGTGATGTGTTTCTCTTTTAGGTACGCGCGGAACACGGTCAGCATTGTACTGCCATCCGCCAAATCAAAGCGCATCGAACGCGCGCCGCCGAAAAGCCTCCACCACGCTTGGCCGCCGCGCTCGACAAGCTGATTGAGCGTAGTCGCACCTTGTAACGGCTTGGGCAACCTTGCTTGTTCTGTCACTCGTAACGGAGCGTCAAACCCGAAGCGTGCCCACACGTAATAGCCATTCTCGTCGCTTGAGCCTGAATATCCGGCAGCGTACAACTCAAACCGCGTCAATCCAAGTCGCCGTGCGCCATTCACCTGCCGCAAAAAAGCCCTGACCCCAAACCCTTTTCCGCGCTGTCCCGTGGCGGCGTAAGCGTGATGAATGTAGGCGAAAAGGCTGCCATCGGCGTCTTGCCTGATGCTGGTTTCATAGCGTTCAAAACGCGCGTCTGAAACCGTCAGATACAACCAGCCTTTCTGCTGGCGCACAGCCACCTTGACCGCTGCGCCCGGCAAGGTTCCAGCCAGCCGCGCCAAATCTGCCTCGGCTGGCTGGTATCCGAAAAGCTGCCGCGCAAATTCGCGCGCACCTGCTTCAAAATTTACGGCAATCTCATTCACGGCGGCGGAGCATAGCAACGACTGCATTCAAACGACAACCGCACCATTTACGCACTGTGTTTGAGCGACTATACTGCGCGCGTTTAACAACCCCTTATTCGATCTATTGTCACATCTTCTTTCACTGGGATTACGACTATGAAACAGAATTATTCGCAATATCTGCTGTGGTGCCTTTTGGCTGTCGTTTCGTTCGGCTTTTTTTCTAACTTCTTCCCGACGGCGGCCAGTTCCGCAGCGTTCAGTTCAGCAGTCAGTTCAGCAGTTGTCAGCGACCGCGACCTGATTATCAAGTTGCAAGGCGAAGTGTTGGTGTTGCAGCGCCAACTGCGCGATTTGCAGGAATCCATAGACAAAGGGCAGGGCCAGACGACGGCGCTGTTGCAACGGATGGCCGACAGCGCCGAAGCCAATACGCGCGTAATGACGGCGATTGACGATCAGATCAAGACGAGCAATACGACGCAAACCAATAACCTGTCGGGGACTACGACGCGGCTGAATCAGATCACCGAACGGCTGGGCAATACCGATCAGAAGTTCAATCAGGTGACGCAGCAAATCAACGCGCTGCGCGAAACCATCGAAGCCAGCCAGCGCCGCACTGACGAAGAACGCAACCGCGAAAAACAGGAACGGCAGGAGCGCGAAAAACAGCCCGAAGCGCCGCCCACAATCAACAGCCCCGATCAGCTTTACGGCTTCGCTTTTCAGCAATTTTCGGCAGGCAAATATGAACAGGCAATTACGAATTTTCGCCGCTACCTTGAGGCTTACGGTCAAACCGAAGCCGCCGACAACGCGCAGTTCATGGTGGCCGAGAGCTTTTTCGCATTGAACCGACAGCAGGAAGCGTTGGCCGAATACGACAAATGCCTGACGAATTATCCGCGCGGCGACAAGACGCCGAGTGCGCTTTATAAAAAAGGCGTATTGCTGCTGCAACTCGAACGCCGCGAAGAAGGCGTCAGCGCGTTGCGCAACGTCATCGTTACTTTTCCGGCTGCGCCCGAAGCCGCACAGGCTACGCAAGAACTCAATCGCTTAGGCGAGAGTACGCAATTACCGCCAGCCGCACCCGCCCGCCCAGCCGGACGCACGCGCACTGGAAAACCTTAAACCTACAGACAGAAGACATTGCCACAGAGGCACAGAGCCACAGAGATTTTCTCTATACGCCTGGTGTTTCCCTCTGTGACTCCGTGGCAAAACTCTGGTCTGGCTAAATCTCAGGAGAGACAACACCTATGGCATCCTTCAACAAAATCATTATCGTCGGCTATTTGGGACGCGATCCCGAAATCCGCTACACCCCGGCGGGTGACGCGGTTTGCTCGTTCTCTGTCGCTACGACTGAGAAGAAAAAAGAGGGCGGCGACGAAACGACTTGGTTCCGCATCACTACTTGGCGGCGGCAGGCCGAAGTCGCCAACCAATACCTGACCAAAGGCAAGCAGGTCTATATCGAAGGCCGCTTGAAACAGCAGGAATACACCGACCGCGATGGCAACAAACGCACTTCGCTCGAAGTGACAGCGACCGACATGCAATTTCTCGGCGGCCCGCGCGATGGCGATGGCGGTGGTGGCGGCGGATCGTCTCCGCGCCCAAGCCCTGCCTCAGCGGGGCCTTCAGCACCTGCATCGGCTCCGTCACACGATGACGATGGCGGCAATGCGGGCGTGCAGGATAGCGATATTCCATTTTAGTTCACATCAAGTATTACTTTAACGACGAAAGGCGAATGAGAAGTTCTCATTCGCCTTTTGCGTTTCCGCTGTAAACTATTCTTACCAGGTAAGTTAATAACTACGTCGGCAAGCCGACTATTCTTCGTAATCCCCCATCGCTCTGAACTTTTGATAACGGGCTTCGAGCCGCTCGCTTTCGCTCAAGGCCGCCGATTTTGCCAACGCAACCTGCAACGAAACGCCTAACAATTCCGCCGCTTTGTCCCAGTCTTCGTGTGCTCCGCCTTCGGGTTCGGGAATGATGTTGTCAACGATGCCGAGGTCTAAAAGTTCGGCGGCAGTGACGCGCATGTTCTCAGCGGCTTTGCTGGCGAGCGCCGCATCCTTCCACAAAATCGCCGCGCAACCTTCGGGCGTAATCACCGAGTAAACCGCGTTTTCCATCATGTTCACGGTGTCGCCTACGCCAATGGCAAGCGCGCCGCCTGAACCGCCTTCGCCTGTCACGGTCACGATGACAGGTACGCGCAGCCGCGCCATTTCGCGCAAGTTATACGCGATGGCTTCGGCCTGCCCGCGCTCTTCAGCGTCAATGCCCGGATAAGCGCCCGGCGTATCAATCAACGTAAAAATCGGGCGATTGAATTTCTCAGCCAATTGCATCACGCGCAGCGCCTTGCGATAGCCTTCCGGCTTGGGCATTCCGAAATTGCGCAGTTGGCGTTCGCGCATATTGCGGCCTTTCTGGTGGCCTACGACGGCGACGGGCTGGCCGTTGAATTGCGCGAAGCCCGCCACAATCGCCGCGTCATCCATAAAACCACGGTCGCCGTGTAACTCTTCGAAGTCAGTGAATATGCGTTCGACAAAATCCAGCGTATAAGGCCGCCGGTCATGCCGCGCGAGCTTGACGCGATCCATTGGGGTGATTTCGCCAGTCGCAGCGGGTTCGGTTTTGACTAATTCCATAGTTTCCCACTTTCAGATGAATTAGCCACAGAGGCACAGAGACACAGAGTTAAGAACGTTTCTCGTAAAACTTTCCCAAAATCTCTGTGCCTCTGTGCCTCTGTGGCAATGCCTTGTTTCAAGATTTCAATTCAACCTGCCATTCCGTGCAGATGTCCTTAAGGTTTTCCATCAATTGCGGCGTAACCTTCACGCGCAAGAACTGGTTCGGCGTCAAACGTACCACTTGCGCATCAGCCGTCAGCACATCAAAGAAAATTTGCGTATGCCCTTCGCTGCGCGTCAGCAAATCGCCGAGCCGTTCGAGGCGCGCGTCGTTCACCGAACTCTCAGGCATGTTCAACACCATGCCACGCGCCGAACTCGTATGCGCGCTTTCGAGACCTACGATTTCTGACGCGATGATCGAAGCCTGTCCTTCATCAGTGAGTTCGAGTTTGCCCTTGATGAGTACAGCATGATCGGCTTCGAGCAGCTGCTTGCTGCGGTTATAAGTCTCAGGCCAGCAGACAATCTTGACCGAACCGAATTGGTCTTCGAGACGAAACAGCGCGAACTTGTCGCCTTTCTTCGTAATCTTCGTCGCCAGTTCGACAATCAGCCCGCCCATCGCCACTTGCGCGCCGTCTTCCTGTTCGGCGAAGTTGCCCGCGTCTATCGTAGCCAGCGCGCGCAGCGATTCGGCGAATTCTTCCAACGGATGACCGCTGACGAAAAAGCCCAGCGATTCTTTTTCGTTATTGAGCGATTCTTTGCGCGACCACGCTTTCACGTCGGTGGGCAGCGTTGGCTCGTCCTTTTGCCCCGTAGTCTCAGCGAACGCCGCGAACAAATCTGTCTGGCCGGATTCGCGGTCGCGTTGCGATTTTGCGCCGTATTCAATCGCGCGATCCATCACGGCCAGCAGCACGGCGCGATTCGTGTTGGTCTCGTCGAAGGCTCCGGCCTTGATGAGCGATTCCATCACACGCTTGTTGATGGCGCGCTGGTCTACGCGCTCGGCGAAATCGAAGATCGAAGTGAACGCGCCTTCTTCGCGCGCCTTGATAATCATCTGCACTGCGCTCGAACCCAGCCCTTTGATCGCCGTCAGGCCAAAGCGCACGGCGTCGCCGACGGGTGTGAAGCCTTCAAAACTGAGGTTCACATCAGGCGGAAACACCTGTATGCCGAAGACTTTCATCTCGGCGACATACCGCGCCAGCTTCTCGGTGTTATTGCTTTCGTTCGATAGCACAGCGGCGTAAAAGTGCTGTGGATAGTGGGCTTTCAGCCACGCGGTGTGATAAGCCAGATAGGCATAAGCGAACGAGTGCGAGCGGTTAAACCCATAATCGGCGAATTGCACCATCAGGTTAAAGATAGTTTCGGCTCGGTCTTTGGCGATGTTGCGCGCGATGCAACCGTTCACGAATTTCTCTTCGTGCGCAACCATTTCCTCTTTCTTTTTCTTGCCCATCGCGCGGCGCATCAAGTCGGCTTCGCCCAAACTGTAACCCGCCAGCCGTTGCGCCAACTGCATAATCTGTTCCTGATAAACCAACACGCCGTAGGTGTTTTCGAGAATCTCTTTCATTTCAGGCACTAGGTAAGTCACCTTCTTACGTCCGTGCCGCCGGTTGATGTAATCGTCCACCATCCCACCATCCAACGGGCCGGGGCGATAAAGCGCGTTCAGAGCGGATAAATCTTCCAGCCCACGCGGACGCATCTTGCGGCAAATCTCAACCATGCCGCTGTTGTGAACGATGAAACCATTGGCCAGGAAGTTATTGCCAGGCGGACGCATCTTGATGTCGTAAGTCTCTTCCAGCCCCACGTAATCAATGCTCGCGATAGAAAGAAAAGAAGTGTTCTCTGGTGTTTTCGGACATTCCCATTCCACCAAACCTTGATATTGCATCTGCAACTCGGCAAAGCGTGTGCGGTCAATCACGATCAACGGTTCATCAGGATACTGCTCGGTGAAAAGGCGAATCTTCTCTTCGCTTTTCTTATCCATCCAGCCTTTGATTTCATACCAAGTGTGCAAGGCGGGTACGTAAAAATCCGGCGCATACGTCATCGGAGTGCCGTCTTCCCGCCGCAGCATAAAGCGGCGCGGTTCGTACTCATAAGCCATGCCGCAGTATTTCAGCACGCGCGCAAAATCCGCTTCCCACGACGAACGCACGTAATGTCCCAAGTCAGCGCGCACTCCCGCTTTGGAATAGGCCATCGCCCCTTGCTGCGAACGTCCGAACATCGGATTGCCCGCGCCGCTGAATTGCGCCGAATACTGAGCGCGCAGTTCAGCAGCGCGTTCCTCTCCGAAAAGCTCTTCCCAGCTTTTCCCGATATTTTTGGCCTGCCCTTGCTGAACCGCCTCTTGCCATTGCGTATAAGCGGCGGACGACGGGTCGAGTTTAAAGTTCCAGGGCTGCCGTCCGAAATTCGCCTGACTGATCTTTTCGCGGGCAGATTCTTTACTTGGATTCGAAGTTATCCGCGCCGCGCACGCCTTGCAACGAATGCTTCGGCGGTAATTGGTTTTGAGCGGTGCGCGGCAATCCTGACAGACGCGCTGCGCATAATAGGCATCGGTTTTGAACAGAACCTTATCCTTCTTCAGATCGAGGTCGCCCAATCGAACCCAGCCGCGCTGAGTCAGAAAGTGATGTTCGGCGGTCGCCTTGATCGTAAAATTGTCCTCCGTCACCAACCTGAGCACACGCTGCACGCCCGTCGCCACTACATCTTGAACGTGGTTCAGATGAAAACTTCCGTCGTCCACATAACAGGACTTGAGCCGCAACTCTTTGCTCAACGGACTGAACTCGCCCGCTTTTTTCAGGGCTGAAACGTGTTCATACAAATCCTTGATCGTGCGCGAGGAACCGCCAATTTGCGTCTCACCGCTTAAGCAGCTTTCGAATTGGAACACGGCATTTAGGTGTCCATCGGCAAACAGCTTCAACGTTTGCTCGTCATCCAGCGGAATTTTAGAAAGGTCAGGACGGCTACCGTGGTCGCGTTCAATCGTGCGCAGGCAATCCTCAATCACGGTCAGCGTAGTCAGCCCAAGAAAGTCCATCTTGAGCATGCCCATCTTATCGAGGTCGGCCATCACGAATTGCGTCGTCAGTTCGTCGTTCGCCCCCGTACAAACCGGAATCAGTTCGTGAATCGGGACGGGCGAAATGACTACGCCCGCCGCGTGAATGGACGTATGCCGCGCGTTGCCTTCCAAACGGAGCGCGGTTTCGATCAGGTCGGCGATTTGTTCGTTGTTGTTTACGGCGTGTTTGAGGTCAGGATTCTGATCGAGCGCGTCGCCGATCGAAACGTTCCGTCCGCGAATCGGCGGCGGAATCATCTTCGCCACTTTTTCGACTTCGGCGTAAGGGATTTCGAGGGCGCGGCCTACGTCCTTGATAACGGCGCGCGAGGCCATCGTACCGAAGGTGATAATCTGGGCTACGTTTTGCTTGCCGTAAAGATTGCTGACGTAATCAATTACCTCGGCGCGTCCGCGCACGCAAAAATCAACGTCTACGTCAGGCATCGAGACGCGCTCAGGGTTGAGGAACCGCTCGAACAGCAAATCGTATTGCAGCGGGTCTATGTCGGTGATTTTCAAGCAATACGCTACTAAACTTCCTGCGGCACTTCCGCGACCTGGACCCACGGGTATGCCCTTCTCCCTCGCGTAATGGATGAAGTCCCACACGATCAAAAAGTAGCCCGGAAAACCCATCTTCTTGATCGTATTGATCTCGTGTTGCAGCCGCTCTTTGTATTGCGTCATCGAGTTGCGCAACGAACCGCTCGATTCGAGCGCCGCCCAAACTTCACGATGGCGCGTTTCGAGGCCATCCCACGCCACCTTTTCAAAGTAACTGTCAATCGTGAAGCCTTCAGGCACGGGATAAACCGGCACTTGATCTATCACTTTCGGGAAGGTCAGATTGCACTTGTCGGCAATCTCCAACGTATTCGTCAGCAACTCAGGCTCTTCGCCGAAAAGCTCCCACATTTCCTCCGCCGTGCGGTAATAAAACGTAGGCGCGCCGTAAGTCAGCCGGTTCTTGTCATTGATCGTCTTGCCCGTGCCGATGCACAGCAACGTATCGTGCGCCTTC
>JAYSVR010000487.1:0-3915 GCA_043718445.1 Acidobacteriota bacterium | reverse complement strand
ATCAATCGAAATAGAAACATTATGCAAATCACCGTCTTGAAAGAGGCGCAGGCCGATGAAGCGCGCGTCGCGCTCGTGCCTGAGTCAGTCAAAAAACTTGTTGGCCTGAAAGCCTCCGTCAGCATTGAGAGCGGCGCGGGCGCGGCGGCAGGCGCAAGCGATGCTGATTACGAAGCAGCCGGCGCTACCATCAGTCGTGATCGCGCGGCGCTGTTGGCGAACGCCGACGTATTGCTCGCGGTCAATCGTCCTGACGAAGCCGATCTCAATGCGTTGAAAAGCGGAGCCGTCTTGATCGGATTCTTAAAACCGCTCGACGAACCGCAAGCGTTGAAACCATTGCTCGCGCGGCAGGTCTCGGCCTTTCCCGTCGAATTGATTCCGCGCTCGACGCGGGCGCAGGCGATGGACGCGCTTTCTTCGATGGCGGCGCTGGTGGGATATAAAGCCGTGCTGCTCGCGGCTGAACGCTTGCCGCGCATCTTCCCAATGATGACGACTGCGGCAGGGACGATTCCGCCCGCGAAGGTTTTAGTGCTAGGCGCAGGCGTCGCGGGCTTGCAGGCCATCGCGACGGCGCGGCGTTTGGGCGCAGTCGTCGAAGGCTTTGACGTACGCGCCGCCGCCGGTGAAGCCGTGCGTTCGCTCGGCGCAAAATTTCTCGAAATAGATATGGGCGGCGAATCGGCTGAAGGCGCGGGCGGTTACGCCAAAGAGGTCACCGAAGAGACGATGCAAAAGAGCCGCGAACTCATCGCCAAAACCGCGAAGGCAACTGATTGCATTATCACGTCAGCCGCCGTGCCGGGACGGGCTGCGCCGTTGTTGATTACGGAAGAAGCGGTCAAAGCGATGAAGTCCGGTTCGGTCATCGTAGATTTATCCGGCTCGACCGGCGGCAACTGCGCGCTGACTAAGCCGGGCGAGACGATTGAAATTCATGGCGTAACGATTATGGCTCCGCTCAATCTGGCGGCGACGATTCCGGTCAATGCGAGTCAGTTTTATTCACGTAATTTGACTACGTTTCTGAGCGAGATGATTCAGGACGGCGCGCTTAACGTAGATTTGACGAATGATGTCGTCGGGCCAGCTTGCGCAGTGCATGCAGGCGAAGCGAAGCATCCGCGCTTGCAAGGCGTGATCTGAAATAACGCGCAGACTGAAGTCCGCGCTACGGTCGCAGACTGAAGTCCGCGCTACGTTTGGAGAAATTTTTTATGTCACCAGAATCCCTAATCGGTTCCCTTTATGTTTTCGCATTGGCCGCGTTTCTCGGCTACCAGGTCATTTCGCGCGTACCGCCGCTGTTGCATACGCCGTTGATGTCGGCGACGAATGCCATCTCGGCGATTTCAGTCGTAGGCGCAATCGTCACGGCGGGTTCGCGTCACAGCCAACTCAGCACGCTGCTAGGTTTCATCGCAGTCGTATCAGCGACGATCAATCTGGTCGGCGGCTTTCTCATCACCGACCGCATGCTCAAAATGTTCAAAGACAAAATCGGCGGCGGAGCCAAAAAGGATTAACCGTTATGAGTGCATCACAACTGATTATCGCTTTTAGTTATTTGCTCGCGTCGCTGCTGTTCATTTACGGCTTGAAGGCGATGAGCAATCCGAAGACCGCGCGCACCGGCATGAATTCCGCCGGAGCCGGTATGTTGGTCGCCGTGCTGGGCACGTTGCTCGATCATCACATTCTCGATTACACGTGGATCATCGTCGGCTTGTTGATTGGCGGAATCATCGGTGCGGCGATGTCGCTGAAGATGCCGATGACCGCGATGCCGCAACGAACCGCGCTCTCGCACGCTTTCGGCGCGCTGGCGGCTTCATTGGTCGGCATCTCTGAATACTACAACCACGTCGTACACGACGGCGGCACGTTGCCGACTTATAAGATGGTCGCCATCGGTTTTGAAGTGCTGTTCGGCAGCCTCACCGTGACCGGCAGCTTGATGGCTTTCGCCAAGTTGCAGGAACTCATCAAAGGCACGCCCGTCACTTACAAAGGCCAAAACGTCGTCAACGTCGCGCTGTTTATTGTGGCGGGCGCAGTTTTCGCTTACCTGATTTACGACCCGACGCAAAGCAATCTGTTTTGGGTGATGGTCGTGTTGTCGTTCCTGTTCGGCATTTTGCTGGTGATGCCCATCGGCGCGGCAGATATGCCGGTCGTGATGTCGCTGATGAACTCATACGCGGGCCTTGCGTCAGCGGCGACGGGCTTCGCGCTCGGCAATAACGTACTCATCATTGCCGGTACGCTTGACGGTTTTTCGGGCTTCATCCTTTCGATCTTGATGTGCAAGGCGATGAATCGTTCGATCACGAATGTGCTGTTCGGCGCGTTCGGTTCGACGGGCGACGGCGGCGGTGCTGCGCAAGTCGAAGGCGGCACGATGCGCGAAGTCAGTTACGAAGATGTCGCTGTGCAATTGGCTTACGCGCGGCAAGTCGTATTCGTGCCCGGTTACGGCTTGGCGACGGCGCAGGCGCAACACGCCGTGCGCGAACTGGCCGAAGCGCTTCAGCACAAAGGCGTGCAAGTGAAATACGCAATTCATCCGGTGGCGGGACGCATGCCCGGTCACATGAACGTGTTGCTCGCCGAAGCCAACGTGCCTTATTCGCAGCTTTACGAACTCGAACAGATCAATCCTGAAATGCCCTCCACCGATGTCGCCGTCGTCATCGGCGCCAACGACGTAGTCAACCCCGACGCGCGCGACAACAAGCAAAGCCCCATCGCCGGTATGCCGATTATCGAAGTAGACAAAGCCCACAACGTCGTCGTACTCAAACGCGGCAAGGGCAAAGGTTTTTCAGGACTGGAGAATCCGCTGTTTTTCAAAGCGAACACCGGCATGCTTTACGGCGACGCGAAGGCTTCGCTATCGAAACTCGCGCAGGAAGTGACGGCGGCTTAGTTCCTTGCCTCTCTCGGACAAAGGAATCAGTGCAGAGGAATAACTTTTTTTGGGTGGAAGTTTTTATGGCAATTCAACGTCTCGTTTGTTCAATGATTCTTGGTGGTTTGTTGTGTGGTTTGGCTGCGGCGCAGTCGCTTGCGCTCAAACCGCAAACGCGCTTCGCCAACTGGAACGGCGTCAAAGTGCATTATGACAATTACGGCAAAGGCAAGACGGCGCTCGTACTCATTCACGGCTGGACGTGCGACGCTACGTTTTGGCAGGCCAATCTGCCTGAACTCACCGAAGCCATGCGCGTCATCACGGTTGATTTGCCCGGCCACGGACAAAGCGACAAACCGGCGACGTTGGCCTATTCGATGGAAACCTTCGCGCAAGCTGTGAACGCCGTCATCACCGACGCCAAAGTCGAACGCGCCGTGCTGGTCGGCCACAGCATGGGCGTACCTGTCGCGCGGCAGTTCTATAAAAACTTTCCTGCCAAAGTCGCAGGTCTCGTCTTGGTAGATGGTTCGCTGTGGGCGATGGGTACGAAAGAAAGCATGAAGCAAATGCTCGATCCGTTGCGTTCGGCGGAATACAAAAAGTCGTTTGAAAATTCCGTCAACTTTTTGACGGACAGCATGAAAGACAAAACTGTCGCGGCGAACGTGAAAAAGATTATGTTGAGCGCGCCGCAACACGTCATCGTCGGAGCCTTTGAAGGCATGCTCGATCCCACAATCTGGAAAGAGCCTGTCAAGTTCAACGTACCCGTATTGGCGACGATGGCGGCGAATCCGATGTGGACGAAAGATTATGAAAAGTTCGTGCGCGAATCGGCTCCGGGCATTGATTATCAAGTCTGGCCGGGCGTGAGCCACTTCCTGATGATGGACGAACCGCACAAGTTCAGCGCGACGGTCGTCACTTTTCTCAAACGCAACAAGATCATCTTGTGAAAAGTACGGCATGCTTTCCAGCTTGTCGGAGTCTCGGCA
>JAYSVR010000486.1:0-12441 GCA_043718445.1 Acidobacteriota bacterium | reverse complement strand
TTGTCATTACCCAAATCTTTTCACGGTTTCAGCCCGCGAATGCGGGCGGTAGCATAAAGCCTGGGGTGAAGGCGCGAGCCGCAACCCCAGGGCAGTAGGCCAAATGATTCGTTAGCCCGCGAAGCGGGCGGCAGCCGGTAAAACCATACGCCTTTTCGTGTGACGAACTGTCGCCCGCCTTCGCGGGCTAGCGCGTAAATTTTGCGTTTTTCCTGGGGTTTCGCGCAGTCGCGCTTCACCCCAGGCTTTATGCTGCCGCCCGCCTTCGCGGGCTGAGGTTGAGCAAGCCAATTGTTTTAACTTTGACTTCGTAACTCCATTTTCGGCTTTGCGCTTTTGCGTGACGATTCTTTTCCCTTCAGCTATTACCCGCCCAGCGTGCCAAACGTTCTTCGTGTGAAATGTTTGGCGTACCCGCCGCGACATAATGAAACTGCAACGCCTTGCGATGCGACGGCGTATCGTTGCGCGGCGTGCCGTGCGGCAGATAGCTGTCGAAAATCAAACATCCGCCGGGTTTGAGCGGTACGGCTAAGGCTTCGGTTTTGAAGGCTTGTGACTCGTCATCGCTGAGTTGCCAGTCACGAAGCTGAAAGTGTTTGAATCCGCCCTTGCGATGCCAGCCGGGCAACACACGCATACAGCCGTTCTCAATCGTCGCGTCTTCCAGTGCAATCCATACGCCGACGACTTTGGCTTGCGCGGGATAAGTGAAATAAGCGTGATCTTGATGCCACGGCTTTTCGCGTCCGCTGGGCGGTTTGATGAGCGCCATGCTTTGGAACATATACGGCTCGGCTTCGAGCAGGCGGCGCAACACGTTTTGCAATGATGGATGTTCAGCGATGGCCTTGAGCCGCGCGTCATATTCGGTGAACGTGCCGAGCTTGCGAATGTGATTGAGCTTTTCCTCAGGCGTCATCGCGGGCAAGCGTTCGCGCACCTGGCTGTCGAATTGAATCACTTTGAAATCAGGCCGTTGGCCTGCCACCAAATCGAGCAGGCCATCAATACTGTCTTGCATCTCGCGCGGCGTGAACGCATCGTGAACCGTCAGAAATCCGCGTTCGTGATATTGCGCGAGGGCTGCGTCATTGATCGCCTCAAAGCCGTTAAAGAATTCGGCTTCGCCTACGCAGTCATACAAGTCGGGAGCGTGCGGCGCGACTTCCGCGTCCCATTCATATTGATCCAGTTCGTTATTCATTGTCAGCAAACTCACGCTAAAGCGTGGACTCCATGCGCTTGCGTGTCAGCATCAATGCGATACCCATTCCAATCAAGCCAATCACTGCAACCGCGCAACTCTGCATGACCGTGAGCTTGAGATAAATAATCAGTACGCCGACCAGCATCACCGAAGCCGCAATCAGTTTGTCGCCGATGTCTTTTTCTTTGAAAACCAGCCAGCCCAGCAGCACGGTCAGGATGATGCCTGCGCGTTTGATGCTGATGGTGATGACGACCTGAATGTATTCGTGCGAAGCCAGTTGAAAAATCAAGGCGACGGCTTCTAACACGCCCGCGATGACGACCCATTGGGGCACATTACGCATCACGGGTTTCAAGTCGGTCTTACGTGCAAAAGCAAGCAGCGAAAAAAACAGCGCCATCCCTACGCCAAAGGCGCAGGCTTGCGTGAAAGGCCCCGTCATCGTGACCAGCGTCTTATCAATCGGATTCGTAATCGCATTGACGAACCCGGCGACCAGCATCAGAAAGCAGCCGCGTTCGCGCCAGATGGCCTTGATCGGTTCGAGCCAGCCTTTAGAAAATAACTGGCGGTGCATCACGAATGAGCCGACGACAATCAACAGCACGCCCACGGTCGCTGACAGCGTGATCGTTTCGTTGTTCATCACGCGGTTGGTGTAAAGCAAAAACACCGGCGTGAACGCGATGTAAGGCATGCACAACGAAATCGGCGTTATTTGCAGTGCGCGAAAATAAATCAGCGTGTTGCACGCGACCAGCACTACGTCGAGCGTGAGCCAGAATAGCCAGATGAAAAACGGCGAAAGATGGAATACGCCAAACAGCGGCGTCGCGTTTTGAATCGTCGGCGGATGCCCCATCCACGCGCGTACGACCAGCACGCCAACGAATACGAATGCCGCGAACAGCCGCACCCAAAACGTAGCCGCGACGACTTCGTGTGCGTCTACGACTTTCTTGACGCCTACGTCTTTGACCACGTTGCTCACCGAAGTCGCCGCCGCCATCAGCAAGCCAATTGAAGAAAATGTTTCAGCCATAAGTTTTTTTGTGAAGTGAAAAGATGAGTCTATTTCTCAGATGTGCGCGAAAAAGTCTATAGTCCGAGACGTATCGCAACCTGTCAGGTTGCGAAGCTTTTCACGTCAGACAAATTTATAACAACCCAAACACTCCGCAACCTAACAGGTTGCGATACTGAAAGAGGAAACCGTTTTGTCCACACCCAGCATTCGCACCACCGTCGTCGGCTCTTATCCCGTACCCGAATGGCTCATCGCTTCGCCCAGTCAGCAAGGTTTGATAGATGCCACGAAAGTCGTATTCAAAACGCAGGAACTCGCGGGCATTGATGTCATCGCCGACGGCGAACTTTATCGCTGGGATGTCAATCATCCCGACACCAACGGCATGATCGAATACTTCATTCGTCCGATGTCGGGTATTCGTTCTGCCATCACGCGCAACGACGTAGCCGAATTCAAACGCCTCGAAGGCATGGGCTTTCGCGCCGCGCCCGCAGGCGTTGTAGAAGATGAAATCGGCGAGGGTACATTAAGCCTCGGCGAAGATTATCGCCGCGCGCGGGCTTGCACGACGCACCCGATGAAATTCACGCTGACGGGGCCGCACATGCTTTGCAAAACGCTGATGGATCATCGCTATCGTGATCGCGCCGCGCTCGCCCACGCCCTGGGCACTGCGCTTTCTCATCAAGTCGCCGAAATTGACGCCGAAGTTTTGCAAGTGGACGAAGCCAACATCACCGGTCATCCCGACGAAGGCCCGTGGGCAGCCGAAGCGATCAACCTGATTCTCGACGCGGCAGTCAACGCCAAAGAAAAAGGCGTACACCTGTGTTTCGGCAATTACGGTGGGCAATCCATTCAGCGCGGCGAATGGCGCAAGCTGATCGCCTTTCTCAATCGGCTGCATTGCGATCACATTTTGATCGAGATGGCCTTTCGCGGCTATGAAGAGTTGCAGCATTTCAGAGACGAACTCGATCCGCGCATCGGCCTCGGCCTCGGCGTCATTGACATCAAGGTCAACACCGTCGAATCGCCCGACGAAATCGCGCGTCGCATCGAAACCGCCGCCAGTTTTGTCGGAGCCGAGCGCATCAAATGGGTGAATCCCGATTGCGGTTTCTGGATGAACAAACGTTCGATTGCGGATCGCAAGATTGCCGCGCTGGTGAAAGGCCGGGATTTATATCTCGGAAGCCAACGCCTTACGCGCTAACGAAAGCCCCGTCAGTCGTCATCAACTGACCGTCGGAGCTTTGATTTCGGCTTTGAGCAAGAGGAAGCCTTCAGCTCTCTCTTAGGCGTGTGGTAGGCTGCACCTTCCGTGCAAGTGCAGTTAATACATTGGCCTGCTTTGGATTACGCATGTTTGAGTGGAACGAGCAGAAAGCGGCGCGCAACGCGCGCGAGCATAAGGGCGTCACGTTTGGCGAAGCGGAGACGATCTTCAACGACCCGTATGTTTACATCGAAGACGATGCCGGGCATTCGGACGAAGAAGACAGGTTCGTCGCTTTAGGCGTATCCGAAAAGCTGCGCGTACTCTTTGTCTGTTTCACCTATCGCGGCGAAAACATCCGGCTCATTTCCGCGCGCCAGGCTACACCGCGCGAAAGGAAACACTATGAACGAAATAAGACGAATTGATGAAGGCAATGATGAAGACTTTGGCGTCGCCGAGTACGATTTCGGCGCGCGTCCTCAGTCAGCGCGCGCGGCGGCCTTGCAAGCCAAGCTGCGCGCTGAAGCGCAGGTGCGTCTGGCAACCGGGGCGACTGGCTTGAGCCAAGAAGAAATGCTCGAAGCCTCATTAAAGGAATCGGCGGATTATGCCGTTACTTACTTGCGTGATGCGCTTGCGGACGATGACCCGTGCGCAGCAGTGGCGGCTTTACAGCAAGTGGCGCACACGCGCGGCGGAATCGCCGATCTGAGCTTGAGTGTGGAAGAGCGCGCCAGCCTGGCGAACGCGCTCGCCGCAGGTTTTGCCGCGCAACCTATCCGACCAGTTGTTTAAGAACTCGGAAAAAAAAACCTGGCAGCGGCTGCCTAACTGATGGCTTCATGATGAATTCCATAACCCAACACACCCTTTTCGTGATCGTTCTCGTTCTTGGCTGTCTGGGCGAAGTCACGGCGCAGCAAAAATATGATCTGCTCTTACGAGGCGGCCACGTCATTGATCCGAAAAACAAGATCAGTGGCGTGCGCGACGTAGCCATTGCGAATGGCAAGGTCGTCGCCGTCGCCGCCCGCATCAATCCAGCCGAAACCCTTAGGCCCGCCGATGCGCTCAAGGTCGTAGACGTATCGGGCTATTACGTCACGCCCGGACTGATTGACATTCACGTACACGTCTATGCCGGTACGGGCGAACGCGCTTCTTACGCGGGTGACAACAGCCTCTATCCCGACGGCTTCACCTTTCGCGTAGGCGTCACCACCGTGGCCGACGCCGGATGCGCGGGCTGGCGCAATTTCGAAGACTTCAAACAGCGTGTCATTGATCGTTCGAAAACCCGCGTGCTCGCGTTTCTCAACATCGTCGGCCACGGCATGCGCGGCGGAAAGTTCGAGCAGGACTTGACCGACATGGAGGCCAAGCCGACGGCGGAGATGGCGCTGCGTTATCCAGGCTTGATCGTAGGCATCAAGACAGCGCATTACGCCGGGCCGGAATGGACGCCGGTTGAACAGGCTGTGGCGGCGGGTACGGCGGCGAACATTCCCGTGATGGTGGATTTCGGCATCAATCACGCCGAACGCCCGTTGAGCGAACTGGTCACGCGCAAGCTGCGTCCGGGCGACATCTATACGCATCTTTATTCGGGGCTGCGCAATGAACAGCTTGAATCAGGCCAGGTGAATTCCGCGCTGTGGGAAGCCCGCAAACGCGGCGTGATTTTTGACGTAGGCCACGGCGGAGGCAGTTTCTTGTGGCGGGTTGCCGTGCCCACGATGAAAGCGGGGTTCGCGCCTGATTCGATTTCCACCGACCTGCATATCGGCAGCATGAACGCAGGCATGAAAGACATGCTCAATGTGATGAATAAATTTCTGGCGATGGGTATGTCGCTCGACGATGTGATGTTGCGCTCTACGTGGAATCCGGCGCGCGAGATCAAGCGCGAAGAATTGGGACATCTTTCAACCGGCGCACCGGCTGACCTCGCCGTCTTCAAACTCGAAAAAGGCAACTTCGGCTTTACGGATATGTACGGCGCACGATTGCGCGGAACACAGAAGCTCACCTGCGAACTGACGTTGCGCGAAGGGAAAGTCGTTTACGATCTGAACGGAATCACGCGGCCTGATTGGAACCAACTGCCGCGCGGTTACATGCAAACCGGCGATGCGCGCTGGGACGCAGTCACGCCCGCGCGGCGTAACCCGAACCCGCGCTAAAGAGTCGTCGTCTGAATTAGATTAGGTTTTCTCTCTGAATAGCGGCGCGGAAATAAATCACGCCCCGCCCAAGAGTTCGGCTCGGCAGTTAAAACGTGTACCGTAAAAACGTGCCAACTACCGGGATATTGCCGGGACGCGAAAGTCCATCGTGTTGGTAAAGCAAAAAGAAATCGCCGAGCAAATGTTTGCTGAGTTGCTTGCTGATGCCGACAGAGATGCGATTGCGATACCAACCGAAATCACCGCCACCTTGTGCGACGGTGCGGCTTTGCGTTGAAGCCCAAATCTCATCGGCGATGAAAGGCCGAAACTTAAATCCACCGAGATGCGCCGGATGATCTATTTGCAACCGGTTGCGATAGACCGTGAAATCAGCGGCACTATGGCGCACTCGACGTTCGATCAAATTGCGGTCGGTGAAAGCGAACTGGCCGAGATTGAATTTGCCGGTGACGTTCAACACCAGCCGCTCTTCGTGAATGACGCGCGTCAGGTAAGGCTGATATTCGACGTGGATATATGTCGGCATAATCATCAGGTGCTTATTCAGCTTGAAGCCGTAACCCGCGCCGATGCGTTCATCCACTGGGCGCTGCCAATTGCGCCCGATGCGCACTACGCCAATGACCACCAGGTCCTGCTTTTCGTTGACATGTTTGATGAGTTGAAGTTCGTTCCAGAATTGATGATCTTCGCGCGGAGGCACCACCGCAGTAGGTGTTTGCGCTTGCGCGATGATAACGAACAGAAAACCGCAGCCGAGCATGACCGCGAGCCGACGACACAACATTTTAGAAATTCTCATTACTGGAAGACTTTTACCGCAAATGCGCTGCGTCATATTTGGCCGCACTCACCGCCGCTGCCAATCGCTCTGCCGCCACCGCTGGCAAGCGTATCAACGCCATCGGACGCAAGCCGCCCAATACCAAAAACAGCAACGCCACCGTTAGTGCCCATCGTTCGCGGGGCAGCGCGTCGGTGATCGCACGGGCTTCGCGTCCGGGTTGTCCGAGAAAGAGGCGGATGAACAGCCGCAACACGTGGAAGGCATTGAGCGCCGTGACCAGCGCGAGAATGAAACCCAGATGCGGATGCGACTCGAGCGTACCGTGCAACAAGAGGTCTTCGGCGGCGAAACCCAGCGTGAGCGGCAAGCCGACGAGCGCGAGACCACCAGCGGCGAAAAATACTGCAAGACGCGGCGCGCTGGCTGCAAGCCCCAGTGAACGATTGCCGTCCCACGGCGTGGCGAGTCGCGCTTCGATAGCGGTGTAAACCAGCGCCAACATCGTCGTAGCCACCGCGACGACTTGCCAATGCACCAAGGCGCCGGTGATGCCATCGGGGTTGGCGCTTTCGAGGCCGACCAGAATAAACGAGCTTTGACTGATTGAAAGCAACGCCAACAAACGGCGCGGTTGGCGTTCAGCAAAAGCCAGCACGCTGGCGTAAAGCGCCGTCACCAACCCTAGATCACCTAATAAAGGCAAAGCTCCACGCGCTATGTCAGGCAACGCGGGCACCGCGAAACGTGCGATCAGGAATGCGCCGAGATGTCCGTTGACTAACAAGGTGAGCGGCAACAGCGGGCCGCGTTCATAGGAAGCCAGCATCCACGAGTGAGCGGGCAACAAACCTTTGCGCAAAAAGACGGCAATCATCAGCAAGCCGAAAGCTATGGTGAGCATTGGCGTATGGCCGACACGCGGTATGGTCATGCCGAAGCGCGCGCCTTCGGTTGTTGCGAGTGCGATTAACGCCACGGCGAAAACCACGGCGAGGCAACTGATGATGAGAATGGCGCGCGCCAGCCTGGGCATTTCGCTTTCGCCCGTGACGTTGAAAAAGCGATTTACGAAAAACGGCACGAGCGAAACGATCCACGCCAGTGCGAACACCGCGAGATTCGTCGTCGCATACGCCGCAAACGTAGCCGCGCTCAAAAGCAATACGCCTGCGACCCAGTGCGGTGTAACCTTGCGGCGCGGCGCGAAACTCATGACTCCCAGCGATAAGGCGGCGAACAACGGCAGCGGAATGGCATTCAACGCATCAACGATAAAAAGTTTTAAGAACGGTTCGTGCAACGTTGCGCCGTGATAAAGCGCGGCTTGCAAACTGGCGGCGAGCAACGCGACTAGGCTAATCGTCAGCGCGATCAGTCCGATGCGGCGCGCGGCTTCAGCTTGCGGTGCACGCCATGCCAAGATCGCCAAAACCAATGGAGCGACGACGCTCAAACTCAGCCAGGGAAAAATCAATTGTTCAGACATCTTTTCAAACATTGGTGGCCTCCATTGGCAGGGCGTTCGTGTCGCGATTGCTCGCTAATACACCTGCGCGTTTGGCGAGACGACGTTTGCTCGCGCGCGGCGTACCGGCGGCGCTCTGGCTCAGATAACTTTCAAGCCGCTGAAGCTGATGCGCAAGACATAGCACAGGCGCGACAACGAAACGTTCGAGCGCGGTGTCGTGCTGGCCGCGTTCGAGCGCGAGGCGATAGAGCCACGCGCGGAAGGCAGCAGGCAAAAGCTGTTCGTAATGTTCGCCCGTCGTTCCCAAGTTCCCTCCGGCAGCGGCGTGCAGCCGATGGTGATCATGCAACATCGAAGGCGCGCGCAGGAATTGCAGCGTACGCGCGACGGCGTGGCTGCAAATATGAAACAGCGCGAGCCGCGTGAAGCCAAAGCCAATTTCGACGAAGATCAATCCGACTTGCGTGAGTGCCGCATAAGCCAGCGCCGTCTTGGCATCAGCCGATACGCGACCGGTGAGCGTGCCGTGCAAGGCCGTCAGCAAGCCAATCGAAATCACCGCCGCCGTTGCCCAGCGCGAAGCCGCCAGCAGCGGTTCAGCACGCAATAACAAATAAGCTCCGGCGTGAATCGAAAGCGCGCCGTAAAAAATCGCGCTCGACGGCGTAGGCCCTTCCATCGCGCGCGGCAGCCAGCCTGAAAACGGCACTTGCGCGGCTTTGCCCATCGCGGCGAGCAATAACAGCAAGCCGATGATGGTGGCTACGGCAGGCGACAATTCGTGCGTATGCCATTCGGCAAACGCGCTCGGTACGTGATAGAGGTGCAAGAGCGCAGCGCCGGTCAGCAGACCGATGTCGCAGACGCGGTAGGCGAGAAAGACGCGCAGCGCGTTGTAAACCGGCTCTTCGCGGAACTGAAAGAATCCGATTAGCAAAACCGATGTGAGTCCGACGAGTTCCCAGCCGCCGATAATCAAATCAACTGTCGCTGCGGTGAACAACAATAACGCGCCGAAGCCGAACAAATTGAGCAACAGAAAAAACCGTAAATAGCCTTCGTCACGATGCAGATAGCTTTGCGAAAACGCTGCGACCGTTCCCACCAAAATGACCGTCAGCGCAATGAGCGGAAAAGAAATTCCATCTACGACAAAAGCCAACGGGAAATGATATTGCTCGACGGCAAACCAATCGCCGAGCGAAGCGCGCGCGACCGATTGGCCGGTCGAGAACATCCGCACGCCTAGCCACGTGACTCCCAACGTTCCCAACGCATAACAGCCTTTGGTGAGTTGCGCGACGAGGCGTTCGCGCGGCGATGCGCCCAGCAGCCAACTCAAGCCGAGTGCAGCAAAGAGCAGGCCAGGCAGAAAGACGATAGCGATGAGCAGAAAAGATAATTCCATGATGATTCACTAACTTGCCAAGTCGGATACGACGCCGTTTCGCCTATAGTTGAAACGACGCCGCAACCGTGATGGAGCGCTTTGGCCACCACTCCAAAGCGTGCCATCAAATTCAAAATTTCTTTCAAGCCGCCGCCGCCGCGACGCGCACAATCGGCAGATGTTCGAGCTTGCCTTGAAACCACGCGGGCGAATTCGCTACGACCGGCAGCACGTCGAGCCGTTCGGTGAATGGCTCAAACTCGCCGTTGCGAAAAACGTGCAGCTTTCCGTCAGCCGGGTCACAAGTCACGACGCGAATCCAGCGGTTTTCGACCAGTTCACGCACGACGGCGTTGGGCCACGCGGCGTTCAAAAAACGCTCAGGCGAAGTCTCACAAATCAGCAGCAGGCGCACCGGTTCGTGAACTTCGACCATTTGCCAGGGCAATCCCGTGCGCAAATCGCTGGCGTGCCCGTTCATTACGCCAACCAAACCGGTAACGTTGTGCGGCAGTTTCGTACCGCAGCCGTAGCGTTCGTTATCAACAAACGAAAAGTAATATTCGAGATTGATGCCCGCACAGACTGGCCCGGCTGCGCTCAGCAAAGCCGCGAGCGATTTATCTTCGGGGTCAATCGTTGCGTCATAAGAAATCAAAAACGCGCGACGGTCTAAGAACAAACCACGAGTGAGCGAACGGCGGCCTACGATGGCGACGGCGTTCGTCGCGTGACCGTATTCAGGACGCGGTTCGGCCAGATGGTCGGCGCGTTCCTGCACGTGGCGCAGCGCGGCGGCGGGCGTTTCATCGCGGTATGCGGCTTCGAAACGGCGCGAGCGTTCGAGCGCATTGCCAGCACGCGCTGCGTCAAGGGTTTGACGAATGAACGCGAAATCCGCCGCGTGTGTAGCGGGGATGTCGGCTTCGTCAAAATAGATTACGTCGTCGTTGCAAGTGTCGTGATAGCCGCCGACGAACCACGTGTCGTCAGGGATGACAACGCCGAGTGAGCGCATTGTTTCTCTGACTTGCGGATGATTCGCCATCGCGGCAAAGAGGCGCGCGTTGGGACCGCCACGGCGTCCGCCGCATGCGCCGCAATCGTGCGCCGATTCGTGCGGATTGTTCAGGCTGGTCGAGCCGTGTCCCAACACGACGAAAATGCGCGAATGGTTGTTAAGCACACCCGCCGCGCGCAACAAGCCCGCCACGCGTTCGGCTTTTTCCTGCACGGTGAAACCCAACATCAAGCCTTCGGTCAGATCGTGGCCGGTGGCGTCTTGCCGCATCAACGTGACTTCGGTGCGCGGGTCGGGCAAGAAGCGTTCGCCCAACCAGCGATAAAGCTCTCCGGCGCGCAACGGAGCCAGCACGCGCGTGATGAGAGGAAAGAGCGAGATCAGCCCCAACACCGCAGTACTCAACATGCCGCGCACCAAAGTACGCGAACCGACCCACGAGTTATGCGTCAGCGTTGCCCACAGTTGGCGGCGTTGTTGGCGGCGTTCGTGCAAGTCGGTGTGATCAGCGGCGGGTTGCTCAATGATGGTGTGTTGCGGCGTAACGACGACGGGACACAGCGCGACGGCGTGCGCGTCATCGAGTCCGCGATAGCTCATGGCGACGCCGAAAAAGCCTGCCGCGCCAAGCGTTTCTACGTCAGGCGCGAGCTCTTCCAACGCGCGGCGCATGGATTCTTCGCGTTCGTCAATGCAAAACATCACCTGCGCGGCGAAACGATTCGACGAATCGCGCATCGGATCAATCGTCGCGCGATGCGTTTGCAGCGGCGCGAGAATCAATCGTTCGTGTTGCCGCTCGTAAGCCAGATGCCAGACGCGGCGGCGTTCGAGATCGTCGAAGGCGTTGACCTCATCAGCCAACTTGCTGAACTCGGCTTCGCTTAACGAATTGAGTTGTCCGGCAGAAAGGCCGAGCAGTTGGGCTACGTCAAACAGGTGCGCGACGGCGGCCATGTGTTCGGCTTCGTGCGAAGCTTTTGGCAGCAATGATTGTTGCCAGTGCGACCAGACCGAGCCGGGCAGGCTGTTTTGTTGCCAAACCTGTTCGGCGGCGACGGCCATCAGCGTCAGGCGGACGGCGAGAAAATCCATCAGCGAACACGACAAGGTTTCGTGCGGCGCGAGGCTGGGGTCTTCTTCCAAACGCCGCATCAAGCCCGCCCAACCGGGCAGGCAGAGCAATTCGGAAGAGAGAAAAGCGTCCCATTGTTCAGGCGCAACATTGAATTTTTCGAGCCAATGCAACACGACGGCTTCGGCAGACAGGAGCTTGTCGGCCTGCCGTTGCCATTCGCGTTGCAGCCCGCGCAATTGCACTCGTTCGAGCGTGAAAGGTTTGCGGAACAATTCGCGCACGGCGACATAAAAGCCGCGTTCGCGTTCGGGCATCGGCCAATAAGCCTGGCCTTGATCGAGGAAGACGGCGCATAAGCGAATCAACAAAGGTTGAAAAGCGTCTTCGATGTCTTCGTCACAACGCGCCAGCAACGTCCTGCGAGGATGTGCAGGACGTTGCGACGCTTTGGGTTGACCGGCAGGGACGTGCCGATAGCGTTGGTAGCACGCAGTGAATAAAGCCCTGGTCGCGGCAGCTTCGGTTTGGCGTCCGATGACGTTCTGGCGCGTGACGGCGTCGAGATCGCGCCGCAACTGATCGAGCAATCCGTCTTCTTCGATTTGCCATTCGATGTTTTCCGCCATCAGCGAACGCAACCCCGGCACGAGCATCGCGCGGCGCAACGCTCGGCGCGTGAGGCCGCGCGTCCAGATGGCGGCGTCAGGCTCGCTGTTCAACACAAAATCAAGGTCTTCAGCGGTGATGCGACCGCGTTCGTAATCAGCCCGATAGTGTGTTTCGTCGAGAAACGGCTTCGTACCGAAAGTCTCCGACGCTTTGACGACGGCTTCTTCAAACGACAGGTGTTGAAAAGCGTGCAGCGTGTTGTGATGGATGAAGACGCCAATCGGCCCTTGCATCGGCAACAGATGCGCCACGTGATCAAGCACGTGCTTGAGGTGTGCGCCGGACGATTCATCTTTTGCAAAAGTAGAATTAGCCATAACCCAATCTGTTCAGAACAAACTCTCTTGCGGCTGTGCCGCAGTGATGTGCGGAAA
>JAYSVR010000485.1:0-12445 GCA_043718445.1 Acidobacteriota bacterium | reverse complement strand
TCGTCACAAGCCTTTTCATTTTAGGCCGAGCCGAGCCACCTCTGGCGTGTTGACGGGGAGCAACGCGGTTTGCTGTGCTTTACCCCGTCACTTTTAAGCAGATTAGCTATATGGAAAAAGGTTGTGCTCTCGTTTCAAATCGCCAGCGAATCCGCAGCGAGTGAAGCTGAGGCGCGAAACTTTCACGATAAGGCTGCGGACATTCGTGCTAATGCTGACCGTTTCAAAGGCACGATTACTGAGTACCGGGAAATGGTTAAACCCGTCATAGATGAATGGTTACGCGAACCGCTGAAATTTGATGCGGTGCGAGACGGGCGCGGCGGGAAAAAGCCCAAAGCGGACTTAACTAATCTTTGCACTTACTATCAAGAGTTACTTCCGATTTGGACGGATGCTTACAAAATATGTCGAAGCTCTCTTGCTTCACCCTCACCGATTCTGCGCGAGAATTGGCGCGAAGTAATAAAGGCAGCATATCCCACCATTCACTTTCCAGACGACCTGTTTGAGCGGCTGCCTCCTAAGCAGAAATGGCCGAAAGAAGTGCGAGAGCTTGAAAAGCACACTGGCGGTGAGAGTGATGCAGATGCGCTGGCATTGTTAGCTGCGGCACGAAGGTGCAATGCGGCACCAAAGGCTTATAAGGTTTCTACACTCAAAAGGAAGCCGGGCGTCTCAAAAGTAGTGCAGGAATTTCAAAAATGAATTTTTGAAATTCCTGGCAAAGCCGACAGTAAGGAATTTCAAAACACTCTTTTTGAAATTCCTGTAAATCTAAGCATTTATTAGACTTAACTGTAGACAGGGGAGGAAATAGCAGCGTAATCTACCAACAGATTTAGCGGGGCGTCGCCAGACGATTTTCTAGGGCGACTGACGACGACCCAAACCCGAAACTCAATTCAGGCTGCCCGCTCCGGCGCGGTGGCCGGGAGAGCTTTTTTATTATGTCGGACAAATTAAGAAAAAAACAGACAAGACAGCGCCGCAGCGAACCTGTAACCGAGCCTGCGGTGATTGACCCGAACGGAGTTTATTCAGAGGCCGCACTCACCAAACTTGGGATTTGCAGCTATGAAACCCGCTGGCGTGAGCGCAAGGCAGGCCGATTGAAGCAGAAGAAAATCGGCGCGCGCACGTTTTACCTAGGGAGCGATTTGCTGGCCTGGCTGAAGGGAGGTGATAGCGATGAGGCAAAATAAGAAAGCCCGCCGGAACGCTCGCAACGTCAGGCAGGCTTCGCAAATTACTACGGTTGACGCCGCGCAGTTTACCACACACCACTGCTTTTGTGGTGCTGAATTCTTACCCGCCGAATCTTTCGTCATTACAGAAAAACCAATCACCACAGTCACGCGCGTCTGCGTTGACTGCGCCGACACGTTCAGCAATGGCTCGTTCGCGGAACAGATCGAGCGCGCGAATCTCTTGCTGCGGCGCACTGCCGAAACGGAGGTGGCCTAATGCCCCAATCTCTACTTGATGGCGCGCGCCGATTGCGTGACGCCAACCTTTCAACGATTCCAATACGTGCTGATGGAAGCAAGGCGGCGGCTTTACCAAGCTGGACGCGCTATCAAAACCAATTACCGACCGACGCCGAACTTAACAAGTGGTTCGGCAACGGCGCGCGGAACGGCATCGCTATTATCGGCGGTGCCGTCAGCGGCAATCTTGAGGTTCTCGACTTCGACGCACCGGAACTGATTGCAGAATGGCGCGAATTGATAGAGGAAGCCGCACCTGGCTTGCTCGCTTCCTTGCCGCAAGTGGAAACGCCAAAGGGCGGTTTGCACGTTTTCTATCGTTGCTCAGTTATCGGTGGGAATCAGAAGCTCGCCAGTCGCAAGGGTGACGATAACAAGGTGCTGACGTTGATCGAGACGCGCGGTGAGCATGGCTACGTTGTGACGGCGGGAAGCCCGGCGGCGTGCCATCCGACCGGCAAGCTCTACCAATTGCGCAACGGTGATTTGAAGGCCATTCCGACAATCACGCCTGAGCAACGCGACATCCTGTTGACGTGTGCGCGTTCGTTTAATCAATACGTCAAAGACTCGCAACACGTCGCGCCGGAACGCTTGCCGAAAGCGCAAGGACTGAAGCCCGGTGAGGATTACAACCAACGCGGTGACGTGCGCGGTTTGCTTCAAGCACATGGTTGGCAGCACTTACGCAATGACGCGAAAGGTGAACTGTGGGCGCGGCCTGGCGTCAACCATATCAGTGCGCGGCTGTTTGCTGACGGCGCGCTCTGGCCTTTCTCAACCAACGCCAGCCCGTTCGATCACGAGCGGGCTTACTCCGCTTTTGCAGTGTTTACCAACCTTGAACACGGCGGCGATTTTCAGGCAGCGGCGAAGGCGTTGGCAGCGCAAGGTTATGGCGAAGCCACCAAACCGGTAAAAGCTCAAGCTAAATTGAAGTCCAAAGCCAACACGACCGAAACGTCAGACGACGAAGGTAAACCGCCCAAACGCACACAGACAGACGCGCTCATTGAAGTCGCACAATCGGCAGACCTCTTTTTCTGTGTCGAGGAAGACGAAGCCTACGCGAGCGTGACGATTACTGACGCGAAGGGATTGGTTCCCCCACATCAAGAGACTTACCGCGTCAACAGCAAGCCGTTTCGTCAGTTCCTTTCGCGGGCGTATTGGCTGGCAGAGGGCAAGATTCCGAATAACGAAGCGTTGCAAAACGCAGTAAGTCATTTGGCCGGACAAGCCCGTTTTGACGGCGAGCAACGTCAGGTCTATTTGCGCCTGGCTGCGCACGAAGGGCGAATCTATTGGGACTTATGCAACCGCGAGTGGCAGGTGCTTGAGATCACTGATACGGGTTGGCGAATCATCGAAGGCAAAGACGCGCCGGTAAAATTTCGGCGCACGCGCGGCATGCTTCCACTTCCTATGCCGACGTTAGGCGGCAATCTTGAAAGTCTTCGCCAGTTTATCAATTACCCCGACGCCGCAGCCTGGGCGTTGCATTGTGCGTGGATCGTCGCCGCCTTGCGTGCCAACGCGCGCGCGTTTCCCGTCTTGATCGTCAACGGCGAACAAGGCGCGGCGAAATCGTCGGCCTGCAAAATCACGCGCCGTTTGATTGACCCCAACACAGCCGACTTGCGACCAAAGCCGCGCGAAGATCGTGATTTATACATTGCCGCCAATAACTCGTGGGTGTGTGGGTTCGACAATCTCAGCGGACTGAACCGCGACCTATCAGATTCGATTTGTCGGATTGCGACCGGCGCGGGTTTTGGCGGTCGTGAGCTATTCAGCGATGCCGACGAAACGTTATTCCAAGTGGCTCGACCTGTGATGTTGAATGGCATTGACGATCTGGCCGACAAGGCAGACCTGATTGACCGTGGCGTCTTCATCGAATTGCCACCCATCCCCGAAGAAGAACGCAAAGACGAAGAAACGCTCTGGCGCGACTTCGACGCGGCGCAACCACTCTTGTTAGGCGCGTTGGCTGATGCCGTAGTCGTCGCGTTGCGCGAACTACCGAAAGTGAAACTCGCCAAGTTGCCGCGTATGGCTGATTTTGCGAAGTGGGGCGTGGCTGCCTCAATCGGCGGACAAGACGCATTTATCAACGCTTACACCGGCAATCGCACAAAGGCGAATCAAGACGCCTTGCGCGCGAACGATATTGCCGACTGCTTAATTGAGTGGTACTGCGAAGAAGTCCCCGTTACGACTGACCTGACCAGACTGCTAACCCAACTCACAAAGCTTTGTCGTGACCGGCTAGCGTCGAAGCTGGGCGGCGATCCCAAACGAGTCAGATTGCCGGACGGTTGGCCGACGACGGAAAGAAAACTCGGCAACGAATTACGCCGTTGCTCGCCGAACTTACGCCGCGCGGGTATCGAAGTGCTGGACGGCGGACTTGACCCTGACAGCCGGAAAGCTCGCCGAACGTTCCAACGAATTCAGGCAACTCCGACTGAAGATGTTTTCAAACCTTCGGAACCTTCGAAACCTTCGGGAAGCTCAAAACTCATTGAAAACAAAGCAATTATTTCCGAAGGAAACACCGAAGGTTTGGGGTGAAGGTTTGCGGGCGAACCTTCGGAACCGGCGAAACCTTCGGGCAGCCGAAGGATTGAAAGCGAAACCTTCTGGCAAACCTTCGGGGAATCCTTCGCTAATAACGATCAAGAAAATCAACAGGTTAGCGAGTCGCCAAAGGTTCCGAAGGTTCCGAAGGGTGCAAAACACTATCAATCGGAGTCTGGCGAACGGCGCGTGAGGTTTCAGGTATGACGGCGGCAGAAACCCTGACGATCTTGGAAGCGCAGGGCGTCAACGTCGCCTTGATCGGGGGAGAGTTAGAGATTGACGCACCTGATGAGTTCATCACGGCGGAGTGGCGCGACTGGTTTGTCAAAGCAAAGGCCGGACTCCGCGCCTACCTTCGGCAGCGGTCGCACTTCGCCGAACTGCTGGCGACGATGCCGGAAGCTGACCGCTACGCGATAGAGGAACGCGCGGCGGTCTACGAATACGACGGCGGATTTGCGCGCGATGAAGCCGAAGCGATGGCGGCGCGTGAGTGGCAAGGCCATTGGTCAGAAAGGCAGGCAGCATGATCTTGAACGAACCTTTCCAACCTGTAGCCACCGAAACCGCCGAAGCGCGCCGCTTGGTTGCCGAACTGCGCAGCCGATTCGACCGGCTGAAGATTGGCGACCGGCGGTACGTCACATCTTTGACCGAATACCTTGACCGGCTGGGCGAGCGAACCGTGTGGGGCGTTCATCGGCTCACGCTGTTGCGCAAGGTTCACGGCGAATACATCGCGGCGGCATCAGTCGAATAAGAGTGAATCAAAAAGAAACACATAAGGAGAAAGATTAGTTATGCAAAGTGACGCTTTCGCTACCAATGAAAATGAACAGGCTTTGACCGTCACAACCGGCGCGTCGTTACCAGTCGAGCGGCATCCAGCGGTTGGCTATCTATCCGCCCTGCGGACTCAGGCCGGACGGCGCGTCCAGACTGAAGCCCTCGCGCACGTTGCACGGTTGCTGCGTCACGATTTGGCCGACGCCTCGCATCAAGACGCGATCATGTCTGTTCAGTGGCACGCCCTGACAAACTCGCACCTGAAGGCCATCAGCACGCAACTGAGCGCCAGCCTTGCGCCGAAGACGGCGAATCGAAAACTCGATGCGGTGCGCGGTGTGATGAAACAAGCGTGGCTGAACGGACTGATGAGCCGCGACGAATACGAGCGCGCCATCGTGGTTGAGCGTATCCCTGGCTCACGCGAGAAACGCGGGCGGGACATAAGCTCCGGCGAACTGCGCGCACTCTTTGAAAGCTGTGCGACCGACAAGGCCAAGACGCTGGGCGCGCGGGATGCTGCATTGTTGGCGTTGCTGTGCGGCGGCGGGCTTCGTCGCGCCGAAGTTGCGGCGCTCACCTTCGGCAGTTGGGATGCCGAAGCGTGCGAAGTGAAATTCATCGGCAAAGGAAACAAAGAGCGGATTGTCCCTTTGCCTGAAGGTACGCGCCGCGCGTTGAACGCCTGGCTATCGGTGCGCGGTACGGGCGAACCGGATGCACCGCTGCTTTGTCCCGTGACGAAGGGCGGCAAGATCGAACATCGCCCAATGACGACGCAGGCCATTTGGAAAGGCTTGCAAGCTCGCGCGCTCAAGGCCGGTGTCGCGCGCCTGTCACCGCACGACTTTCGCCGCACCTTCGTGGGCGACTTGCTCGAAGCGGGCGCGGACTTATCAACCGTATCGAAGCTGGCCGGCCACGCCGATACGAAGACGACGGCGGGCTACGACCGCAAACCGGCGGAAGCCAGACGCAAGGCTGTTGGCTTGTTGCACGTTCCTTTTGGAGGATAGTCAGTGAGTGAAGAACAACCTTATCTCTGCGGAAAACACGATGCGCCACTTTCGGCAGTGATGGCAGGCGGCGCGGGCTGGTGCGGTCAGTGCCACGCCTTTGTGCAGAGCGCGAATCACGCGCAGCCGACAATACCTGATGAGCAACGCGAACGATGCGAACGCCAACGCGCCGAACTCAAGAAACAGAAGGCGCGCGAAGCAGCACGCAAGCGCAAGGCGGTGCAACGCCAGGGGGTGAGCGTATGAGCCAAGCGCGCCTACTCAAAAAGAGTTCCCTGCCCGCTGCGCCGAAAGCCGCGACGCTCGACCGCGAAAAGCTCATCAACGCGCGGCGTTGGTTGCGTTCTGTACTTGCCGATATTGAGACGGTGCTTTGTTTGAAGACGGCGAACGAACGACAACGCGCCAGCGCAGAGCGCCGCGTTGAAAAGCTGCTCAGAATAAAGGAAGCCAATCTGTAATTGACTTAAAGTCAACCTTTCCGCACTATGAATTTTGCGAGAGCGTAGAGAACCAATGGATAAACCTACTCCCTTCACACCCGAAGAAGCCCAGCGGCTTGTGCTTGAGATTTTGCGCGATGGTGAGGTGCGGCCTACGTCGCATTGCCTGAACGACAGCATGCCAAGGCGGAGCGTGACGATTGGGGACATTTTGACCGCTTTGCGTAGTGGCGAAATAAAGCGCCCGGCAGAGTGGGACAATGAGCATGCGGAGTGGAAATATCGCGTTGAAGGCGAAGATACCGACGGCGACGAATTGACGGCCATTACCGTCATCTTGACGACGGACATGCGGCTCGTCATCGTCACCGTCTTTTGAGGAAATGAGGCTGATTATGAAATGCGAAACTTGTTATGCGGAGCTAGTTGTTAAACGGGCGGATTGTTACCACTACGCCGAAAGCGGCCTGCCCCATGTGTATTTATCCGGCATTGAAGTTGAAGACTGCCCGAACGGTCATGGCGAATCGCCGCGCATTCCGCGCATTCTGGATTTGCACGAACTCATCGCCGAATCAGTATGCATGAAGCCTTCGCCACTGACCGGCGATGAAGCGCGTTTCTTGCGTAAGGAATTGGGGATGAAGGCAAAGGATTGGGCGGCGTATTTGCACGTTGATGTGGCTACGCTCTCGCGCTGGGAAAATGGCGAGCAAGCCATCGTACCGATGACGGATGTGTTCTTGCGCTCAAGTTATTTGTTGTTGCGCGCCTCTCAGAACGGCGTGGCCTTGCGCGATGACTTGCGGGAAAATCTGACCGCCATTGCCCAGCAACAGGAAGAACAACAAGCAATGATCGTGAACGGATCGAAAAAGAAACGTGCCGTGTCTTTCCGTCCGCTGAGTGAAATGGCTTACGCCTGAAAGTTGTAGAGATTGACCCAAAAGAAAAGGCTGGTCATTTGAACGTGGCCAGCATTTTGTGCGTTATAACAATCATGCTTTTTCCTGCTTGAAATGCCATGAAGCCTCGCCTGATAGCGATTCTGAAGTATATTTTTTTGCCTGCTGCTGTTATCGCACTTTTTTGGTACGCCCCTCTGCTATTTTACATCGCATTGTTCTGTCTGTACGTGGCAGCAATCGGATTTAGCGGTGGTGGTTCACGTTACAGCGGAGGTCGAAGAAGTAGAGGCCGCCGAAGCTCGTCATCATCAAGAAATCGAGCAAGGGGGTTGGGAAATAGCGTCATTCCACCCCCTATTGAAAAGCCCGCAGAGAATTTTCTTTCTCCTGAAGAGATCAGAGAAGTATTTACTTGGTGGAATGCGCAGCATGGACGTGATAACCCACCTAATCAGTTAGCAGAGACGATTGAAAAAGGAGTGAGTGAAATGCTAGAGCTAATAAGTCACTCTCCTTCTAGCGTACCTGACCCGTCAATTCAGCCGCGTGAAACGATTCCGAAACCTGACATCGTTCAGACCATTCCGCCCAGATTGCAAGCCCCTCAATCTGGTATTGTTCACACTGCGCCACAGCCCGCTCCTCCTAAAACAGAGCTTCCCAAGCGAGTGCCTGATACTGAGGTTCCGAAGCCTGTCCGCCCTGAAGTCAAAGGGGAGCCGGTTGATTTGCGAAACGGCGGCTTGACGCTGTTAGACCCGAAGACCAAAGCCCCAAAAACTTTTTATCCAGAGGCTGGCGATACCATACCTCCGAGAAATGGCGAAGTAACCAATCCACCGAAGAATGACGCAACGCCCAACCCGCCAAAAGACATTGAAAGGCCAAGTGCAACTCGCGCGGCTGTTCCAGAAACACAGATCACTTTCCTCCATCGTCAGATGCAGAAAGAAATATACGAATGCCTTATACGGCAGAATCAAACAGGCCGGACGGTGGGTGTTGAAGTCAGTGGCATTGACATTCTTGTGAAGGAAGCGCGGCGCGCAGTCTTGATTGAGATAAAGACTGGTGACAATGAGAAGTCGGCTATACGTGACGCCGTTGGGCAACTGCTCGAATACAGTTACTTTTGCCGACAGCATTTGCAATGCGACGAAGTGCGCTTCTTGATCGTGTCGCCACATCCTACCAACCCTGAAACGGAAACCTATATGGCGTACCTTCGCTCTGCCCTGCGAATTCGGGTTGATTATCGCCAGTATGTTCCGGGGTCTTACAGCTTTGAACTATAAGGCTGGGCTACTACTGACAATCTGGATATTGGTAAGAGAAACGAGTAACAAAAATAACCTTGCTATGTTACAATCGTTCATCGCCTGAAACACTTCAGGCGTACAAATTTAATAGGCTTTTCGTAGCCTTACGAACCGCCGCCGATTTGATCGAAGCCCGCACCCGTTGCCGCTTCGCTGAGTCGGCGGTTTTTCTTTTTCGGCGTCAGTCGGCGGACTGATAGCCGCACAACACATCAAGTTTCCCGTGCCTGCCGTACCGGGGTTGCAAGGGCAAGCCGTCACGTTTCCGCCGATGTGAACGCGCTTGCCCTTTGCCTTTAGGAAGTCTGATGCCTGATTTATTGCAAACCATCAACGTGGTGTGCGCCTGCTTCGCCTGGCTCGCGCTCGCACTGCAACAGAGGCCGAAACGATGAACGCAAAAGCGAAAGGCAACCGGCGCGAAGTCGGCACGCTCACGAACAAAGCGCGACAGCAAGCGCGACAACCGAACCTGACTAAACCTGACTTTTTCCAGAGGGAGAAACAACTATGAGCATCGCATTTCGCGCAGACGATCACGGGCAGAAAGAGCGCGGCAGTAAGTACACGCTCACAGTGAAGGCCGAAGCGTTGGCGGTGATGACTGCCTGCCGCGATAACCATCGGGCGGCGGAAAAGGTGTCAGGCGTCAGTGCGCGCACTCTCAAACGCTGGCAAGCGCAAGCGGCGCAAAATGACACCCTTGCCGAACTTGCCGCAGTTAAAAAGGGTGCGTTAGCTGGAAAGGTCGAAAACCTGATGGACGCCATGCTCGCATCCATCACGCAACACGCCGACAGTGCCACGGTGAAAGACATTCCCGCCTTCTGCCAACTCTTTGACCGCTGGTTCATGCTGACCTACGGCGTAGAACAGTTTGAACGAGCGCGGGCAATGACGCGGCGCGAAGTAACCAAGCGATAACCAAGCGAAACCTATGCAACCCTGCAAAGTCTGTCAGCACAAAAAACGTAAACGCATCAACGAAGCATTGGCGCGCGGTGAAAGCCTGCGCGACGTAGCCACGGACTACGATTTGTCGAAGGATTCCCTCTCGCGCCATTGGAACAACGGACACGCGCGCAAAGTCGTCGCTCCGCCGCAATCGTACCGGCTGAATTTCGCCCAAGTCTTTGCCGACGGTGTGCGCGAAGTGTTTGGACGTGATGAGGTTCAAACCGTGACCGCGTTGATTGATGGCGAACAAGGCACGGTTGCCGCTCGTTTTCTTCCGTGGATGTATGGCGGCCTGGGTGGATGGGTTCGTCTCACTGCCGCGAATAGCGCGCGTCTGGTTGCCAGCGACGGCGGCTTTAAGTGCGACGAATGCCACGGCTACGAAGGCACCGTGGTCTTGTCGAACGTATCGAAAATTCCGCGCAAATTCGTCTGGCGTAGTTTCTGCTCGGCCTGTGCCGAAGCTCGCAAGCGCGACAACGACTGTGAGTTAATAGGGCGGAAAAAAGGCGAGGCCGTGGCGTTTGATGTCGAAGCGCCCAGCCTCAGCATTCCTTTGCCGACAGTTACACCGGCGCAACCTTTGTGCGATGGCTTCGCTGTGGATGTGCCGGATTACTTGTCATTGAACGAGTCGGCACCGACGTGCGAACCTGAAGCGGCACTCTCTGCCGATGATCGTGCTTACCTGGAATGGCTGCGCAAACTCAAAGCGGGTGAGTTTTACGGCGTTCACGGCCAACCGGCGCACCTTGTAGAGCGTGCCACGGCTGATAGAGCGGTTTTATTATCCGGCAACGTCCTCTGTCCGGGCTGGAAGTTGGACGGGCTGATTCAAAGCCTTCAGGCGCGTGAGAGCATGGCGGAACTCAAAGCCTTGATTGCTGCGCGGAACAAGTCATAGGCGCAAGTCTGCCCTGCTCAAGCGCGACACCGTTTGTGAGTTAATTGGGCACAAAAAAAAGCGCGGCACGTTTTCAGACCGCGCCAAGCAGCCGAACCGAAGCGCGACGAATTTACGCGGTTTACGTAGATTCCTTACGCGCGCGCGTGCGAGAGACACGATCAGTACAGCCGAAGCGCGACAAACTTATCCGGTTTATACAGATTCCATGCGCGCGCGCGTGAGGCTTCACAGCAAAAAGACCTGGCTCAACTCTCCCGGCCTTTGCTCAGAATCGCACTACATTCGATTTTCCGGCCTCTGATGCTTATCACGGGGCGCAAACTGCCATGAACCTTCAAGGCAAGCGGCAAAGCGGCGCAAGCTCACAAGGCGTGATAAACGCTCAGACCGGCTTTTTGAGGGGTGAAGATGTGTTGTCGAGCGCACCCGGCCGGGTGACGGCTTTTTGTGGCCGCGAAACTATCGGGAATGAGATGCGCCGATGAAGCGTGACACCTTACGCCACGAAAGCCGCGTCTTGATTGGCTGCGCGCCGTTGGCGGCACGATCACAAGCGCGACAGATGTGATCGCTTTAGGCGCAATAAAAAAGGCCAGCTTTTGACGGCTGGCCTTTCGTGCGTTTGGTTGTCGAGCAAGTCATTCCATCCCCTTCTCTCGCCTTCGGTCGGCGATCCACTCAGCGACAACGGCGGCGCGGCGTTCATCCGGCGGCATCGCTCCCCACTTGGCGAGTAACCGCTTGCCGACTCTGCCCAGGTAGGTCTTTTCTTTTCGTGGCGACTTGCTACCGTTCGGTGCGTGCCAAGCCTCAAAAGAGCCATCCGCTTTCGCTTCCCACTGAACCTTTTCAAGTACGTGCAATTCGTCTTTGTCGGAGGGTTGCGACGCATCCGCCACCGGAGGGGTGTTTCCATACCCGCTACCGGAGGGCTTTACGGAGGGTGTTTCCGGTAGTCGAAAAGTCGCAATCTCAGGCGCAACTTTTTCGGCTTCGTCTGGTTCGCCGGCAAAGGCCGAAGGCGATGGTGGCGGGGCATCCGCTGTCACGCTTCGGCCTACACTTTTGGGAGTTGCTCATCTTGCCAGCTATCAAGGCCGTTGCCGACTTTCTGATGACCGCGCCAGACCTGAACCGGCTTGTTTTGCGAAGGTGCGACCGACGCGACGGTGGGTTTCGTCGCTTCGCGTTGTTGCTCGGCTTCAGCGTAGAGCTTGGCGGCTTCCTCAAGGGTAAGATCAAACTCTTTTGCTACATCACCAATCGCCTTGCGCTTCGCCGCTTCGTTGCGCAGCGCAGCCATTGCCGCCGAATTCTGCGCAAGGTTGTAGGCTTGTTTGTTCCGCGCTTCGTCGGCAAGGAACTGCGCGCGCCATAAGTCAGCCTTGCGCGCTTGCGTGTCCAGCGCCGTCGCCATCCTCACGCCAGCACGACGGCGCGAATAGAGAGAAGACCAAAGCCAGATGGTTGCGCCGATTACCAAAGGCGAACCATACACGACATAGGCATTCACCACGGGCAGCACAGATGCGCCTTGAATGAGCAAAAACGCGGCGAAGATGTTCGCGCAGAGAATCACCTTGATTGCGACCAGGGCGCGACCGGCCAGCGCCCGTTGCTCCGAAGTCTTGAGAAAACTGCCCATCCCCCAGACCAGCGCGAGAAACGTTCCGTCAAGCGTGAATACGACCAGCAAAGCCGCGTTGCTCGCGCCGATGAAGCGTTCGTAAAACGGATTGCCGACGAAGCCTTTGTGACCGATGAAGTAACTCGCACCGGCGCTGATAGCTACGCCAACCAACAGGAACGCCCAATAGAGCAGCGTTCCCGCCGTTTCGTGTTTGGTGTCGGCGTCCGCTTCAAACTCAGCCTGTGTGTCTTTGAAATCGCTGTATGAGTTCATTTTGTTTTTACCGCCTTTCGTGAAGAAAGCCGAAGCGGTAGGATTCTTGCGCAGTGCATCAGCCTATCGCTTCGGCGTGTGGTTGTTGTTCAGGGCTTGGCGAGTGTTGAAGCACTTTCCAAGCCCA
>JAYSVR010000484.1:0-12456 GCA_043718445.1 Acidobacteriota bacterium | reverse complement strand
ATGCCCAAAAATGAAAAAGTGCTTTTTTCGGGCATTTTTGCCAAGTGGGCTTTTTCAAACAGTCGCTAAACTCAAAAGTTTTGGGTAATGACAAGGCTTACGGTCCAGCTACGGATACGCATTAAGCCTGCCACGTTTTGAATCGCTCCATCCACAACAACCACGCTGCGCGATGGCGTTCGAACATCGCAAAGAGATAAATAATCGCCATGCCGAAAGCGATGCCTGCGACATACCACAGCCAGCGCCAGCCGAAGCTCACCGCCGCGTGCCAGACCAGCGTAATCACCGCGAGTAGCAAAAACGCTGTACCCAAAAACAGATAGGCGCGAATGCGCAGCATGATGCCAAGCATTACGCCGATGATCGAAAGCACCGCGAGAATCAACGGCAGCCACGGCGAATCGGCGACACCGTTCAAGAAGATGTCAGCCGTTGACGAAACGTAAATTGTCATCAACGCGACATAACGAATCGTCGTGAGTTGTTCGAGCGAAAGCTGTTTGCGATTGAGATGCGCGGCGAGCAGCACCGACAGCGCCACCGGAATCAGCCACACTTGCGGATGCGCGAAAAAGCCGAAATCGCCCGTGCGTTGCAACCAGTGCCACCATCCGCCGTTGCCTGCCAAAATCGCCAAAATCGAAAAGCCGAACGATTGCCGCATCACCGCCCACAAGCCGTAAAACAACGCTACGCCCAACAGCACGCCTGCGTAATCTACGTTGGAAGGAGCCAGCCCATAAGCCAGCGCGGGCAGCAGCGGCAGAAAGATGCCAGTGCGTTCAAGCGGGTCGGCCAGCACGGTGCGTCCGCGACGGCGCAAGAGATCACTGAGCGTTACGCCGACGAAGGCGAGCAACAAAATGATGATCGGCCAATAAGCCTGAAAGCGTCCGCCAAACAACCACGGCGCGACGAGGCGAACGTGAATGAACAGCAACACGGCGACGATCTCTGCGCCATAAACGTAACGGCTGCGCGCTAAATCTTGCCAGTCCAGCGGATCACGTCCGCGCCACAGGGCGAAGGCCAGCAAGCTCAGTAACAACGCGACGAATAAAACTGTCACGAGTGCCGCTGCCCACGTCGCCAGTTGCGGAGCGCCGTAATCGAGCCGCTGCCCCCATTCAAGGCCCAGCGTAGCGATTAACGCCGTGAGGCCAGTGATTCCCAGCGTGTTTATGAATTGACGCAACGGTGCTTCCCACGCGCCCAACTGGGTGAGACGAGCCGTCCAGTTGGATAACGGACGCGCTTCGCTCAGGTAAAACGCACCGCTAACGAGCAACGACAACGCTGTGAAAATAACGAGTTGATGTGTGTACTGCGCGCTTACGCCCAGCCACAGGCACGCCAGCACTGCGCAGAAAGCCAACGCCAACGTGAGCCAGCGCGTTCGTATTTGTGCATGGGTTGATTCGTCTGAAGTAGTTGATTTAGTGATGAGCAGATACAAAGAAAGCGGAGCCAACAAACTCACGACGGCGGCTAGCACGCGCGTAGCTGACGGCTCCATCACTGAACTCAAGAACAGCGCCAACGCGGTTGAAATCGCAGCAAGCCAAGTGTTCGCAGGCGTGAGCCACCACAGGCCGTCTGAGGTATTAGGTTCAAGCGCGGGTACGCGCAAGGCTTGCAACACATTGCTGAAGACAGAACGGCTGCGCCACGACAAGGCTGCGCCAACGGCGTAAAGCGTTCCGACGACTGAGAAGCAATACAACATCTGAGCGCCGAAAAGATTGCGACGATCAATTAGCGCCGCGATGACCAGCAAGCCGAAAACATAAACTGCCGTGAAGCGCCAACGATGCGCGGCATCCCACCAACTGGCGATTAACAAGACGGCGAGCGCCGCCAAGAACAGCATGCTGTAAACACCTTGCGCTGCGATCCATTGGTCTGATGTGCCGGTGAAATCGTGCCAGAGTTTCGTCGCCATCCACCAACTCGCGGCGGCCAGCAACGCGAACGCGACGAATTGATGAAAGGCCGGAAGGCCAGCTTTAGCCGGAGCGCCGCTGCGTAATTCGATTAACAGGCTGATGACGCCGACGGCGGCGAGCGTTACGCCGTTGAGCAACAGCACATCCATCGGCGTACCGTTGCCTTGCGCATAGCCCCATATCCACATCGTTAGCGCGCCGCACGCCAACGCGCCCGCGACATAGGCGTAAGCGCGCGAACGCCTGAACCATTGCATCGCCAGCATCGCCAGCGTGACGGTGAACAGGATAGTGACGCTGCGCCACGGGCCTTGTTGATTGAGTTCGGTTCCGCGCCACGCCAGCAAGACGGCGGCGATGCTCAAGCTGTTCGTCCATAACGTAGCGCGATTGCCCTCGACGCGCTGCTCGCGGCGTGCGGCAAAGGCTACGCGAGCCAACGCGATGAGGGCGGCCAACGTCACGAAACCCGCCAGCGTGAAATAAGCCTGCCACGCCCAAGTGGTTTCAAAACGATGGATGAAGGCGGCGGTTTGTGTGCCCAGTGCGAGCAGCGCCAACATCCTCAGCGAGAAAGAACGCAAGCGATTGGGATAACGGCTGGTTTGCGTGAGGGCATAAGTGCCAGCGACCAATGCGGCCAAAGCCCAGCCCCAACCGCCACCGATGGTGCGTACGAATTGGCTGGTATGCCACGGCGACACGATCAAGATCGCAGCCGTCGCGCCTATCAGCGCCAGCCACAAGGCCGCGACCAATTTGCTTAACTTCAACACCCAGCGATGATGCGGCGAATCCCACACGGGAACAGTGCGGCGCGTGTAGCCATACCACGCCAAAGCATAGAGCGCGCTGACCGCCAGATTGATTTGAATGAGCCGCACCAGCATCTGGCTGTCAGAAACAGCGTAATGCACGCGAAACCAACTCAAGGCCGCGAGGCTGGCTGCGAGATTGAAAAGTAAGCCGCCGCCTACGGCTGTTAACGGATTCGCGGCGCGCCACGCATAGAGCGCCCAGGCGAGGGCTACGATAAAGCCGGGACATAAATAGGCGGATGAAAGTTCGAGCGGACGAAAGGCCAGCAACGGCGCGACGGCTAAAACGCATACGCCCGAGGCGAGCAGGCTACGGTTGCCGAACAAGGCTTGGGCTCGCCCGTTGAACAAGCTCAATAACGCCAGCGTTGCCGTGATGAGCGCGACGGTGAGCCACGCGACGGCCCACGGCTCATTCCATTGCATGGTGGGTTGCAACCAATAAACACAGGCTTGCGCGCTGGTCATCCATAACAAGCCCAGCCCCAGCCACGTGAACAACTCGAACTTATGTCGCCACGCCAACGCGAAGGCCACGAGCGCATAAGTCGCGTAAATCCAAACTGCATGCAATGGGTCGTTGAGCCAGCCGAAAGCGTGATAGGTCACCAAGGCGAAACTGGCTATCGCACAAATCGCAGCGGCGAGTTCAGCGTCAGCGCGCAGATAAGGCCGCGCGGTCGCCAATGCGTTTGGCAATGTGTTTGAACGATGCGGCAGCAATTCAGCCGCTGTCAGCAGCGCGAGCGCCGCGATCAATAGCCATAAGCCGCTGACGTAAGAGAACAGCGCGCTCAACAGCGTCGCCGCGTCGCTCAGGCCGAATTGCAAATTTCCCCAAGCCAGATGCAGCAACAACAACGAAGCGTAAAGCGTTTGCGCAAAAGCGAGCCAGCGCGCAGCACGCAAGCCGTAACGCCACGCCGCCCAACCGAATACGACGGCGTTGAGCAAGGCGACGACGAGCATCGCGTCTATGAAAGGGAAGGCGAGCAATGTGCTGCCCGCGAGCAACGCCGCACCCGCGAGGCCGATGCTGGTGGCGATGGTTCGTTCGACACCGAGTTCTTTGCCTTGTATGCGTCGCCAGCAAAACCAGCCGACCGCCATCAACGGCGTGCCGAGCAAGGCCAGCAGCGGTACGAGTTCCTGCCACGTACGGCGCGATAAACCGCCGCGTCCGAGTAACAAGCCCAACGGCAATACGGTGGCGAAAAGCCCGGTGCCGAGTACGGCAAACAAAGAGTAAATTTGCCCAGCTTCGAGTGAAGATTCGAGAGATGGTTTAACGCGCGCCTGTCGCAACGAACCGGCGACGCTGGAGACGAAACAGGCGATGGGCAGTGCGCCGAGCAACAGCCAGTTGCGCCAGTTCAAGTCAGGCGCGGCGAGATGTTTGGCGGCTAATAACGCGAGCGATACGCCCATCGTACTGCCCGCTATCCAATGCGAATGTTCTGCCGCGTAAACCTGCGCGCCGCGCCACACGAGCGCCGCGAACACAAACCACGCGACGATTTCAGCGAGTACGATCAATGCGCCACTCGAAGCGCGTCCCAGCGCGGTGACGGCGAGAAAGTTCAGCGGCACAAGCAACGTAGCGATCAGCATTACGCCGCGACTGGTCGTAGGCAGCTTCCAACGACGCGCGCTGTAAAAGCCCAACACGAACAGCGCCGCCGTCATTGACATGAATACGCTGAACTTGAGGAACGGACGTTCGGCGATTTCAGACCACAGGCTGACTACCAACGCGAGCGAACAGCCGATGATGAGCACGCCGCCGACGAGTTCGCCCCAACGGATGCTGCTTTCTTCCATAAACGCGGCGAGCATTTCGGGTAAAGAGCGGCGCGGTTCGGGCGGCGGCGCGGGAGCGGGTGACGGGGTGACGGGGCGAAGGGGCGAAGGGGCGATAGGTCGCAGATCGTCTTCATTCGTGGCAGAGAGCGCCTGTGCTATTTGCGGAGCCGCCATTGGCAACGATTCGCTGACGGGTTGTCGGACGGGTTCGCCCTGTCGCCCCGTCGCTTCGTCGCCCCGTTTGGCTGTTTGTCCTGAACGCAAGCGCGCCTGTTCGGCTTCGATGGTTTGCGTGAGCGATTGATAGAGGTTTTCGTCAAGTTGTTTGAGATTGAATAAACGCAACAACGCACGTTGCGCAGCGATCAAATCGGTTTCGGCGGCTCCGAGTTTGGCTCCGCGTCGCAAGCCGCATTGCATGCAAAACTGGTCGGACGAATTGAACGGCGCACCGCATCCGTTGCACGTGGTTCGCGGCGACGGCACAGATGATTCGAGGCTGAGGCGGTTGGCAGGTGGCTTGCTGTTACTACTGAACAGGCGGCCCAGCCAAATCAAAATCTGTATGAAGCCAATGATGACGCAAGCCACAAGGCCAAGCGCGATAAGAATGCCGAACATTTCCATCGTTCAATTCCTCAAAAGCGAAAACGGATAAGCGCCAACTGTCAGCGCGAAACAGCAACTGTCATTGCGATGCGTGCGAAAACTGCGATTGCTTCACGGTGAGCCAAGTGCCGCGAACCCTAAAGCAAAGCCCGCGCCACCACAATGCGATGCGCACCATAAGCGCGTCTCGGTGGGCTTTCGTTACCAACGTATGGCACTTCCTCAATCGTCACAGCCGGGATATGAAATTTGCCTGCTTGTCGCGTTCTTGCGCGGCCTATGAGCGGCGGCTAGAATCCCGGTTCCTTTCTGGCAGGCATCCCGCAGGCAATATGACCAAACCCCTGAACTCACTTTCGCTAGAGCTTTCTGACCAGTTGCGCGACCGCTTGCGCCGCCTGCTCGTGCGCGTAGACGAGTTGCGTGCGCTCGCGCAACAACCCGGCGCGTGGGTTCCGCCCGTAGACCTTTATGAAGCCGATGACGCCATTCTCGTCCGCGTCGAATTGCCCGGCGTCGCGGCGTCGCACTTGCGCGTTACGTTGCGCGACAGCTTGCTGAAAATCGAAGGCCGCAAAGAGGCTGAAACACCGAATCCAGAAGAAGTCCGCGATCAAGATCGCCCCGCGCGTTTTCTGTGTCTCGAACGCGAATACGGCACGTTCTCACTGACCCTTGCCATCAACTGGCAAGTAGATATTGATCGCATCACCGCGCAACTCACCGCAGGCGTACTCAACGTTCGCCTGCCCAAAGTCGCCACCAGCGGACGCGAAATCGTTATTCCAATAGCTGAGGAATAGTGGTCAGTGGTTAGCGGCTAGTGGCTAGTTTTTAGAAACTCTGCCACAAGCCACTAACCACTAGCTGCTAGCCACTAATAAATGAACAACCACGAACCCGAAGAAAAAATTTCACTGATTGATAACGGCGACGAACAGTTGAAAATTCCCGAAGCCTTGCCGGTGTTGCCGTTGCGCGACATCGTGATTTTTCCGTTTATGATCGTGCCGCTGTTTGTCAGCCGCGAGCGTTCGATTCGCGCGGTAGATCAAGCCCTGACTGAAAACCGCATGATCATGCTGGCCGCGCAAAAAGACGTGAATAACGAAGAACCCGGCGGCGCCGATCTTTATGGCACGGGCACCGTGGCGATCATTATGCGTATGCTCAAATTGCCCGACGGACGCATACGCATTCTCGTTCAGGGCATATCGCGCGCGCGCATCAATTACCTCGAAGATTCGCCCGAATATCTCAAGGCGCATATCGAAACGCTCACCGAAGAACCCGCGCCCGAAGGCCTCGAACTCGAAGCCCTCACGCGCAACGTGCGGGCTTCAGTAGATAAAGCCGTCTCGCTCGGCAAAAACATTTCACCCGAAGTGCTGACGATTATCTCGACGGTCGAAGACCCCGCGCGCCTCGCCGACCTCGCCGTCTCAAACCTCGAACTCAAAGTCGAAGACGCCCAAAGCGCGCTCGAAATTCTCGAGACGATTCCGCGTTTGCGCCGCGTCAATGAATTGATGCAAAAAGAACTGGAAGTGCTGACCGTTCAGCAAGAGATCAACACCCAGGCCAAGGGCGAGATTGACCGTTCGCAGCGCGAGTTTTATTTGCGCCAGCAACTCAAGGCGATTCAACAGGAACTCGGCGAAGGCAACGAACTCGCCGAAGACATCCTGCAATACCGCGAAAAAATGGAGAAGGCCAAGCCCGGCAAAGAGGTGTTAGAAGAAGTCGAGCGCCAACTCAAAAAGCTCGAACGCATGCATCCCGACGCGGCTGAAACGGCTACCTTGCGCAACTGGCTCGATATTATGGTTTCGCTGCCGTGGTCGAAACATTCCAAAGAAAATCTCGATCTCAAAAAGGCGCAAGAGATTCTTGACGCCGATCATTACGGCTTAGAGAAAATCAAAGAGCGCATCATCGAAGCCCTCGCCGTGCGCAAAATTAAAGACAAAGCCAAAGGCACGATATTGTGTTTAGTCGGGCCGCCGGGCGTCGGCAAGACTTCGCTCGGACGCTCAGTCGCCAAAGCGATCAATCGCAAGTTCGTGCGGCTGTCATTGGGCGGCATACACGACGAAGCTGAAATTCGCGGCCATCGGCGCACTTATGTCGGCGCGATGCCCGGTCGCATCATTCAATCGCTGCAACAGGCGGGCACGAATAATCCGCTGATAATGTTGGACGAAATTGACAAGGTGAATTCGGACTTTCGCGGCGATCCATCGTCGGCGTTGCTCGAAGTGCTTGATCCCGAACAAAACTTTTCGTTCCGCGACAATTACCTCAACGTGCCTTTCGATCTGTCGCACGTGATGTTTATGACCACGGCGAATTTGCTCGAGACGATTCAGCCCGCGTTGCGCGACCGCATGGAAATCATTCGCGTGTCGGGTTACACCGAAGAAGAAAAGCTGCAAATCATCGTCCGCCACATCCTGCCCAAACAGCGCGAAGAAAACGGCATCAAGCCCGAACATCTGGCGATTGATAACGCGACGTTAAAAGAGGTGATTGTGAGTTACACGCGCGAATCGGGCTTGCGCCAACTCGAACGCGAAGTCGGCAAAATCTGTCGCAAGATCGCGCGCCGCGTGGCCGAAGGTTCAACCGAACAAGTGGTCGTTACGCCGAATAACCTGAAAGACTTTCTCGGCGTCAAACAAGTCGAACCCGACGAAATGCTCAAGCACGATCAAATCGGTACGGTGACGGGCTTGGCGGTAACTTCGGTGGGCGGCGACATCCTGTTTATCGAAGCCATCACGATGGCGGGCAAAGGTGTGTTAAGCCTGACCGGGCAACTCGGCGACGTGATGAAAGAATCGGCGGCGGCAGCGTTTTCATACGCGCGCGCCAATGCTCACAACCTCGGCATTGAGGCCGACGTATTCACGACCAAAGACATTCACATACACATTCCCGAAGGCGCTACACCGAAAGACGGGCCGTCGGCAGGCATCACGATGGCGACGGCGCTGGTGTCTGCGCTCTCGAATCGCCCCGTTCGCCATGACGTAGCCATGACCGGCGAAATCACGCTGCGCGGCAACGTGCTGCCCATCGGCGGCGTAAAAGAAAAAGTCCTCGCGGCCTATCGCGCGCAACTCAAAAAGATTTTGTTACCCGCGCAAAACCGCAAGGACATGGAAGACGTACCCGACGAAGCGAAACAAGCGATGGAATTTGTTTTCGTAGATCACATCAGTCAGGTGTTGGATGAGGCATTAATGGCCTCGCCCGCAGCGGCTCCGCCCGAAGAGGCTCTGACCAATGCCGTCAGCGCAGCGCCCAAACCGGCGAAGGCCAAAGCTCCGGCGAAAAAGCCTGCCGCCCCAAAAGGGCGCGTTGAACTCCCTCGCGCGGCGTGAGCAGCGTGGTCGTGAAAAACGACGGGCTGGACGTTGCGGCTTAATCAATCAGCCCGTTGCGAAAGGCAAAACGCACCAGTTCACCGGCGCTGTGTAAATTCAGTTTTTCCATGATCCGTCCGCGATGCGATTCAACCGTGTAAGGGCTGAGGTTGAGCGCCGTGGCGATTTCTTTATTGGTTTTGGCTTCGGCGATCAGTTGCAAAACTTCGCGTTCGCGGCTGGTGAGCAGGTCAATCGGGTCAGTGACGTGTTTGCGGTAATCGCTTAACACTGCGTCAGACACGGCGGGGCTGAGATAGCCTTGTCCTTGCGCGACGGCACGCACAGCGGCGAGCAAATCGTGGTCGCCTGCTTCTTTGAGCAAATAACCGACGGCTCCGGCGCGCAGAATTTCACGGACGTATACGGCATCGCGGTGCATGCTCAGAGCCAGCACGCGACAACGCGGCGCAACTTCCAACACGCGGCGCGTCGCCTCTATGCCATTCAACTCCGGCATCGAAACATCCATCACGACCAAATCAGGTTGCAGCTTTTCCGCTTGCTCGACGGCTTCGCGTCCGTTGGCGGCTTCGCCGATGACTTCGAGGTCGCTTTGCGCGGCGAGAATCATGCCGAAACCACGCCGCACAACGCTGTGATCGTCAGCCAGCAAAATACGAATAATTTTTTCAGGCATAACTTTGAGCTTCCACTTCGTCGGGTGTTTCCTGAGCAATGCGTGCGGGTACACAAATCGAAACGCAGACGCCGTGCGGCGCGCTGTCGCTCAACGCAAACTTACCGCCCAACTGTTCCGCCCGCGCACGCATGCCGATCAATCCGAGACTCGGCACTTTCTTCGCCTGCAAAATTTGACGCGATAAGCCACCGCCGTTGTCGGTGATGGTGAGCCAGACATCGGCTTCGCGTTGTTCAAGCCTGATGCTCACGCGCGCAGCACCCGCGTGCCGCGCGACGTTGGTCAGGGCTTCCTGCGTGATGCGAAACAGATGCGTTTCGGTTTCGTCAGCGAGGCGTTGGGGCAGCGCGGCTTGTACTTCGACTTCAATGCGCGTGCGTTGCTGAAAGCGTTCGGCCAGCCAGCGCAACGCGGCATCCAGGCCGAAATCATCAAGAATCACTGGGCGCAGCAATTGCGACAATTCGCGTACGTTGCCGATGGCTTCGTCGAGCAGTTGCAGGCAATCGGCGCGGCACGCGGCGAACTCATCCGGCTTGACCGCCATAAGCATAGCTTTCAACCCCGTCAGCGACTGCCCCAACTCGTCGTGCATCTCGTGCGAAAAGCGGCGCGCGGATTCTTCCTGTCCTTTGATCAAATGCCACGAGACGCGATTGATTTCGCGGTCTTGCTGCCGCATCCGCCGCAGCGCGCCCAACGTAAAACGAATCGTCGCGGCAGCACACAGCACCGCCAGCAACAAGGTCGTCACCAGCAAACCGCCAGCCTTGTTGGTCAATTCGACTGATTCCTGTTCGATACGGCTTTCGACATCAGCGGCGTGCAACAAATCCAGTTTGAGAATCTGATCGGTCACTTCGATGAACGCATCGTATTGCGCTTGCAATGCCAGCACATCGGCTTTCGCTTCGGCGCGTTGCGCGAGCGCCTGTCGCAACGCCGCGCCATAAGCCTTTGCCGCGGTCGTCAACTGCTCCCACAGCGGACTCGGCAAAGCCGCAGTGCCTTCGCGCGCAATCGCGGGCAGCGCGTCTTCAAACTCTTTCAATTCTTTTTCGGCGCGGCCTGCCGGATACAACGACGAACGCGAAGCTGCGAGCAATAAAGTACTCGCGCGATGCTGTTCGAGGGCGAGATCGTCTACGAGATGGGCGGTGAAACGATGTTCTTCCACCAGCGCCGCCGCCTGTTGGCGAATCAGGTTCGCTTGCCGAAAGCCGAACCACGCCGCCAATGCCAACGCGCCAATGACGAGCGCGAAACCTGCGATCAAAATCCATAAGGGACGATGTTTTGAAATCGTGAAAGGCATAGTGGTGAGTGGTGAGTGGTGAGTGGTGAGTGGTTAGTTCAGAAAGCTGCTCGCTCACGCAACCGCATCAACGAGAACTTATACCGGAAGCAGGCGCTCTGACCAGCCACTAGCCACCAGTCACTAGCCACTACCCTAAAACAGGTACGCCATACCCCTTGTCGAGGGGATAGTTTGAAAAGCCGAGAACGCTCATCCTTTGCCGGTAATCTTGCAAACCCAGAGGAACCCAATGGCTGAACCACAATTGAATCAATCCACAACGACCTGGAAAGCTGACTTAACGTCAGGCTTTCTGGTTTTTCTGATCGCTTTGCCTTTATGTCTGGGCATTTCGGTCGCCAGCGGCTATCCGCCGATTGCCGGAATTTTCACTGCCATCATTGGCGGAATGCTTTCGCGCTTTATGGGCGGCGCGCGTTTAACGATCAAAGGCCCGGCGGCGGGCTTGATCGTAATCGCGCTGGGTGCCGTCACTGAACTCACGCAATTAAGCAATGGCGATGCGGTTTTGGGTTATCGCCGCGCGCTCGCTGTCGGTGTCATTGCCGGCGTCTTGCAAATCATTCTCGCACTCATCGGCGCAGGCGTCGTCGGCAATCTGATGCCTTCGGCAGTCGTCCACGGCATGCTCGCTGCCATCGGTGTCATCATCATTTCAAAACAGGCGCACGTCTTGCTGGGCGTCAAACCCGAAGGCAAAGAGCCGTTGCACTTGCTGGCCGAAATTCCGCACAGCGTCGCGCATCTCAACCCTGAAGTTTTCGCTATCGGTTTGTTGTCGTTGTTTGTGTTGTTCGGGCTGCCTTTCATCAAAGCAAAGATTGCCAAAAAGGTTCCCGGCCAAATGGTTGTGCTGGCGTTGGCCGTACCGCTCGGATTGTTTTTCGATCTCGAACACGAACACGTTTATAACTTCGCGCATCACGCTTTTACCGTAGGGCCGAACTACCTGATTCGCCTGCCGGGTTCGCTGATTAAGGCGATGGCTTTTCCTGATTTCTCAATGATTCTGTCGGGGGCTTCGATCAAATACATCGTGATGTTCACGCTGGTCGGTTCGATTGAATCGCTGTTGAGTGTCACTGCCGTTGATTCGCTTGACCCCGAAAAGCGCTCCAGCGATTTGAAACGCGACCTGCTTGCCACCGGCGTATGCAACACGCTGGCGTCGGCGATTGGCGGACTGCCGATGATTTCTGAAATCGTCCGCAGCAAAGCCAACATTGACAGCGGCGCAAAAACTTCGTGGTCAAATTTCTTTCACGGCACGTTTCTATTGCTCTCGGTCGCGTTGCTGCCGGGCTTGTTGCAAGAGATTCCTTATGCGGCGTTGGCCGGGATGTTGATTTACACGGGCTTCCGGCTGGCTTCGCCGAACGAGTTTAAGCACGCCTATCACGTAGGCCCCGAACAGCTTTTTCTTTTCGTTGTCACGATGGTCGTCACGTTGGCTACAGACTTGTTGATCGGTGTCGGCGTCGGATTGATTCTGAAAACTTTGCTTCACCTCAAAAACGGAGCGCCTTTCAAGAGCCTGTTCCGCGCGGTCATTCACGAAAAGCGCGAAGGCGATGCGCTCTTGCTCGACATACAGGGTGCCGCCGTTTTCACCAACTATCTGGGGCTGTATAACCGGCTGAATACGCTCGACGATTCGGTGAAACAGGTCATCATCAATTTTGAAAACGCCTGGGTCGTAGACCACACCGTACTCGACAAGTTGAATACGATGAGCAAACGCTGGACGAAGCGTGAACTCGTCATCACCGGTCTCGACGAACATCAACCCATGTCAGACCACGAACTCGCGGCGCGGCGTCGCTTGCGGAGCGCCGCCGCGGCGTAATCGTTTTTCTTCTGCGCGGCTGTGCCGCAGTGATGTGCGGAA
>JAYSVR010000483.1:0-3927 GCA_043718445.1 Acidobacteriota bacterium | reverse complement strand
TGCCCTTGCTGGTTTTCGTCACGCTCGCCGCGCCCGCCAAATTAGGCGAAGCCCGCGACGACGAACCCATCGTCTGGAAGGCTGCGCGCGAACTGATGGCACGCGGCGTCGCCGAATGGTGGCCGCTCACGCCGCTCACGCGCGCCGAAGTCGCGGCTTACATCGGTAACGCGACTCCGAACATTGCCGATCATTTGCATCAAGTCACGGGCGGATTCCCGCGCCGCGTCGTCGAGTTGTGGCACGACTGGCAAGCGCGCGAAGTCGTCTGGTCTGATAAGGATAATTGCTGGCACTTCGATCAAGCCAAACGCCCTTCGCTCAATCTGGTCAAAGACGTAATTGACGACCGCCTCAAAAACATCTTCGGCGCTGACGATCACGAATCGCTCAGGCAAGCGCGCGAAGTGTTGGCATACGGCGCGCTGGCGGGCGAGACCTTCGCCGTTGACGCCCTTGCCCAAGCCCTCAACTGGGAAGACCGCGACGAACTGATTGATTTCATTGACGACGAATTGCTGTTGAGCGAGGCCAACCCCAACGGCCTGCTGCTCGAAGCCGACGCCTTGCGCTTCACCACCGAACCCGACTCGACGCGTCCGGTGTGGCGCTATCGTTTTGCCCACGATCTGTTCTGGCTGGCGAATTTCCAATACGGCCTGACCGAATACGAATTGCCCGCGGCTTCGGCGGCGCTGTTCGACGCCTTGCAGGATGTTTACGGCAACCGAATGCATTTGATCGCGGGCGACTTGGCGCGCCTCTGTCGCAATGGCGGCGCGCACGATACGGCGCAACACTTTCAGCGGATGTGGGATCACGGCACTGCGCGCGAGGCGATGCGGCAACAGGGTTTGCTGATGGCACAAGCAGATAAAACGGGTTGGAGCTTTTGGCAGAAATGGGTTGCGTTGGACTTATTGATTAAAGCGGGCGAGTTGATGAAGCGAAGTTCGCCTGTGGTTGAGACCTCTGTTGTTTTTACAGAAGCCATTCGCCTTGCCAACGAGATCAACGAGAAATCCCAGCAAGCGCGCGCTGGGTATCTATTGGGAGCCACTCGACAGTTATCAGGCGAATCTGAACAAGCGGTGACGCTCTATGACGAAGCCCTGGCCATCTACCGCGAAATCGGGCGTCGGGGTGGCGAGGCCAATTGTTTGTTTGGGTTAGCCGAGGGGGCACAGATTCTCGGCGAATATGAACGAGCGGCGACGCTTTATGATGAAGCCCTGACGATTGACCGCAAAATCGGGCGTCGGGACGGCGAGGCCGGGAGTTTGAATGGGTTAGCAGAGGTCGCACGACGACGCGGCGAATATGAACGAGCGGAGACGCTATATGACGAGGCCCTGACCATCAGCCGCGAAATCGGGCGTAGAGAAGCCGAGTCCGCCTGCTTGTTTGGGTTAGCTAAGGTGGCAGGGCTACGCGGCGATTATGAAGGAGCGGCGACACTCTATGACGAAGCCTTAACTATCAACCGCGAATTCGGGAATTGGGATAGCGAGGCCGCCTGCTTGTTTGGATTGGCTGAGGTGGCAGCACAACGCGGCAATTATGAACGAGCGGCGACGCTCTATGACGAAGCCCTAACGATCTTCCGCGAAATCGGGAATCGGGATGGCGAGGCCGCCTGCTTGAAAGGATTAGCCGACGTGGCGCAGCGAGGAGGCGACTATGAACGCGCCGTGACGCTATACCGACAAGCATTGGCGTTATTCACCGAACTTGGCAGGCCGCGTGAATGGGCCATAGCGACGGAAGAAGCATTGGCAGATTTGGCAAAGCTGCGCGAGTCAGCGGAATAATGATGGCGCAGGTGCTTACGCTGGTTTCCCCTCCGACCTCAACCGCAGTAGCCGCGCTTCGCCCGCCGCGTATACAATGCCCAACCGTTGAGCGAAAGGAGTTCAAAACCATGTCAACCGTAGCCTACGAACAAGTTCTCGAAGCCGTGCGAACCTTATCGCCGGAAGAAGTGCAAAAACTGGTGCAACAAATCAACGCCGAGCAACCACCACCATCGGCGGCTGCGGCGTCAACGAATGGCACAACTGCGATGAAGCATTCACGTGAGCGCGAAATGCGCTGGCTGTCGGAACACGAGGCCGAATACGCCGGACAATGGCTGGCGCTGGATGGAGATCGTTTGGTCAGTCGCGGAGAAGATATGAAAGCCGTATTCGCCGAAGCCGAGGCGCAGGGTGTGGGCAATCCGTTTATGGCTTATGCCGAATCGAACGAACCTGCGATGGGAGGGTGGTTATAAAATGGTCACGCTGGCTTTCGCTAAAACTTACGAATATGACACGGCCAAGTCGGGCATCACCGTGCCGGCGAAATTGAGCGTCGGCACACTGGCAATTGATCTCGTAACACAACGATAGAATCGCTTTTATGATACCTGCGTTGACACAGCGCGGCTGGTTGCCGCCGGGCGTGCATTGGACGACCTGGGAAGAGTTCGTCGCACGCTATGGCGGCACGCCGCTACGCGACGGGATGCTGGCGGGGCTACAGGCGGCGATGGACGAGTTGGCGCAGGCAGGCTGTCAGGCGATATACATCAACGGCAGTTTTGTGACGGCGAAACTTGAACCGAATGATTACGACGCTTGTTGGGAAGGGGCAGGCGTAAATGACAAGTTGTTAGACCCAGTGTTATTGGATTTCAGCAATCGCCGCGCGCGCATGAAGGCAAAGTACGGCGGCGAATTGTTTCCGGCTGAAAGCATCGCGGATTGGGAAAAGGGACACAGCTTTCTTGAGTACTTTCAACGTGACCGACATCGCGGGTCGCGCAAAGGCATCATCGGCATTCGTTTAACTCATTCATCGGAGCAGTCATGATAAAAAACGAGAAGGAATATCGCATTACCCAAGCAGCAGCGAAAAAGTTCAGAGACGCTTACGATCACTTTGACGAACGCCCGGAAGCCCATCCAGACGTTGCGCCACGCATCATTCAGGCGATGAAAGAATCGTTTCTGAGCGAGTGGGAAATCTTGAACGAACAGTTGCGCGAGTATGAACAATTGCGACGGCGGCGACGCAATAAGCTGAAAGTTACCGAGTTGCGTTCGCTGCCGATGGAGTTGATTCGCGCGCGCATCTCAGCCGGACTTTCAGAAGCAGAGCTTGCCAAGCGATTAGGACTGAGGCCTCAACAGATTCAGCGTTATGAAGAACACGATTACGAGACGGCGAGCTTCGCCAGAATTCTCGAAATCGCGCAGGCCCTCGATCAGGCCGCACACGAGAGGGCGTGAAAGAGAACGGATTGAACTCATCGGCAACGAAAGGAGCTTTTTATGTCTGCTATCGCAATAGACATTTCTGAGTTGGACATCACTGTCAGCGAACTAATAACTCGCCTGACGCGCAATCAGGAGATCATCATCACTTCGAGCAATCAGCCGATTGCGAAAGTAACAGCGGTCAGCGAGCCAGCCGTCGAACAAGCAGTCGCTGCACCCAAACGCCGTCAGGGCGGATTAACCGAAGGCATCGCCTGGATGATCCCTGATTTCAACGACCCGCTGGAAGATTTTGCCGAGTACATGCCATGAACCTTTTGCTCGATACGCATACGTTTCTGTGGTTCGCCGTCGCCAGTCTCGGCAGCAACCTGCCGCAACCGACCAGAGAGTTGCTCGAAGAAAAAAGCAACACCCTTTATCTGAGTTGTGCCAGTCCGTGGGAAGCCGCCATGACCCTTTTGACCGCTTGCTGATTGCACAAGCGCAAGTCGAAGGATTTACCATCGTGAGCATTGACGCGGCATTTGATCGCTATGGCGTCAGTCGGCTTTGGCTGACCTGAATTCGATTTAGGCGAGATTGGGAAAAGGAAGGCTTCGCCGCTTTTTTCTATAGCCCGCTAGAAGCGGGCGCTCCCAGGCTATGGCCTCATGCCGCGCTGCTT
>JAYSVR010000482.1:0-38376 GCA_043718445.1 Acidobacteriota bacterium | reverse complement strand
ATTGACGACGAAGCGCGTCAGAGGCTGCGTTGGTCGGTTCCGTTACGCGGCACCGGCATGGTTTTTCAAGCCTCTTTGCTCGCGCAATTAGCCCCGCGTTTGCATACGTTAGCCGAAGATTTAGAACTCGATTGCTTATTGGCCGCGCATTCAGTACGCGTCCGTTTTTCCCCCGGTGCCAAAATCATTGACCCCAAACCGCAAGAGGCGGCGGGAGCTTCGCGCCAACGCGCGCGTTGGTTGCAAGGGCAATTGCAAGTATTGCGTGATTATCCGGCAGCGATCTTTCAGGCATTGACACGCGGCGGATTGAGCGCCTGGTTTTTGCTTTGGTTGCTGTTCCTGCGACCGAAGATGTTGTTGATGGCGATGCGGTTCGCCGTATTGATTTTGGCCTTGTGTTTAGGAGCCGCAGGTAAGGGCTTGGCGTTGGTGATGGCGACTGGCTTGGCGTTGGATGCCGCGTATTATTTGGGCGGCGCGGCCTTTGTCGAAGAGCCGCTGCGTTATTGCCGCGACCTGTTGGCAGTGCCGCGTTACGGTGCGATGTGGCTTTGTAGTTTCGGACTCGCCATCGCCCGGCGTGGCCGACGTGATTGGTTGCGCGCTGGACGCTAAAAGTTCGACAATGTGCGCCAACTTTAAGCAGAGAATTGATTGCAGTTGTTTGCTGTAGCTGTCACAGCAACCCCCACTGAAAAAGCAAGACAGCTTAATGACCTAACGTCCCCCGTGACGTTCACAGACGACACACAGGCAGTCCATGAAAATTTTATTTCCATATCTAGCCCGCTGGCATTCCGCCAATCGCAGCCGTTATCACCAACTGGTTAACCAACTTTGTCGCCAAGGCCATCAGGTCTTTGTGTTGAAAGCGCCGCCGATGGGGTTGGACGACATCAGTTCGACTGACCTCTCCAATCACGTCGAAGAGTTACCTCCCGGTTTGACGTTGAGCGAACTTTACGCGCCGCGTCCATTGCGCGCGTTTTGGAAAGTTTGGGTGCCGCGTACCAAGTTGCTCAAAAAAGGCTTGCTGTCAGTTAGCTCGGTCAGTCAGGTGCGGCGTTTCATCAAGAAAGAAAAGATTGATGTCTTGATGACCTATAACCTGCCGCAGTTTCCGCTTCTGAATAAAGTCGAGTGCCGCACGCATTTTGATTTGGCCGACGATTTGGTAGCGATGCTGGCGGGCGAACATGACGTGCTGGCGAACATCGGCGCAGTCGCAGCGGCGCGCGCCGCGCAAGCCCGCATGCTCGAAAAAGCCACCACAGTGACGGTGGCTTCAAGCGTGTTGGCCGATCAAATGAAACGCGAAGTTTTGATGTTGCCCAACGGCGCAGACCTTGCCGAACTCGATCACGCCGACGGCAGTGCCTGGCGCGCGCAACATTCCGGTCCGACGGTGGGCTTTGTCGGAGCGTTTGAATACTGGGTGAATTTCGATCTCGTATTGCAACTCGCGCAACGCATGCGCCACGTAACCTTTTTGCTGGTCGGCGGTGGACGCCGTTGGAAAGTCATCAAGCAAAAAGTCGAACAACTGCGCCTGACGAATGTCGTACTCACCGGCGCTGTGCCTTACCCCGAAGCCATGAATTACGTCGCAGGCATGGACGTTTGCCTGTTGCCGTTCACGCACGACGCGGTCTCGAACGGTTCCTGTCCGTTGAAATTGTTTGAATACGCCGCGTTGCGCAAACCGATTGTGAGTACGGGCACGACCGAAGTGATGCGCCTGGGACAAGGCTGGGTCGCCTTCGCCGACGACGCGGTTAGTTACGCCGCCGCGATTGACCATTATTTGTCGAACCCGCAAGCGGCGGAATACAGCGGAGAAACTGGTCGCGCGCTGGTTGAACGCACCTACAATTGGCCGCATTTGGCTCAACAGTTTGCCGACTTATTATTGTCAGGAGCCGTGCCGAGTTTTGATTACCTGCACGAACCGACACCTGTTTTTGAAACGATTAACTCCCGCGCCTGAGCGATAACCTACACAAAAAACTCAAGGGCGCGAACTTTTTACAAGAGTTCGCGCCCTTCAGTTTTTTGAAATTCACTTCCTGACAATCGGCTCCCTTTAGAAAGGGCTGGTGGAGGTGGGGAAAAATTTGGAGGCGGCGGTCGGAATCGAACCGACGGATAAAGGTTTTGCAGTCTTCTTGAGGTAGTTCCTCTTAGTTTCTGACTGTTCGCGTGAGTGCGCGCAGGGCTTGTGAATACAGGCTCTGCGCGCATTTTTGTTTTTGGCAGTGCCGCTTCGTTCGGCTGTGTTCACGTCGCACTCACGTCGCGGGAAGGGAAGCACAGTCACACGCGACGGCGCTTTTCGGGTTTCTGTTCGGCGCTGGCCGAAATCGTCTTTCAGGGAAAAACCAAGTCCCATTCAGGTCTACGCTGTTCTTGCTTGTTCGCGTTAGTTCGAGACAGGCCACTTTCAAGAAAGGAGGAACGGCGAATGACAAACGAAGCGCCAACGACGTGGATTTCGGCAGAGAAGGCGGCTCCCTTGCTCGATATGAGCTTGAAGCAGGTCTATCGCGTCATCAGGGAAGGGAAGTTGCCTTCTCAGATTCGATTCATCCGCGTCGGCAAACAGATTCGCATCAGTGCGGCGGACGTGGGTTATGTCGAAACATCCGCGACGCCGATGAACGCAACCAATGTGGAGGCCACCTAACAACAACGCCACCAACTAAACCGGCCAGATTCACAACGAACCGGGTTAGGTGATGGCGTCTAGTTACTCCGCGTGTTTGCGTTGCTATTGACTTCAAACCGACCGCTCTTAACCGGCGGTCATCAACACGCATCGGGCGATGCGTAACCAAAAACTCTGCACTGAGGCTGGCTGTCGGCACCGTTGACAGCACGTCTGCACTCGGCAGGCTTTGACTGTTTACAGTTTGCAGCCCGCCAGCCTCAGTGCGCAACCCAAAAAGAGAATGACCAGCCCATGACAAAAGAGAAACGCCCACAGCATCGGGGCAACGATGTGCGGGCGCGGTTGACTACGACCAAATTGAACACTGGCATCGTAGCACAGCCCCGCCTGATTCTTAACCCACCAAATTTAACCGAATCGAACAATTCGACCGAAATCGAATCGGCTATGAAAGGACGCCAGATGATGACTACGTCGGCACTGAGACTGATAACGGCAGAGCCAGAGGTGAGGCCGACCCCGGCACTCGCGCTGTCCCAATTACTCACGCGCGTCGTCGCGGCGCGGCGCGCGGCGGGAAAGCCGATTCCGCGCGAACTGGCGCACAAGCTCTATCGGCTGTGCGCTCAGGTTGACGATGAACAACGCTTTCCTGATCGAAAGGAGGTGGCAGCATGACGAATTCAAACACCGACCTTTCACCGCTACGCCGCGTTAACCGTGGCAATCGCTGTCCGATCTGTGACCACGCCGGCTGGTGCAGTGTCCGCGCGGATGGCAGCGCCGTTATCTGTATGCGGATGGCCGACGGCGCGACCGGCGAAACCAAAGACGGCGGATGGTTGCACGTCTTACGGAATGAATCGCCAGGCGAATCGTTACCGCCGCGCCCTTCACTGACCGCTGTCAAAGCCGAACCACTGACCGCACCAATCCTACGAAGGCATGCCATTTATACGGCTTTGCTCGAATCGCTCCGGCTTGATGAAAGACATGCCGATGACTTGCGGCGGCGCGGCCTACACGACACCCATACTGCTTACGAGCTTTACGCCAGCGTGCCGACTGATGACGTAGCGCAAAAGCTATGCGTTGAATTGGCAGCGCAGCACGATCTAGCCAGCGTGCCGGGCTTTTTCCGTCAGGGGAAGGCGTGGCGCTTGAATGTTGGCGAATGGCAACGCGGTTACTTCATACCAGTGCGTGACCTGGCCGGACGCATTCAGGCACTCACGATTCGGCGTGACGCGGGCGATCCGCGTTACCTGTGGTTGTCGTCACGCGGCAAGCCGGACGGCGCAACTAGCGGCGTGCCGCTTCACTTCGCCGGCCGTCATCTGTTCGATAAAGGCGAGTGCGTCATCACCGAAGGCGCATTGAAAGCCGAAGTCATCGCGCAGTTTATGGAGGTAGCTGTCATTGGGTTGGCGAGCGTCACGGCGCACGCCGCGAATATCGGCAACGCTTTGCGCGCAGCGGGTGTGCGGCGCGCGCGCATCGCCTTTGATGCCGACTGGCGCATCAATCAGGCAGTCAGCGCGCAACTGCAAAGGCTCGGCGATTCGTTGCAAGAGGCCGGGCTAACCGTTTCGTTGCTGGATTGGTCTGCGACCGAAGGCAAAGGGCTTGACGACGTTTTAGTGAAGGAGGCTGCGTAATGGAAACCATCGTCACCACGATTCGTGAAGTTCCTTTCACGCAATTTTCGCAACTGAAGGCCAACGCGAAAGCCGATGACTTCGGCGGTGTATATTCAGGCGCGACCGCCAAGGCCGCTACGATCAAAGTTGTCCATGCCGACGTGCTGAACCGCATTCTTGCCACGCTGAAAGACGCCGATTTTCTGACGTTGGGAGGCTTTCGTTCGATAGAAGACATCAAGCAAAAACACTTCGTCGTGTTGAGCGTGAGCGATTTGCTCAGAACTGTGAAAGCACAAGGGTTCGCCCTGGCCCGCAAGAACGACTTCATCTTTCTTTTCAACGGCGAGTACTGGCGTGAGATCAACCGCGATGCAATGAAAGATTTCCTCGGCAAAGCCGCCGAGAAACTTGGCGTGTCTCGGCTTGAAGCCCAGCACTACGATTTCAAGGACAAGCTCTACAAGCAATTCCTCGCGGCAGGACACTTCGACCAGGTAGAACCGGACAAAGGCCAAGTGCTTATCAATCTGCAAAACGGAACGTTTGAAATTTCGGCCACCGTGCAAACCTTGCGTGAGTTCCGTTCCGAAGATTTTCTACGCCATCAACTGCCTTTCGATTACGACCCGCAAGCTCAGTCGCCTTTATTTAATGGCTATCTGGCGCGCGTGTTACCCGAACCGGAATTGCGCGCCATCGTAGCTGAGTACTTTGGCTATGTGTTTACCAAGCGGCTCAAACTCGAAAAGGCGCTGTTGCTTTATGGCAGTGGCGCGAACGGCAAGAGCGTGCTGTTCGACGTGATGAATGCAGTCTTGGGTAAAGAAAATACTTCAAACTTTTCACTCTCAGACTTGTTGCAAGAACATAACCGCGCCTTGATTGCGAACAAGCTGTTGAACTATGGCAGCGAGATCAATGCTTCTGTGACGCGCGATACGTTCAAGAATCTGGTCAGTGTCGAACCGATCATGGCGCGGCTGAAGTATGGCAATTCGTTTATGATGGAGGATTACGCCAAGTTGTGTTTCAACTGTAACGAACTGCCTAAAGACATCGAACAGACCGAAGCCTACTTTCGGCGACTCTTGATCGTGCCTTTCGCCGTCACGATTCCTGCTAACGAACAAGACCCTGAGCTTGCCCAGAAGATCATCGCTAACGAGATGTCAGGTGTCTTCAACTGGATTCTTTCCGGCCTCCAACGCCTGCTCAAGCACAAACGTTTTACCCACTCAGAAACGGTACGCAAGGCGATTGCCGACTACCGCGAAGATTCTGACAGCGCTGCTTGCTTCATCAAAGAAGCCGAACCCAGCGACAGCGAAGGGTTGCTGAAAGACGTGTACGCCAGCTATCGCGCGTACTGTTCAGATTCTGGGGTAAAGCCGCTCGGCAAGGTGAACTTCGGACGGCGACTTCAGGCTAACGGATACGAGATCGATCTTGGTACCGGCGGCAAAAAGCGCGTGTCGAAGGCGGCAGGATGACGCGCGAAAAAATGTGGAAAGTGAACTCAACTTCTCAACTCTCAACTATTTGAGTTTCCGGCGCAAGAGGGCCGAAAAACCTGTAAAGCTAAGACTGGCAATTAGATAAAGCGATTCTTCAACCGTTTGAGCGATTCGCCGAATAGTTGAGAGTTGAGAAGTTGAGTTCACTTTCCACATTTTTTTTGCGTGGTGAGTTGAAGCGTTCAACCACGACAACTGGAGACGAAATGATGCCTTATATCAATCAACTTTCCCCTAACCTGAGCCGTTCGGCGCGCACCGTCGAAGCCCGGCTTCACGCTTCCCTCTGCCCAAGCTGTGGCGGTTGGTTGCTGGCCGATCATCCGGCTTACGGCGTGTGGTGTGGCGCGTGTCGGCTCAATTGGTACGTCGAAGACTTCGACACGATACGTGCGACGTTGGCTCGGCTGCGCGAACGGGCGCGCTCGTGTCCGTCCTTTCCATTGGAGGTTTCAGCATGAGTGAGTTTCTTTGTCCTACGCACTTTGAACCGTTGCGCGGCGTGTTGCCGGGCGGAGCCGGTCACTGCGCCAAGTGTGGGCTGTACGTGCAGGCGTATGGTGTGCCGATGCCTTCACTCACCCCAGAGGTAGCCGACACGCGCGCGGCGGCTCAGGTCCAGCGCGACCAGGCCGACCTTGAACGCGCGCGACGCAAACAGGCAGCCATTGAGAAGGACACGGGCGTCCTTGCGTCGAAAGCAGCCCATCCGAAGCGGAAGCCACGCCGCACTGAAAACGCAACAGAAGCCAAGCTCACGCGAAAGCGGATAGGCGAGGGCAAAAAGGTACTTCCTGAGCTTTAACACCTGAGGGTGACGGCAACCGCAGGGTGTCGCCAGCGTTTGAAATTTTTATAAATCATCAACAAAGGAATTTATGAATAACGAATCGCCGCTCAAGCGGTGTACGAAGTGCGGAATCGAAAAGCCACTCGCCGAATTTAACAAGGTGAAGCACGGGACGTTGGGTGTGCGTGGCGATTGCAAAAGCTGCCATAACAAGTTGTCGATTGAACTGCATCGCAAAAAGCATCCGCCGAAGATGACGCGCGCCGAAATACGAGCCAATCCGGGCAAGGGCGCACTCTATTGGAAGCATCGTCGCGCGTTTGGGACATTGCACGAACAGAAACAACGTGAAGTGGATTCCGGCGTGAAAGTCTGCGGCAGTTGTCACGTACAGAAAGCCATCGCGGACTTTCGCATCCGCAAGCAAACCGGCTTCCCTTTTTCGCAGTGCCGTGAATGCCAGCGGCGTCAGAAGCGTGAGACCTGGCATCGTGCGAAAGCCGCTGCCAGGCTGCTTTCTCAACCGGATGTAGGGTAAAATCGGCGCAACCTTACCCCGTAAAACATTGGTGCAGGGAGATTCTCACAATGTCTTTGAAAGTAGATGCGCTAAACGCTGGCTCATTCAATCAGCTTGAGCGCGAGAAATATCGAATCGGTTACATCTGTTCAACGCTCGCGTTGTTGGCGCTCGATGCGCCACGCTTCAAAAGGCAGCTTTTGAAATGCGCCGTAGCGGTGCGCGAAGAGGCGCGGCGCACCGCTACGCATGATGAAAAGACTGTGTTGAATGCCTTATCCGAAGGCTTTGCCCGCGTTCCCGAAATCGCGGAACAAACAACCCTCCCCGAAAACACGGTCTATAAAGTTCTCGCACGTTTGCGCAAGAACGATCTGGTTTTTCGCACGCCCAGCGCCAAAGAAAAAACCGGGCGCGGCGGAGATCGTGTCTCTTACCTTTACTTCCCTCGTTTCGATTAATCCACTGATCGGCGATGACTCGAAAAACACAAAAGGCCAGATCGTCAAAGCTGGCCTTTCGTTTGTGTGATGGTATGAATCGGCGGTCTATCCGTCGGCGTGTGCGAGTCCCTTCCCCGCGCGGCGTTCGGCGATCCACGCGACGGCAACCGCGCGGCGCTGATCGGCGGGTAAGGCGTCCCACTTCACCTGCAATTTCTTGCCGACGTAACCCAGATACGTTTTCTCAGATCGTTCCTTCGTCTTGTTCGGACAGTGCCAGCATTCCCAGCCGCCTTTCGATGATTTCTCCCACGCGATGTCTTTCAACGCAGGCAGCGGACACTTACGCCGGAACGTTTGGCCTTCCGTCAGGCCGGAACCTTTGGGCGCGACATACGCCGGAACCTTTTGAGGTTCCGATACCGGAACCTTTGCAGCCGATTCGTCTAAACGATTCGTCGCGGCTCGGGCCGCGACCGGCAACGGGGTTGAAATGCGCGCCGATGATGAGGGCGGCGGACTGGTGAACGCCCTCGCCACCGGCGCTAGACTTTTCCCGCGTCTTGTTCCGGCCAATCGCTCAGGCCGTTGCCGACAGGCTGTCCGACTCGCTGACTGCCGCGCCAGACTTGCACCGGCTTCGGCTGTGGCGGTGCAACCGGCGCGCCTGGTGCGACCGTAGGCCGACTCGCTGTCTTGTCGCGTTCGGCATGAGCGTAAACCTGCTCGGCCTCGGCCAACGTCAAGCCAAACTCTGAAGCGACATCGGCGATGGCTTTGCGGCGCGCGGCTTCGTTGCGCAACGCGACCATGGCCGGACTCTGTTGCGCGAGGTCATACGCCTCTTTGTTCCGTCGCTGATCGGCGATGTATTGCGCTCCCCACAAGTCATCACGCCGGGCGATGGAATGCAGCGCGCCTGCCATCATCTGACCCTTGCGCCGATGCGAATAGAGCGAGCTCCACAGCCACAGGGAAGCGCCGATGACCAACGGCGAGCCATACACGGTGTAGGCCGTCACGACTGGCAACACTGACGCGCCCTGAATCAACAGGAACGCAGCCAGGATGTTCGCGCAGAGAATCACCTTGATTGCGACCAGGGCGCGCCTGGCCAGCGCGCGTTGCTCCGTCGTCTTGAGAAACGTACCCATCCCCCAGACCAGCGCAAGGAACGTGCCATCGAGTACCAACACGATCAACAGGGCAGAGTTACTCGCGCCGATGAATCGTTCGTAGAAGGGATTGCCCGCCAACCCCTTGTGGCCGATGTAATACGACGCGCCCGCACTGATGAGCGCCCCGGCCAACAAGAACAGCCAGTAGATGATCGTCCCTGACGTTTCGTGTTTCGTGTCGGCGTCTTTCTCGAATTCGTCTTGCTTCGATAGGAAGTCTTTATAGGTTTGCATTTCGTACCTCTTTCAAAAGGAAAGGCCGAAGCGGTACGATTGTCTTGCAGAGGCAATCATTACGCGCTTCGGCGTGTGGTTATTGTTCAAGGGCTTGGCGAGTGTTGATGCACTTTCCAAGCCCGCTGCGTTTTCAGGCAGCGGTATCGCCTGACAAGTTCGGTGGAATCGAAACGGCCTGCCGTTCTGTTGATTCGTGGCCTTTGTCTTCGCCCTTGAGCGAGACTGAAAGCGCCACTGTCGGAAACCAGTAATGCGCCTTCGTAGCAGCAACATTTATCTCGCCGTGCTTAAGGGCATGAGCTTCGATTTCTTTCATCGCGTTGTAGAGCGCGGTGCATACGACTGATTGGGCGGGTATCTCAGAAAAAATCGCGGCGAGGATGCGCCCCAATTCATCCAGCTTTTGCTTATAAGTCAGCCCCATCGGCCAGTTGTTGTAAGGATTCTTGAGCCACTTTATCGCGGCACGCACCTCTTGAAGCTCAGATTCAGATGCTCGCAAATCTTTGCGGCATTCAGCCAGATGCACGGCTATCCGTTGATTGTCGGCCAGCAACCGTCCCAGCGGATCCGCTGGCTTCGGCGTAGGCTTGGTATTCGTTTTAGTTTTTACGGCCATTTGCTTGTGTCCTTTTCGACGAATCGAATCACGGTGCGAGGCCGCGCCGCCGATTCGTCGTGACCGGCGCGGCCTCGTTTTCAGGGAGTCACCCGCTCAGACCGTCACCTTGTAATCGCAGTAATCATCGCCGTCTTTCTTCGGGCAGAACCACACGCCCGGCTTGCGACTCTCTTTCAGTTTGGCCCGATGGTGCGGACACTTCGTCGGCTCAGTGCTTGCGTCCGCACCTGCCGACGCTGGCGTCGAAACCGCCGCGCCCGGACGCGGCGCCGTCGCGCCCAATTCCTTCAACCGTGCCACCGTTGCGTGCAAGACATCGGCCTTGCCGCGAAAGGTGACGGTGAAGGGAAAGCCTTCCAACTCACCGGCGATTTGAAAGCGCGCCGGTTTCGTGACTGTGTTCGTCGTCTTGGTTGTCGTTTCCATTGCGTTGCTCCTTTGCGAGAGATGACGGGGAGCGAATCGCTGACGCGCTCCCCAGACCGGTTAGATGTCGAAGGCTCCGTACTTCTCAGCCTTGCTTACGCGCACGCTGACCAGCACCTGCGTGCCGTCCGCTTCCGTGTAAGTGTACCGTTTGTAGTTGGCGTCTTCGTTCGTGGCCTTCGTCGTTTCATTCTGCGTTTCTTGTGAGGTTGTTTCGATCACTGGTGACTCCCTGAATTCGCCGTCAGCGGAATTGCTGACTGACAAGAGTTATTCTATACGATTGTAGAAAATAGTCAAGAAGAAAACTCTACTATTGACGAATTTTTTAAGATGGTTTATGTTTTAGTCATGACAGAGACATTACTTTCAGTAGCAGATGCGGCGACGGCGTTGGGTGTTCATCGGACGCGAGTGAATCAATTGATTGGTGGTGGATTACTGCCAGCCTCTCGCATCGGACGTTCGTTCATCATCCGTCAGGCCGATCTTGATCTTGTAAAAGAAAGGCCCTCGCCGGGCAGGCCAGCGAAGGCGAAACCAACCGAAGACGAATCGGCAGAGGTGGCGAAGATCGAAGCCGACGCGCCGACGATAAAGAAGCCCAAGGCAGGGAAGTCGAAGCCAGCTAAGAAAGCCGGAGCGAAAGCAGCAAAGGCCAGTGCGTAAGATCATGACCGAACCGAAAGACAACCAACCGAATCGTAAGACCCGTTCACGGGGAAGCGTGCGCCAAGTCACCCCAGGGCGTTTCCGCATCCGTGTCTGTGTCGGCAAAAACGATGTGACCGGCAAGCCGGAGTACTTCGACAAGACGATTAGCGGTACGTCGAAGGAAGCGAATCGTATGCTGTCCGGTGTGGTGCGTGACTTGGACTTGGGAACCTACACGCCGATGCAGCGCACTTCGTTGGCCGAATGGTTTGCCGACTGGTTACGCACGCAACGCACGCGCGTCGAAGCGCGCACGGCGGATGGGTATCAGGCGCTTTATGATCGTTACCTGGCTGAAGCGTTGGGCAAGCTGTCACTCGCCAACCTGAAGCCGCTGGACATTCAGTCGGTTTACACAGGGATGAGCGAGCGCGGACTTTCGCCGACGGTCATACGGCATACGCACGTCGTCTTGAAAGGTGCGTTGAAGCGCGCCGTACAGATGGGACTCTTACAGCGCAATCCGGCTGATCCGGTCGAAGTGCCCAAGCTCACGCACAAAGAGCGCCGCGTGCTGTCACCAGAGGAAGCGATACGATTCATCAAGGCTTGCCAGACGCAGCCGCGCGGTCTGATTTTTGAGTTTGCTTTGGCGACGGGAATGCGACCGGAGGAATACTTGGCGCTGCAATGGTCTGACGTAGATTTAGAAAAAGGCCTGGCTACGATTCAGCGTGTGCTGGTCATTCACAAAGGCAAGGTGAGTTTCGAGAAGCCGAAGACGGCCAAAAGCCGACGCTCCGTCCCGTTTCCGTTGGCGTTGAGCATACGGTTGCGCGAACATCGCCTGGCGCAAAATCAGCATCGGCTTTTGTTGGGCCGGGAATGGAAAGCGCATGACCTGATCTTTTGTAGTGAGATCGGCACGCCCTTACAAATTCCGACGCTGACTTATCGTTACTACCGCCCCTTGCTGGCCGCCGCGAAACTGCCGGTGATACGGCTTTACGATCTGCGTCATTCGCAGGCTACGATTTTGCTGATGATGGGTGAAAACCCGAAAGTGGTATCTGAACGGTTGGGACATTCAACGACACGATTGACGATGGATGTTTACAGCCACGTCCTGCCGACGATGCAACAACAGGCATCGGATCGGCTCGGAAACGTCTTGTACGGGGAAGCCCCGGCCACAGGGCAAGTACTGAGCCACAAGTTTGGAAAGAGTCTTTGAAAAAAGTTTCACGTCGCACTCACGTCGAGCGTTCGAGAGCGAAACCTAATGGCTGCCTGTAAGTTGTTGCAAAAATTGGAGGCGGCGGTCGGAATCGAACCGACGGATAAAGGTTTTGCAGACCTCTGCCTTACCACTTGGCTACGCCGCCTTGTTTTCAAAACTTATGGTGAATGAAGGCCATTCGTTAAGAGCGGGCATAATTCCACACGGCCTTTCGTCTCGTCAACCCCCTGTGTAGCAAGCATTGTCAGCCGTTCTTCGTCCCGCCGCGAACCTGTTGCACCGTGGCGTAATCTGTCCAGTTTGCATCACGGTTTGCCAATGTTTCAGCCTCTTCGGTCTCAAAAAATCATCCCGAATTCGGAAACGTAAGTTCCCGCAAGCGGACAGCCATCAGCATCTGCTCCCATGCCTTGCGCCGCTAACCTCACTGCTTGCGTAACTTTTGGCTGGCACATCGTTTGGTATAGGTGAACGAATCCATTTCTTTGGGGGACATATGCAAACACTTTGGCAAGACCTGCGTTACGGCGCGCGAATGTTGGTGAAAAGGCCGGGCTTTACGTTTATCGCGGCGCTGACGCTGGCGCTGGGCATCGGTGCGAATACTGCAATTTTTAGCGTAGTCAACGCCGTGTTGCTCAAGCCGTTGCCTTATGAACAGGCTGATCGTTTGGTGATGCTGGCCGAAAACGGCGAGAACTTCGGCGAGATGTCGGTCGCCTGGCCGAACTTTTTGGACTGGCGCGCGCAGCAAACCTCCTTTGAAAACCTGGGCGTATATCGTGGCGGCAGCTACACGCTGACGGGCAGCGGCGAGCCTAGGCAATTGCGCGGCGCACAGGCCTCGGCGGATTTGCTGGCGGCGCTCAAGGTCAAGCCTGCGCTCGGTCGGCTCTATAGCACAGACGAAGATAAAATCGGCGCGGCTCCGGTGGTCGTGTTGAGTTACGCGCTGTGGCAAGGCAGCTTTGGCGGCGATGCGAGTGTCATCAACCGGACGATTACGTTGAATGAAAGCAGCTACACGGTGATCGGCGTGATGCCGCCGGGCTTGGTGCTGTTGCGTCGTCCTTACGATCTATGGTTGCCCGTCGAACCGCTGGCGGGTATCGGCAGTTGGCTGCTGCGTGACAATCACATCGGCCTTTATGGACTGGGGCGGCTGAAAGCAGGCGTCTCGCTTGAACAGGCGCGCGCTGAAATGCAAACCATTGCCGCCCGTCTCGCGCAACAATACCCTGCGTCGAATAAGGGCAATTCGGTCGTCGTCAATTCGCTCAAAACTCAAGTCATCAGCAATGTCGAACGCGCTTTGTGGGTCATTCTCGCGGCGGTGGGCTGCGTGTTGCTGATTGCCTGCGCCAACGTAGCCAACCTGTTGCTGGCGCGCGCGGCCACGCGGCAACGCGAGATGGCAATTCGCGTAGCGTTGGGCGCAAGCCGTTGGCGTCTCGCGCGTCAGTTGCTGACTGAAAGCGTCATCCTCGCCTTGTTGGGCGGCCTGCCCGGTTTATTGCTTTCGCAATGGGCGGTGGATTGGCTGCTCAAAACCAACCCCGACGTATTGCCGCGCACCGGCGAAATCAAAACTGATATGGCAGTGTTGGCCTTCACTTTCGCTCTCACGCTGTTGACCGGCTTGCTGTTTGGCGTAGCCCCCGCGTGGCAGGCCGGACGCACCGACGCGCAACTCGCCTTGAAAGAAGCAGGGCGCGGTGTAGCGGGCAGCAAAGCCTGGTTTCGCCACGCGCTGATCGTGGCCGAAGTCGCACTGACACTGGTGTTGCTGGTGTGCGCGGGCTTGCTCTTGCGCAGCTTCAGCCAATTGTTGCGCACCGAGGCCGGTTTTGATTACGACCGCTTGTTGACCTTCAACCTCGACTTGCCCGAACAAAAATACGGGACGCTCGAACCGCAAATGGCTTTCTTTCAAAAGTTGCAACAGCAATTGCGCACGCTGCCCGGCGTGACGAATGCGGCATATTCGTCGGGGTTGCCGTTGGGCAACAACGGTTGGCAAAGCTCTTTCGCGATTGAAGGCCGTCCGCTGCCGCCACCCAATGAAACGCCTTCGATGGAAACAGCCATCGTTTCGCCCGCCTATTTCGAGACGATGAAAATTCCGCTGCGCGCAGGTCGTTGGTTCGACGAACGCGACAACCGCGAACACCTGCGCGGACGCGACTTGAGCCAACTTAATCCCTCCGCGCGTCTGCTGGTCGGGATGAACTCCATCGTGATTGATGAAGAGTTCGCCCGCCGTCATTGGCCGAATGAAAATGCTGTGGGCAAGCGCGTGCGCTTTGGCACCGGGCCGGATGATCCGCTGCTCACCGTGCTGGGTGTCGTAGGCCGCGTCAAAATGGATGGGCTGCGCGAAGAATCGAATCGCGTGCAAGGCTATCTGCCTTACCTGCAAAGCTCTGTGCCGAACGTAATAGTGACGCTGCGTACATCGGTTGATCCCCCCTCGCTCATCAACGCCGCGCGCGCCGAAGTCTTGCGCCTCGATCCCCACCAGCCGATTTACGATTTGAATACGATGGAAAAATTGCGTGCCGACACGGTCGCGCCTGATCGTTTGATCTTGCTGTTGCTTGGTTCGTTCGCGGTGTTGGCCTTAGTGCTGGCGTTGATCGGTTTGTACGGCGTGATCTCTTACGCCGTCACGCAGCGCACGCAGGAACTCGGCATTCGCATTGCGCTGGGCGCACAAACGCGCGACGTGCTGCGACTGGTCATCGGGCAGGGAATGAAACTCACGCTGCTGGGCATCGCACTGGGCATCGTCGCGGCGTTGCTGGTGACGCACCTGATGAGCAGCTTGCTGTTTAATGTGAGCGCGACTGATCCGCTGACTTACGGCGTCATAGCGGCGCTCTTAACGGTCGTGGCGTTGCTGGCCTGTTGGATTCCGGCGCGGCGCGCGACGCGGGTTGATCCGATGATTGCGTTGCGATGCGAGTGAGGCGCGGTCAAAGCTCCGGCAGGATTTCAGGCGGATGTTCCTGCGCTTGATAAAGCACGCGGCGCAAATTGACGACGCGCTCGCGGTTGAGTTGCAGGGCAATGACCGTAGCGCGTCCGATGGGCGTCAACCCTAGCACGAGCGAACAGTCTTCGTTCCAACCGAAGTGGATTGCCCATTCGTGTTCACGCGGATGAAAGAGTTGCACGACGTTGCTTGTACCCGGATCGCGTGCAGTGACTTTGGTGTATTTGTGGCTGTTACAGCCTTGACAAGCCAGCGCGAGGTTTTCGGTAACGGTTTCGCCGCCCAATTCCACGGGATGAATGTGTTCGATGTGAAAATTACCAGGCGAGTAACGCACCTGACAGCGGCAGTATTCGCAACAACCGCGAGCGCGCTTGAAAACCAGACGGCGCAATTCGACCGGGACGTAAGGTCTACTCATAAACGGGTTGATCGAAACCGAGTTGTTGCATGACTGCGGAAAGAGAAATTTGCCGCAAGCGTGCCAAGTCAGACAGGGCTTGCACGCGCTCGACATTCCAGGCTTCGACCTGATCGGTTAGCACCAGCAGTTCTTGATGTTCCTCCGGGGCGAGCGTGCGCGCATCGCGCTTTTCCAGCAATTCGTCATAACGTTGCTGCAACACAGGCGTGAGCCCTTGATTGATTTTTTGTATTAAGGCGGATTCATTCGTTGAGAGGCGCGGCACGGCGTTCAGCAATTGGCCGCGCCACGCCAACAGTCGTTCCACCAGTTGATTGAGTTCTGGCGGCGGCAATTGGCATGCGGCTTCCAGCAATTGATCGGTAGCGATTTGAATAGTCGGCATAACGGTTTTGCTCCTTGCGAGCGCATCATACGTCAGCTTTTGCGGGGCTGGCGAATCAAATGAAGGGAATCATGCAAACACTCTTACAAGACTTGCGCTACGGCGCGCGAATGTTGATGAAACAACCCGGCTTCACGTTGATTGCCGTGGTTACGCTGGCGCTGGGCATCGGCGCGAATACGGCAATTTTCAGCGTGATTTATTCCGTGTTGTTGAAGCCGCTGCCGTTTCCAAATCAGGAGCGTGTGATGGCGTTGGGGGCAACTGCTCTGGGTGCGCCGGGCGCGCCAGACGAAAATGCACTGGATACGATTTCTTATCTGGACTTTTTGGATTACCAATCGCAGGGCGCGGCCTTTGAGCGAATGGCGGCTTATGCGCCGCGCGCTTTCACGATGACGACGGCGGCGGGCGCGATGCGTTTGCGCGGCGTCATCGCTACGGCGGATTTGTTTCCGACCTTGGGCGTACAGCCCGTGCTGGGCCGCAGCTTCGCGCCGCACGAAGACAAACCGGGCGGCGGGCGCGTAGCGGTGTTGAGTTACGCGACGTGGCAGAATCGTTTCAGCGGCGAGCAAAAAATCATCGGACAAGCCGTCGCGATCAGCGGCGAGAGTTACACGATCATCGGCGTGATGCCGCAGGGCTTTCAGTTTCCGTTGCAGGCCGAGCCGCTGGAGCTATGGACGAATTACGCCAAAGACACCGAAGACAACGGGGCGAATTCGTCGAGCGCACAACGCGGCAATCAATACCTGCGCGCGGTCGGCTTGCTCAAATCCAATGGCAACTTGAAAGAAGCCGAAGCCCAGCTTGTCGGTATTTCGGCGCAAATCGAAAAGCAATATCCCAACGATCATCACGGCATCACGATGCGCATCGTGCCGTTGCTGTCGCAGTTCGTCGGCGACAGCGGCGAATCGCTGTGGGTGATTTTTGCCGCCGTGTGCTGCGTGTTGCTGATCGCCTGCGCCAACGTGGCGAACCTGTTGCTCGCGCGCGCTTCGCAACGGCGGCGTGAGTTGGCGGTACGCGCGGCGTTGGGCGCAGGACGGCTGCGTTTGATGCGCCAGTTGTTGACCGAGAGCTTATTGCTCGCCGCACTGGGCGGCTTGGCCGGCTGGTCGCTCGCTGGTTTTTTGATCGAAGCGTTAATCGCCGTTACGCCCGCCGACATTCCGCGTCTCGCCGAAGCCAGTCTCAATTATCGCGTGTTGCTGTTCACCTCTGCCGTCGCTTTGCTGACCGGCGTATTGATGGGTTTGCTGCCCGCGTGGCAAGCGGCGCGAGCCGATGTACACGCGACGTTGAAAGAAGGTGGACGCAACTCGACGGGCGCACGGGCCACGGCGCGCAGCGTGATGATCGTCGCCGAAGTCGCGCTCTCGGTCGTTTTGTTGGTCGGAGCCGGATTGTTGCTGCAAAGTTTCGCGCGGCTGACGCGAGTGCCGTCGGGCTTTCAGTCAGAACATTTGATGACGATGCGTGTCGGTTTGCCCGAAGGCGTTTACGCTACGGCCAGCCAGATTGCGCCGATCTATCAACGCATCATCGCCAGCCTCGAAGGGCTGCCCGGCGTGACGGCTTATAGCGCGGTGACGCCTACGCCATTGACGACCAGCGTGATTGGCTTGGGCTTCAGCATCGAAGGCCGCCCCAATAACTCCGGCCTCGAACATCCTTATCAAACGAGCTTGTTTTTGGTGGGCACGGGTTATTTCAACACGATGGGCATTGCGCTCAAGCAGGGGCGCGATTACGCGGCGCGCGATACGCGCCAGTCGCAACCTGTCGCCCTCATCAACGAAGCCTTCGCCAAAAAGTATTTCCCCAACGAAAACCCCTTAGGCAAACGCATTGACCCGACCATTCAAGCCGAAGACGGCCCGCTGCCGATGCGCGAAATCATCGGCGTCGTGGCCGACGCGCGTTCGCGTGAATTGCGCAAAGCTGCTGAACCCGAAGTCTATTTGCACATCCCGCAAATGCCCGCGACGAATAATTTCACGCTGTTGTTGCGTACGCCGGTTGACACGTCGAGCCTGGTCAACCAGGTACGCCAACGGCTCGCCGGATTGGATCGCAACATCGCCCTCGGACAAGACAAGTTGTTTGACGACTACCTCGCCGACAGCGTCGCCGAACCGCGCTTCAACAGCTTATTGCTGACGCTGTTCGCCGCCGTAGCCCTGTTGCTCACCGCGATTGGTTTGTATGGCGTCGTAGCCTATAGCGTCGCGCAACGTACGCAGGAAATCGGCATCCGCATGGCGCTCGGCGCACAGGCGCGGCAGGTGTTGTCACTGATCATCGGGCAGGGAATCAAACTCGCGCTGCTTGGCCTCGCGCTGGGCGTTGCGGCTTCATTGGTGTTGACGCGCTGGTTGTCGAGTTTGCTCTTTAACGTCAGCCCGACGGATGCGTTGACCTTCGCGCTGGTGGCGGCGTTGTTGCTGGTAGTGGCGTTGTTAGCCTGCTGGATTCCGGCGCGGCGGGCGACAAAGGTTGATCCGATGGTTGCGTTGCGCTGTGACTGATTCGATTTTCGACAAGGAGAAAATTATGCAAACCCTAATCCAAGACCTGCGCTACGGCGCGCGAATGTTGATGAAACGTCCGGGCTTCACGTTGATTGCGATGTTGTCGCTGGCGTTGGGCTTGGGCGCGAATACGGCAATCTTCAGTTTGGCGAACGGCGTATTTTTGCGTCCGTTGCCGGTGAACGAGCCCGCGCAAATCGTCGCGTTCAACAGCGTGTCGGCGGATGAGTCGCGCAATTTTCCTACGTTTTCCTTGCCGAATTACCGCGACCTGCGCGACCGCAACGACGTGCTCGAGGGCTTGATCGCCTATCGCCTCGCGCCCGTGAGCCTGAGCCATCGCGGCGAAAATGCGCGGTTGTGGAGCTATCTGGCGACGGGGAATTATTTCGATGTGCTGGGCGTGAAACCCGCGCGCGGACGTTTCTTTACTGCGCAAGACGACTTACGACCGGGCGGGCATCCGTTGGCGGTGCTTACGCACGATTGCTGGCAGCAACGCTTCGGCGCAGACGAATCAGTGATCGGTAAAGCGGTGCTGATTAACGGCCAGAGCTTCACGATCATCGGTGTGGCCGCGCCGGGTTTCACCGGCACTGAGGTCGGATACAAAATCGAGATGTGGTTTCCCTCGATGATGCTCTCGACCATCGAACCGGGCCGCGATTATTTAAACAATCGCAATATGTTTAACTTTTTCGTACAAGGCCGCCTCAAGCGCGGCGTCACGCTGGCGCAAGCCGAAGCCGCGTTCAAAAACATCGCCGCCCAACTCGCGCAGGAATATCCCAACGAAAACGCCGGACTCTCAATCGAACTCTCGCCGCCCGGCTTGTTCGGCAAGTTTATGCGTGCGCCGGTGTTGCGCTTCACGGCGGTGCTGATGGCGGTGGTTGCGCTCGTGTTGCTGCTGGCTTGCACCAATCTGGCTAACCTGTTGTTGGCACGCGCGACTGAACGCCGCAAAGAGATCGCCGTGCGGCTGGCATTAGGCGCAGGCCGTTGGCGGCTGATTCGTCAGTTGCTCACCGAGAGTTTGTTGCTGTCAGTGGCGGGCGGCGGATTGGGGTTGTTGCTCGCGGCGTGGTTGATCGAAGCCGTGCAAGCCGTGCGTCCGCCGTTGGACATGCCGCTGGCGTTGACGTTGCCGCTCGACTATCGCGTCTTCCTTTTCACCAGCGCGCTCGCGTTATTGACCGGTGTGCTGTTCGGCTTGCTGCCCGCGTGGCAGGCGACGCAAACCGATTTAGTGCCGGTGTTGAAAGGCGAAACGACGACGCAACGATTCAGCCGCGCGCGGTGGCGCAACGCGCTCGTCGTCGCGCAAATTTCGTTGTCGCTCGTCTTGCTGATTTGTGCCGGACTCGTCTTGCGCGGCTTGCAAAACGCCCAGCAACTCAATCCCGGCTTCATCGCGCAAAACGCTGTCGAGCTGACTTTCGACTTGGATTTGCAAGGTTACGACGCCGGACGCATTCGCTCTTTCAAGCAACAGTTGTTGCAACGGGTGCGCGCCTTGCCCGAAATCGAGGCGGCGGGCTTGACCGATTTCATTCCGCTCAGTCTAAACCTCAACAACGAAGCCATTCAGGTCGAAGGCCAGCCCGAAACGCGCGGCGGCGAAGCGCCGATGATTCTGGCAGGCGATGCCGCACAAGGCGCGCTGGCGGCGTTGGGTACGCGCTTGGTGGCAGGCCGCGATTTCACGCCCGATGACGAAGCCGATGAGCGACACACCGCATTGATCAATGACACGATGGCGCGTCGTTTTTGGCCGAATCAAAATGTGCTGGGCAAGCGTTTCAGAAAGAGCGGCGCGGCTGCGCAGTGGTATGAGGTCATCGGCATCATGCAAGACGGCAAGTATTTCAGCCTCAGCGAAGCGCCGCGCCCTTTCGCCTTTTTCAATCTGAAGGCAGCGGAAGGATTCGCCACGTTGGTGGCGCGCACCAAAGGCAGTCCGGCTAATGTGCCCGCTAACGTGATTGCCGCGTTGCGCCGCGAAGTGCAACAGCTTGACGTGAACCTGCCGGTTTACAACGTCAAAACGCTCGAAGAACACATGGCCGTGCCGCTCTTTCCCGCGCGCATCGCCGCCGGCTTGCTGGGCAGTTTCGGCTTGCTGGCCTTGCTGCTTGCGGCCATCGGCATCTTCGGCGTGATGTCTTATGCCGTGGCGCAACGCACGCGCGAACTCGGCATTCGCATTGCGCTCGGGGCCAACACCGCCAGCTTGTTGCGGTTGGTGTTGGGGCAAGGCTTGCGCCTGACGTTATGGGGCTTGCTGATCGGTCTGGGCGTAGCGTGGGCGGCAACACGCTGGCTCGCCGATTTGCTATACGGAATTAGCGCGCGCGATGCGTTCACCTTTGTCGTCGTAGCCCTGCTGCTCGCCGCCGTCGCCTTGCTGGCTTGTTGGATTCCGGCGCGGCGTGCGACCAAAGTTGATCCGATGATCGCTTTGCGCTGCGACTGATGGGAGAGATGAGAGGTCTGGGAGCAATGGGAGTCATAGGGCACTCCGCACAGTCCCATCTCTCCCATCTCTCCCATCTCTCCCATAGTTCCCATAGCTCTCTCGAAAAGGAAACTCTATGCAAACCCTTTGGCAAGACCTGCGCTACGGCGCGCGCATGTTGTGGAAGCAGCCTGGCTTCACGTTGGTGGCGTTGCTGTCGTTGGCGCTGGGCATCGGCGCGAATGCGACGCTGTTTAGCGTGGTGGACGCGGTGCTGTTGCGCATGTTGCCGGTCAAGCAGCCTGAACAGTTGGTGTTGTTTGAATGGCGCGCCGGTGAACGTTATCGCACCAATGGGCAGCGCGGCATTTTCTTGCCGACCGAGCCGGGTACGCGCGGCAGTTCGATGTTTCGTGAAGACACGCTCGACCGGTTGCGAGAAGAATTAGGACGCACACCTGAAAGTCCGTTGGCGGATTTGTTCAAACACGCGCCGTTGTTTGGCGCAACTGCCGTTTATAACGAGCAGGCTGAAACCGTCGAAGCGCAATGCGTCTCAGGCAACTATTACGCTGCGCTGGGCGTGGCGGTGATTGCGGGACGCACGATCAATGAGAGCGATGATCAAGCGGGCGCTGCGCCGGTTTCGTATCGCCAGCCCAAACCTGAAAGGCCGCCGTGCCTGCGGTTCGCTCGAACCACACGAACGGGCTGCCCGCCGCCATCGTAATGGTCATCTCGCCGGGCGTATCGGCATACGAAACCACCGTGCCCCAATCGGAATAGCTCTGGACTTTGACATTTGACCACGGCGCTTGCGTGCGCACTGCTGTGCCCAACGGATGCACGCCCGCCAACCCTACTGTAACAATCGGCGACGGCTCCGCCGGATTGCCAAAGCCGCCGTAATTGTTTGACGCGTTAAAACTGTCGGACGGGATGGATTTCCCCTTGTTCTGCACCGAAAACTTGCTCGGACTCCACAACCGCAGGCCTGCGGGCAGCGGGTTGATGCCGAGAATCTGGTTGGCCGGAGAAGTGTCGTAATCAATGAAATTCATCATGAACGGTTCGGCGATGAAGCTCCTAGAGCGACCGGCTCTGCCTTCCGCGTCGCTGCGCCCAACCACCCAGCCGACCGTGTGTTGATCGTTGCTCCATTGCAAGCCGATGCCTGTCCACCAATCGCTGGTCTGCACCGGTTGTCTGCGCGAAGCATAAGCGATGTCGAAGGGCTGGTTCTCGGTCTGCTGTGTGAGCGGATTCGGATATTGCCCCGGTAAGCTGTAGGGCAAAAAGTTGTAACTCGCGCCAGTGCCCTCTGTGCCTTGCGCGGGTTTGATCTTGCTCGTTCCCTGCACGGTGCTCGTGGGCGGGGTCGTGTTGACCTTGGTGTCGTTCTGCTGCTGCGCGAAGCTAACTGGCGCAAGGCTGCCGATTATCAAAATGATTGCCAGCAATTGTGTAATCCATCTTGTCATTATTTTTATCTCCTATTTGGAGGACGATCTCCATTTGGTAAAACTTGAATGTGTTTGCTGCTTGCGCGCTCTCTGCCGCCACGCGCCGGTAACGCTCCAGCACGTCTTCGATAAAAGTCAGCCTCGCGTTTTCCGGCAGCCGCCGCGTCCATTCGACCAGCGTGACGTGGCAAAAAGCCGTGAACGCTGCGCGCGTTTTGAAATCCCAAGCCACGTCTTTCACACAGAGGCTGATGATTTCGAAACCGCTCCGTGCGGCCAGAGCCTGGTACTGCTCCGGCGTGAAATGCAGGTAAGGCTGGTGAAAGCCCTGAAAAAAAACGTCCCACCGCGCAGACTCGCGGGTTTCTTCGATCACGTCCTCAAGGCATTGGCGCTCGCCCTCGCAGGCGAAGCGCGGCACCTGCGCCCCGCGTCACCACCTTCGCCGATCTGCATAGTTGGTTTCCTTTCGGGTTTCGCATGGCGGTTACTTCCTCGTCATTTCGTTAGGAAGCAGTAGGCAGTTACAAAAGCGAACTGCCTACTGCCTGTTGCCTACTATTGGCAGCGCCCTTGTGGATCGTCGCCGTTGAGCAGTTTCAGCAGATGGGCGAGCATCCACTGGTCACTCGCCCTGCCAGAACGGCTCGCCTGTTGAACTTGATCGAACAGTTCGCCGAGCGTCATCGAAGGGTTCAGCGTGAAACCCGTCCCCAACTGCACCGGTTGGAAGTTGAGCTTGTAACAAAGCAGGTTGCTGCGTAGCGCCGCCTGATTGCCGCCCGCTTGACCGAGCAGGTTCAGTTGCGTCGCGACGTACTGCTGGTTGAGCCGCTGCGTTGCGGCCGTGCCGCCCGCGAGCAGCATCCGCATCCGCGTCGTGTCGCTGGTGCTGACTTTCGTGTCGAGGCTATTTCCAACGACCGTCACTACACCGTGCGGCAGGCGGTTCAGGTTGAGCGCGTAATACTGCGCCGAGCGCAGGCAGACCTGCGAGACGCAGACCGGCGTCGGGCAGTCAACCTGCACCGCTTGCGCTGCCTGACTCGTTACGGCGTGCTCTTTGCCGGGAGCCACGCGGACGAAGAGGCGATGCGCGCCACAGGTTTGCGGGCGGAAATTGATGCTGACTCTTTGCCGTCCGCCCGCGCGCAGGCGTGAGACACGCTCGATGTCTATCAGCTTGCCGCCCGCCGCCGGATCGCCGTCGTAGAAGTAAACCATCACGCCGAACAAATCCTGCGCGCTGTTGCGCAAGGTCACAGAGCCTTCCACCGAGCGGCCCGGCTTGAGCGCAGTACCGCTCACTTCCACCGTCTCTACCTTGACGTCTCCCGCCTTGACGTCTCTTGCGCGCAGTGCAGTTGCGGTTGCAGTTGCAGTTGCAGTTGCAGTTGCAGTTGGGTCTCCGGCAGGATGTCGAAGGCCGAGCCGTAGAAGCCAATGTTGTTGCTGAAGGAGAGCTTCAGCGGGTCATCAGCATTCACCTTTAGCGTGTTGTTCACCATCTCTTCCAATGCGGTGATGTCTCGAAAGGTCGGGGTCGCGCTGCTGGCCGGAACGCCGGTCAGGCCGTGGCCGGGCAGTTCCTGCACCAAGTTGCCGTTGGCGTCTTCCATCCACACCGCGCCCAGAAGGCCAGCGTTTGGTTCGCGCGGCCCGTGGTGTCGAAGGTTGTGTTGGTCAACACCCAGTTCACGGGCGCTGTGCCGGTAGCGAAGGGCGCGATAGGACTGAGCTTGACATCCTCGCCGATCTGGAAACTGCCGCCCCCCGCATTGACGGGCAGGTTTTGGCTATTCAACTGCATCCCGTAAAAGCGGACTTTGACCACCGTCCCGGCGGGCATCGCCTTGAAGCTGTAGTTGTAAACGCGCGTCCACAAATTCAGCTTGTCCCCCGCTGTCGCGGTCTCTAATTGCGCCCCCGGAGCCATCAGCGCATTCGTGCTGGGTGAATTCAACGCGTTGGTGATGAATAAACCGCGCATGTCATGGAACGGATCGTTCCAGGGGTTCTCCGGCATGCGTTCGGTCGGCGTGACGCATTCCATTGCGAACTGGTTTATGCCGACGCAGTTGGAGGGGATGACGCCGCTTGAGGGCTTCGATTGCGCGCCCCATGACCAGCGGTTGGGATGGTTGACCGCCACGTCGGAGAATTTGTGGTAGTCGGATTGCGACCACCAGGCACCGGCTTTCGTTGAGGTCGTGCCAATTGGATCGACCGCGTAGGCCGAGCGCATCGTCCCATAGGCGAGCAGGTCGGCGGTGGAGTTAACGGTATCCGTATAACCGACCGGCTGAATCTTGCCGAAGATGTAAGGGCGGAAGAAATATTTGTAGGAGAAGGGATTGGTGAACGAAGCCGATTTGGTGATGGTGATGCCGCGCGCCGAATTGAACTTCGTCGACGATTCGGTGAGCGTCTTGATGCCGGTGCTGCCGCCGAAATTCAGATCCAGTCCGGCGGACGCCTTGATGGCAAAGCCGGCGCCTTCGCCGCCGACCTTTCCCTCGACCGAAAGATCGTTGTCTTCGGAGTACAGCTCTTCGTGATCGACGTTTTGCCCGGTTGTTTTGCCGTTGGACCAGGTGGTTTTGAGCGTGGCGCTCGCGTCGTCGGTGGCAAACACACTCGTGTCCGCCGTCAGCAACAGGATGTTGGGCAGGTACTGCTGCAACTGCGGCAAGCCTGCCGGGTAAGAGAAGAGGTTGCCGTATTCCCAGGGCGGTTGATACCACTCCAGCGTATCGGAAGCCAGACGCTGGACGGTCGCTGCTTTCGGCGCCGAAAACATGATCTGCATGGGAATTTGGTCCACCGTGCATTTCCCGGTTTTCGCGTCCGTCTTACCCGCCGGACAGATCGTCTGCCCGATTACCGGATAGACATAGACGTAAAAGGACGTGTCCTTAAACCAGACCACGTCACTCAGGCCCGTCGTTTGCGAAACATCAAACTCCTGGGAATTGAACGCGCCGTTGATCGTGTCGGTGCTGTCCTGAATATTCTGTTTGGCTGTGAAGCTGTCTTGGATCTTGATGCCGGACTCGATATCCCCGTCCGCGCCCGCCTCGCCGAAAGCAAACGAACCGGAAATTTTCTCTTCTCCGGAAAAGGACGAACTGGTGGTGCCGGTTTGCGTGATGGAAGCCTCGGTGGTTTCGGTCTGCTCGTAGTTCGCGTTGAAGCCGTCGGGCACGACGCTCAGGTTTAGCACGGTCGCCACCTGGCCCAGCTCTGGACTGATGTAATCGGCGTGCATGGGCGGCGTCGCCAGCACGACCGATGGTTGCACGTGGTCAACCGTGATCTTGTAGCCCGCCCCCAGCCGGAACGACCGCCCGCGCAGATCGCCGGCTGCGATGGTCATTTCGGCAATGCTGTTCCCGCCGAAGAACGCCTCGGACATGGTTGCATAGTGCGCTGTCGTCAGGGACTGCAAATCCGGCGCGACGTTCACCGTCCATAGACCGGCGGTCTTGGCACTATCGACCAGCCGGATCCCGATCACCGCGATCTGAAGATTCGCATCGCGCTCCCGCTTGGTCGGGTCCGCCGCGCTCGCTTTCCTATGATCGAAATTGCCGACCGCGATGTCGCGCCCAAAAAACGTTGCCGCCCCAATATCAGTAGTGAAGGAAAACGTGGCGCTTTTGCTGGCCTTCATCGTGGCCCGATCCACGGTGATGAGAGCGAGTTGCGTGCCGGCAAGGCTCGACGCCATATACGCGACCTGATCGTACGGACTCTGCCCATTGAAGCGCCCCGCCTTTACTTTCAAGATCGTGCTGCCGTCCGGGTTGCTATCAGCCGTCGCCAGCGTCGAAACAACCTTGGGCGTGATAGACCCCGCGTCAAAATCAATGACGTTGAGCTGCGCGTTTGCCGTGGTAGAAGCCGCGCTCGCCACCAGGAGCTGTTTATGCGCGACAGTGGTGAATTGCCCCGCCGTCATGGAGATCGGGAGTTCGTTCGCGCTCGTCATGTCGGTGATATAGGCATCGTCACCAGCCGTTTTGGTAATGGTCAGATTCTTGTCAACGCTAAACGTCTGCACGTACAGCTTGTTGTCAGGACCAATGTAAAGAGTAGCGACCTCCGGCTGCTTGTCTCCGTTAAAATCGCCCACCGCCAGGTCGCGAATTCCGTACCCATTAAAGATGGAGAATTCCGGTCCGAATGAGAACCCTTGGGAAGGATCATCCGGTTCGGCATGGTCGTAGTGGGTCACGATGATGACTTTGGCCGCCGGGTCGGCGGTGAGAATCTGCTGGGTAGCGGCGATGCCATCCATCCGCTTCATCTCGATATCCATCAGCACCCAGTCGGGGCGATGCGCGGCGTAAGCAGCCAGCGCCTCGTCGCCGTCTTCGCATTCATAGGCCGTCTCGGCCCACTGGCGTACGACGCCTTTCAGCAACCGGCGCATCTCCGCGTTATCCTCGACAATCAGCACAGTCATCGTTGTTAATCCCTAGTGTCGCTTGACGGTGTGGAGTGTGCGGGAAAAGGTCTGGCGGACGCTTGAGGTGAACTGCTCAATTCGGCTGAGTGAAAGTGCTCAATTTTCTAGGTAGTTTTACTGAGTGGCTGGTAGGCGGTAGTTAGTGTGTACCTATTCAACCGGTTACCGACGACTGTTCAGGCGAGTTCCGACTTATGCTCAATCGCGAATTTGACCAGCGCGTGCGAGCCGTGCAGGTCGAGTTTGGCGCAGATGTTGGCGCGGTGGTTTTCGATGGTACGGGCGCTGACGCCCAGGTCGGCGGCGATTTCTTTGCTGGTCTTGTAGTCGGCCAACAGCCGGAGGACGCGGTGCTCAGTGAGTGTGAGGCTGTCAACGCCGGGTTGTTGCTGCGGCAGCGTGGCGGTCCGGCGGCTACGGTTGAGCAATAGGGTGGAGAGCGCGGGGCTGATGTAATTCCCACCGGCGGCGACGGTCTTGATGCAATTGACGATGGCGGCGGCGGCGGCGTCTTTCACCAGATAGCCTTGCGCGCCCAGGTTAAGCGCCTCGTTGAAATGCATCTCGTCCTGATGCATGGTCAGGAAGATGACGGCGGCGCTCAGACGCTCCTGCTGCATTTGCCGCGCGACAGCGAAACCATCCAGGCGCGGCATGTCTAGATCAAGCAGCACAATCTGCGGCGTGTGTTGCCGGAGCAGCGCCAACGCCGCTTCACCGTCTTCCGCTTCGGCCAGGACGCGCAACTGCGGGTCGCGCTCAATCACCTGGCGCAGTCCCTGGCGAAAGATCGGATGATCGTCGGCAATCACCAGTGAAATCTCGGTTTTCATCCGCTTCCTTTCTTTTCTTTCAGCGCAATCTCGATCCGCAGGGTTATGCCCCGCCCCGGTTGCGAATCCATCGTATACACGCCGCCCAGCATGCGCGCCCGTTCCGCGATTCCAATTAACCCGAACCCGCCCGGTTGCGGATTGAGGGCAGCGGATTGCGGGTTGGCAGGCAAGCCCCGCCCATTGTCTTCCAGCCGCACGCTCACGCTTTGTGCCTGTCGGCGAATCGTGAGTGTGGCTTCGGTGGCCTGTGAGTGCTTGATGATGTTATTGACGCCTTCCTGCACGATTCGGTACAGATTGATCTCGGCCTCATGCGACAACACCCCATCTATCACATCCAACTCGGTGCCGAAGCGAATGCTTGACGAAGCTTCAGCCTGCACACAGATGCCCCGCAAGGTTTTCGTCAAACCGAACCGTTCGAGCTGGTACGGGCGCAGGTTGTAGGCGATCTCGCGCGCTTCCTGAATCGTGTGGGAAGCGGAGGCGGAGATTTCATCCAGTGGGACGCGGGTCAACCGCGACCACGCCTTTGAGAGTCGGGAACCAGAGCCGTCCGTCATGCGTGCGTGCGCCGGCTGGCCGCGCGCCGTTGCAGCCGAGCGTAAGCATCCCGTCGGTCACGCCGTACGCAAATGAGTTGACGGTTGTGCGCCGCCCGTCGGCGAACTCATTCAGTTCGCGCAGGCTGGTGCGATAGATACCCTTGTTGCAGCTCATCCACAGATTTCCGCCGCCGTCTTCAGTGTCGGGGGCGTCGGGCAAAATCTGAAACGCGAGATTGTCGTAGAGGCCGTCTTTGACCTTGATGACGGCGAACTTTCCGTCCTTGAACCGGTGCAGCCCACCGCCGTGCGTGCCGATCCATAAGCTTCCCGCATGGTCTTCGTAAAACGACAGTATCTCCAGATTCGCCAAGCCGTCTTTCGGCGTCCAGGTGGTGAAGTGGCCGTCTCTGAACCGGCTGAGCTGACCGACGGAACCGCCTATCCACAAATTTCCGGCGCGGTCTTCATACAGTGATCGCACTTCGTCGGCGAACAGCCCGTCTCGCGTCGAATAAGTGGTCAGTCGTCCGTCGCGCCACCGATGCAGCCCACCGGAGGAACTACTGAACCAGAGGTTGCCCGCGCGGTCGCCGAACACGGGGGTGACGGCCTCTTTGGGAAAGCCGGTGGGCGTGAAGACGACAGCGCGTCCATCCTTGAACCGATAAAGCCCCTGGCGCGACCCCAACCACACATTCCCCGCACGGTCTTCGCCTACACGGAAATGAAGACCGCTCTAAGAGTGGCTAGTGGTTATCTCTTCTGAACTAACCACTAACCACTAACCACTAACCACTAACCACTCATTTTTTCGGGAAGTTAGGATCGGCTTTGACTTCCTTGATCTGGTCGGTGTGGCGGGCGCTGTGGCCTGCGAGCAGGAAGACCCATTGATAGGCGTCGAGGTCTTTGAAGACCGGATGCGGCGCGAAATGGCTGCGCAAATCGTCCGGCGAAGTCTTAACGTAAGCCGTCGTTTTCGCGCGGCTGGTGTTGAAGGCTTTGACCAACTCGGCTTGCGTCGCCCACTTATTGAGCGGCTTGAGTGTTTCAGGCGCCTGCGCCTTGACCGTACGGTTCGCGATGTTCAGGCGCAGTTGCGTTTCTTTGCCTTTGACTGATTCTTTCTTTTCGGGTGCGGCGGGCGATTTCATAATGCGGTCGGTAATCATCCCGAAAATCATGTCTTCGCTTAACGCGATATGTTCGGCGACTTCGGCGACCGACCAGCGATCAGGCGCAGCTTTGAATTTCCACTGCGCTTCGTTCAAGCCTTTGATTTCAGCCAAAAAGCTCTTGCGCGTTTCGTCGAGGTATTTCGCGGCTTCTTTGCGCTCCGCTTTCGTGAGCGTAGCCGTCGCTTGCGCGAACGCGGCGGCGTTCAACGCCACCAGTAAGATCAAGGTAAGCAGGGACAAACGTTTCATAGGACTCCTTCAAAAAAATGTTATTGAGTGATGGATGAGCGCGACACCGAACGTAGCGCCCGTGAAGCGCAAGCTATCGTTTCACCCTGCGTTTGCCAACCCGTGGCTTGGAAAAAATTGAGAGGAAAACGCGCTTCGCTTTTGGGAACCGGCCATCCCGCTAACGAACACTTCTTGACCGAACCTTTTACGAACTGGCCGCGTAACTGGGTTCATTACAACGATTGCCGCCTCATCAAGCTCTGGCATAACGCTTGATAAATTGAACGTATTTTTTTCTCCACTCACTGAAAGGCACAAGCATGCAAAACTTAATTCAAGACTTACGTTACGGCGCACGAATGTTGCGCAAACACCCTGGCTTCACTGTGGTAGCGGTGTTGTCGCTGGCGCTGGGCATCGGCGCGAATACGGCGCTGTTTAGTTTGGTTGACGCCGTGCTGTTGCGGATGCTGCCTGTGCAGGAACCCGAACGGCTGGTGCTGTTTGAATGGCGTGCGGGCGAAAAGTTTCGCACGGGCGGAATGCGCGGGACATTCATCCCGACGGATCCGGGTACGCGCGGTGGTTCGATCTTTCAGCCTGAGGCGGTCGAGAAGCTGCGTGCCGAGCAAGCGCGGGTCGTTGATAGTCCGCTGGCGACGCTGTTCGCCTATGCGCCGTTGTATGGCATGACGGCGGTCTATCAGCAGCAAGCCGAAAGCATCGAAGCGCAAGGCGTATCGGGGAACTATTATGCCGGGCTGGGCGTCAACGCCATCGCCGGACGTACGATCAACGAGAGCGACGACAACGCCAGCGCGCCGCCCGTCGCAGTACTCAGCCATCACTACTGGGAGAAAAATTTCGGCGCGAATCTTTCCGTCATCGGTCAGTCAATCAAGTTGAATCAAAAACCGTTCACCATTATCGGTGTTACGCCGCCGGGTTTTGTCGGCGCGTTGCAACTCGATGCGCGCGCCGACCTCACCGTGCCGCTGGTGTTTGAGCCGATGTTGAAAGGCGAAAACAGCGCCGCCGCCAATGCCGATCGTGGGGCACTTTGGTACGTGCATTTGATGGGACGTTTGAAACCGAACGCTTCGCGCGAGCAGGCGCAAGCAAGTTTGAACGGCCTGTTTCAAACGCTGGCGCTCGACGCGATGCCTGCGCCTCGAAACGACAAACAGGTCAGCAAAGACAAACTCGAAACGAAAGAATATCCGCGTTTGGTAGCGCGTTCGGGCAGTCAGGGCGCGATGGAAATTCGTTCGATGTCGTCCAAAACGATCTATGGATTATTCATCGTGGTCGCGCTGGTCTTGCTGATTGCCTGCGCCAACGTAGCCAATCTCTTGCTCGCGCGCGCAGCCTTGCGCGGCGCTGAAATCAGTTTGCGTTTGGCCGTAGGCGCAAGTCGCTGGCGTTTGGTGCGGCAATTATTGACCGAGAGCATATTGCTCTCATTGCTGGGTGGCGCGTTCGGCGTGATTGTCGCGTTCTGGGGCAAAGCCGGATTGACCGCATTGACCAACCGTTTCGCAGACTTTTTGCCGACCGATCTGGAATTAAATATCAATGGCCGCGTCTTGCTTTTCACCTTCGGCGTTTCGTTGCTGACGGGTATCTTGTTCGGCCTCGTGCCCGCTTGGCGCGCGACCAAAGTTGATTTGAATTCTGCCCTCAAGCAAAGCAAACGCAATGCGACGGCGGTTTCGCGTTTGAGCAAAGGCTTGATCGTCGTGCAAGTCGCGCTGTCGTTATTGTTGTTGCTGGGCGCGGGGTTGTTCATTCGCACGCTACGCAATTTGCAGCAGGTGAATGTCGGCTTCAATCAGGAAAACCTGTTGCTGTTTGGACTGACGCCTGAGCGAAACGGCTATCAAGACGAACGGCTCGTGCAATTTTATGAACGACTGACTGCACGGCTGGAGGCGCTGCCCGGCGTAAGCGCGGTGACTTTCGGCACAGTGAATATGATTGCTCACAACAACTGGAATACCTCTGTGTTGTTGCCCGGCGAAACAGCAGCGTCGGGCAGCGAACACATGACCAATTGCCAGATGGTGCGAGAAAATTTTTTAGCTACGCTTGAAATCCCCTTGTTGCGTGGTCGCACTTTCACAGCCAGCGATGACCTGCGTTCGCCTTTTGTCGCGGTGGTCAATCAGGAGTTCGCGCGCAAATACTTTCCCAACGGCGATGCGCTCGGTCAGCGCGTCACTGACACTGATAGCAAGCGTCCGCTCGAAATCGTCGGCATCGTGGCCGACACGAAATACAACAGCCAGCGTTCAGCGGTTGAGCCGTTGATGTTCACGCCGTGGCGGCAGGAGCTCAAAAACTTAGGCGGCGCGCATTTCAGCATCCGTACCGTGGGCCGCACCACCGGCGAACCGACGGCGCTGGCGAATAGCGTGCGGCAAGCGGTACGCGAACTCGACAGCAACTTGCCGGTCGGCGAATTCACTACGCAAACCAAACAGGCGAGCGACATCCTTGCGCAAGAGCGGCTTTACGCGCGTCTGTTGAGTTTCTTCGGTTTGCTGGCCTTGCTGCTCGCGGCGATTGGTTTGTCAGGCGTGCTGTCATATTCGGTCACGCAACGCACGAACGAGATCGGCATTCGCATGGCGCTCGGCGCACAGGCGCGCGACGTGCTGCGGCTGGTCATCGGGCAGGGAATGAGACTGGTCTTGCTTGGCATCGCGGTAGGCTGCGTGAGTGGATACGCGCTGAAAAAGCTGGTGGAAAGCCGCGCCGATGAACGCAGTCCATTCAGGCAAATTGCCGAGATGCTTTATGGCGTAAGCGCGACCGATCCGCTGACGTTGGGCAGCATCGCTGTGCTGTTGCTGGCCGTATCATTGTTCGCGTGCTGGTGGCCCGCCCGCCGCGCATCGCGCGTAGACCCGCTGGTCGCTTTGCGGCACGAATAAAATTTTTTCGCACCTGAAACCATGCCTCGCTGCGTAACACTGACTGACGCATCAAGTTCAATCTTTTGGCTCAACTTTTCAGGAGGAATCACATGAAAGTCTTTCGTTGTGCGGCCTTGTTCGCCGCGTTGCTGTTGCCCCTCGCGTCATTTGCGCAAACCAAAAATTTCAACCGCACGATTGAATTCGCGCCCGGCGGCGAGTTACGCGTCAATACCGATGTCGGTACGTTGCGCCTGACCGCGTGGGAACGTAATCAGGTTGAAGTCGTCGCGCGCATCATTGGCCGTGAAGGCGATGGCACCAGCGCCGAAGATATGCAGCGTTCGGTCGAAATGACGCAGATCGAAATCACGGGCGGCGACGGCAGCCCGCTTACGATCAAGGCGAATTACGACGGCGTGAATAGCGGAAACAAAAAGGTCTGGGTTAGTTGGAACCGACACCTGCCGCGCATTGAGTGGGAGATTCGCGCGCCGCGCCAACTCAATCTCACGCTTGACGTAGACCGTTCCGAATTCGCCGAAGTACGCGGCTTCGAAGGTCGTCACGTTTTGAACTCCGACCGCACGGCGTTGCGGGTTGATGAGATGGCGGGCGACATCCGGCTCGACATTGATCGCGGACAAGGCTCGCAACTCAACCAGGTACGCGGCAAGCTGATGATTGAATCTGACCGCACCAATCTGAGTTTCGACGGCTTGCAACTCACGGGCGATTCCACGATGCAGATTGATCGCGGCAAACTCGAAATGCGTATGGCAGGCGCGCCGGGCTTGTCGGTCAGCATGAACAAAGAGCGCCGCAGCACGTTCAAGAGCGACTTCCCGTTCACGGCGAATACGTTCAATGAAGACAAGATTGAAGGTACGATCAACGGCGGTGGCCCGCGCCTGACGTTGCATACGGATCGCACGCAGGTTCATTTGCGGAATAATTGAGCAACCTGAAAACGTTCGAGTTCGTAGGGCTTTTTTCACCGCAGAGGCGCAGAGGTTTCGCAGAGTTTCGCAGAGAGGAAGACGGAGAGAAGAAGAGAGTGAGAGAAAAAAATAAAAGAAGCCTCTCTTCCGAATCTCTCCTCTGCGAATCTCTGCGAAACCTCTGCGCCTCTGCACCTCTGCGGTGAGTCGCTCTCCCGCAATCGAACTTTTTGAAATCACGAGGAAGTCACACCATGCGAAAAACTATCGCCCTTTCAACTATTGCCTTGTTTCTAAGCTGGCTCACGTTCACGACGACCAGCGCGAATTTCAACCCCAAGACAATCACTTTTAACAAAGACATCGCGCCGATCTTTCACGCCAAGTGCGCCGAGTGCCATCGTCCCGGTGAAGCCGCGCCGTTCTCGACGTTGACGTTCAAAGACGTTCGCCCGTGGGCGAAATCCATCAAAGAGAAAGTCGTGAACCGCGAGATGCCGCCGTGGCACGCCGATCCGCACACAGGCCAATGGGCGAACGACCGCCGCCTCACCGACGCCGAAGTCAAAACCATCACCGCGTGGGTAGATAACGGCGCGAACGAAGGCAACGCGAAAGATTTGCCGCCCGCGCCGAAATTCACCGAAGGCTGGGGCATCAAGCCGGATGTCGTGCTGTCAATGGAAGAGGAATACACGCTCGACGCCAGCGGGCCGGATGAATATCAATACTTTGAAATCGCTACGAATTTCACCGAAGACAAATACATTCAGATGGCCGAAGCGCGTCCGGGCAATCGCAAGGTCGTTCATCACATCATCGCCTTTGTCGTACCGCCGGGGCAGCCTTCGCTGAAAAGCGTGAGCAAAGAGATGCGCGCCAAAGCGATTGAAATGTCGTTGATGGGTTCGCCCTTTTACCGCGACGGATTGCTGATTCGTATGAAAGCCGATACGCCGGTTTTCGACCACGCCAAAGACGTACCCGAAAAGTTACGCGACGTAAACAGCGTAGACGATTTCCTTTCGGCTTACGCGCCCGGCCACAACCCAGACGTATGGGAACCCGGCGTAGCGAAAAAGATTCCGGCAGGCGCGACGCTGCGCTTGCAGGTGCATTACTCAAAGGTCGCGGGTTCAGAACAAAAAGACCGTTCGATGATCGGGCTGGTCTTCGCCAAACAGAAACCGCAAAAAGTGTTAGCCACGCGCGCCATCGCCAATATGTTTTTCAAGATTCCCGCCAATGCCGGTCAACATAAAGTCACAGGGGAATGGACGGCGTGGCGCGATACGACGGTGTATACGCTGATGCCGCATATGCACTATCGCGGCGCGGCGATGGAATACGTCGCGCACTATCCTGACGGCAAGAAAGAAACGCTGTTGAACGTGCCGCAATACAGTTTTGCGTGGCAGGCGGGTTATGCGTTCAAAACGCCGAAGCTGCTGCCCAAAGGCACGAAGGTCGTCGTCACTGGCACGTTCGATAACACGGCGAAAAATAAATTCAATCCCGACCCGTCGAAAGAGGTGCGTTACGGCGAGCCGACCTATGACGAAATGATGATCGGCTTTATGGATTACGCGAGCGAGTGGCCGACGGTGGCGAAGGTAGACGCAAAGGTGTTTGACGATTACGTAGGACGTTATCAATCCGGTGAACGTTTCATCGAGGTCAAACGCGAAGGCGACAAGCTGATGAGTGTGGCGACGGACGGCAAGACGAAATATGAATTGTTGCCCCTCGGCAAAGATAAATTCCGTTTGCTCGACATCGAAATCGAAGTGACTTTCATCCGCAACGAACAGGGCGAAGTCATCGAACGGCTGCGCGAATCAGACGGCTTGGTCTCGCGCAACAAGAAGGTCAAAGACACTTCCGCAAAGTAAACGTTTAGCACGGCTGCGTTCGATGGCATTTGGGTCGCATACGCAGCCGTTGCTTTCTTACGAGTCTGTGCCACAAGGGAAAAGCCATGAGAGAAAAATGCGATGCGACAGCATTTAGTTATTGAATCGCGTTTTCTTCTTGTGGTAGTTTGCGCCGCGTCAGGTGGCGATGGCCTTTAAGTTTTCCTTGCATGGCTTACCTGCTTAATGATCTGCCCTAGATCAATAATTCGCCTGACAGGCTTCGATCTTATCCCAATCATTCAGACGGTCGCCCTTAGCACCAAATTCGCACTGTCTGTAATCAAGAAGCCCGCTTGCTCCCTAAAAACTTTGAAGCTGTTTCCGGTGTGTTCGTGTGTTTGCCCGTGGGCATTTTCCCCGATGCCGACTCGGTAAAGATGCGGGTTTACACCTGACGATTGGGTTCAGGTGCCTCTGTGCGCAGTCGTGATCGAAGCTAACAAGGTCGAGGTGTATTCATACCTCTCTATCAATGACCAAGGGGACTAAGAGCATTAGGGATAGTGCGCTTCACGATACGGTTATTGATATTCCCCCGATTGTCTGCGGTAAGAGCGGATGGCAGTGCCCCGTAAAAAACTACGGTTGTCGTCGCTCGTCGAACAGGCGATCTAACACTAACGCTGGTTTATTTGGAGGTCTTTTGAAATGGAGTTTGTAAAACATTTTTTGCGAGAGGAAGAAGGACAGGATGTGGTTGAGTATTCGTTGTTGCTGGTCTTGATCGGCGCTTCGGCAGTCTTCATCCTGACGGCGATGGGCGCGAGCATCAGCGGAATCTTTAGCAAGATCAACACGCGGCTCTCCAGCGCCAACAGTTCTATCTCCTAAGCTCGCTCTGGCTCTCAATCTAGTTTCACTTTAAGCGCAGGCTGCGGTTTATGACCGTGGGCCTGCGCTTTGAGTTTTTAGCCGATAATAAAGATTTTTCCGGGGGTGCTTCATTTTGTAGGAGCTTTGGGGTATTGTGCCTGCCGACGCTAGACGGAAACATCTTCCCCCAAGAAATTGGCCCTAAAGAATTTAAGCCCCTTGCGAGGCACTTGTTACTGTCTGGTTAGAGCGTTTCTGAAACGGCTGAGACGTAACGGATGAATAATCCGCATCTCCACACTCACCTGAGCGGCGCCAGCGTCATCTTTTGAATCCTGTTTAGAAAGTATCAAAAGCATCCCTGATGGGCGGCAACGTTGTCAGGCATGTAATCCCAACCGGAATGAATTTACGTTCGATCTTCAGTCTGTTTTCCAGCGATCTGGCGATTGATTTAGGCACAGCGAATACGTTGGTGTTTGCGCGCGGGCGCGGCATCGTCGTGTCTGAGCCTTCCATCGTCGCCATCAACAAAGTTACCCATAAAGTCGAAGCCGTCGGCAAAGAAGCCAAAGAGATGCTTGGGCGTACGCCCGGCAATATCGTGGCGATTCGTCCGATGAAAGACGGCGTGATTGCCGATTTCGAAGTCACCGAAAAGATGTTGCAGTATTTCATCCGCAAAGCCCACAACGGCAAGACGTGGGTGAGTCCGCGCATCGTGATCGGGATTCCGTCGGAAATCACGCAGGTCGAACGTCGCGCGGTCGAAGATTCGGCCTATCGCGCCAAGGCTTCGGAAGTCTATCTCGTCGAAGAAGCGATGGCGGCGGCCATCGGTGCGGGACTGCCCATCACCGAACCGCACGGCAATATGATCGTAGACATCGGCGGCGGTACGACGGACATCGCGGTTATCTCGCTTTCAGGCATCGTCTATTCCAAGTCGGTGCGCGTGGCGGGCAACGAGATGGATGAATCCATCACGCAATTTATCAAACGCAAATACAACCTGCTCATCGGCGAACGCACGGCGGAACGAATCAAGCTCGAAGTCGGTTCGGCTGATCCGGTAGACACGCCGCTGAGTATGGAAATCAAAGGCCGCAACCTGATCGAAGGCATTCCGAAAACCATCGTCGTCAACGATGAAGAAATTCGGGAAGCCCTGGCCGATTCGGTGGCGACGATCATTAACGCCGTACGCGTCGCGCTCGAACGCACGCCGCCCGAACTTTCCGCCGACATCGTTGATCGCGGCATCGTGCTCACGGGTGGTGGTTCATTGCTCAAGAAACTCGACCATCGCCTGAGCCGCGAGACGGGCTTGCCTGTTTCGCAAGCCGAAGACCCGCTGTCTTCCGTGGTGCTGGGCGCGGGACAAATGCTTTCAGATTTCGATCTGTTGCGCCGCGTGAAATGGGATGGCGCAACCTTACCCGGAAACTAAAGCGAGCCTGCTTCAGTGAGTCGTAGAACAAGATGGCATCTTGTTCTACAACTTATCGACGTATGACGACGGGCGTTCTTGCACGGGCTTACCTGGCTCTTGTTCTCATCATTTGACCTGTGCCGATTCTCGATAGATTCACCAAAGATGCGACGACGCTGCTGGCTGTCTTGCTGGGCCTGCATCTGGTCATTGTGTCTTTCAACCGCGCTCCTGGCCGTACCGGTTCATTGATCGGGCAAGGCTGGTTGATGACGGCTTATTGGCCCTTCCAGTTCGTAGCGACGCATGGCTTGGGCAGCTTCCGCTATACGTGGAATCACTATCTCATCGTGCGGGATGCGCGCGCCGAAAACGATCAGTTGCGCCAGCAACTCGCCACGATGCAACAGCAGGTCAACGCGGCTGAAGACAAAGCCAAAGTCGCTGAACAACTCGACACTTACGTCAAATGGCGTTCGAGCCAAAACTTTCCGGCCATAGACGCCCACGTCATCGGACGCGATGCCAACCAATGGTTCAACACAATTGTTATTGATCAGGGCAGCGCGGCGGGCATACAGAAAGACATGCCGGTCGTGACGCCCGACGGTTTGGTAGGCCGCATCATTGTGACGGCGTTAGGCTCTTCGCGCGTATTGTTGCTGACCGATGAACGCCACGGGGTCGGTTCGATCATCGGTCAGTTGTTGAGCAAGCGCGCGCTGGGCGTAGTGCGCGGCAAAAGCGCGGCGCTATGCGAAATGACTATGAGCGTAGCCGCTGACACCGTGCCCCCCAACGAGATCGTCATCACTTCGGGTTTGGATGGAATCTATCCGCGTGGCTTAGCGATTGGCCGAGTACGTCTCGCGCCCGGCGCGGCGGGCGT